>JBDNJA010000185.1:0-8424 GCA_041688005.1 Gammaproteobacteria bacterium
AATGATACATTAACCTGAATACGTGATGCGTATTCTTCTGCAGTTCCATGGGCCGGACACCTTACAACGGGGGAAAAGACTCCCCATTGTAAGCTATCCAGCACGGGGGCAAGCCCCCGAGATTTACGCAAGCGGTTAAAGCAAAAACTCAAAATCGAGTTTACATCTAGCCAAAACTTTTGGTGGAGAAGTCGCAAATAATAAAAATGGCTGGATGATTGGCAACTACAACCTCCGCATCCAGCCCGAAACAAGCTATGCCTGGATGAAACCGAAAGCAAATAATACCAGCCTGTATCACTTCAATCAGGAGCGAGTGACCCGATTACCCGACAGGGCCAAGACTTTTGCTCACAGTGAGGGATATCCCAACTTCGCCTATACCATTGGTGACAACATACTCTGTTTGCAGGGCCATCCCGAGCAGCCGGAACGTGCCATGAATAACTTCATTGCCGCGACACCTCTACCCGAAAAAGATTTAGCTAAGGCGAGACGACAGCTCGAAAATAGTGCACCAGATGCCAAAATTTGGGCGCAATGGATGATGCGTTTCTTTCTGCAGGGTAAGGGCAATTGAGACCAGCGCTAAAGGTTAGAGGTATTGCCAATATCCCCACTAAAGTTGTCTATGAATGCAACCCACACTCTCGTTGCAATCCAAAAAACCGACTCTGCTCATCATTCATACCTGGTTCCAGAGGTCGGCTGGTGTGCGTATCACCGACAGAGGTGTAACCTTTTTCCCATAATGGATGATAAGGCAGCTCATGTTGAACCAGATAACGATGCACATCGCGCTTATGCCAGTCGATAATCGGGTGAAATTTGAGTCGGCCTTTTTGCACGCGTAGTACTGGTAACGCCTCTCGAGTAGATGATTGGTCGCGCCTTAAGCCCGCAAACCAGGTGCCAACTTTTAACTCTCTTAGAGCGCGATTCATGGGTTCGACTTTATTAGTGTGGTTGTAACGCTCGATGCCTTGCTTGCCCTGTAACCAAAGTTGCCCTTCTCTTGCTTCCTGCCAAGCGGGTGATACAAGCGAGCGATAGCTGTGAATATTGAGATTTAACTGTGCTTGCAATTGGTCGATAAACTGATAGGTTTCGTTAAACAAATAACCGGTGTCTATCAGAATAATGGGAATATCAGGTTGTACTTGGTTGACCAAATGCAGCATCACCGCACTTTGAATACCAAAACTAGAAGCTAGGGCGTGCTGATCTGGTAGCTGTTCCATGGCCCACTGAACACGCTTGACAGCGGACATGAGTTCTAGCTGCCGGTTAATTTCGTCTAAACGAGCTTGATCGCCAGCTAGCATCGCTGCCCTATCGTCGCATTTAAGTTGAGGGCCAGTTTTGCCTGTTTGCATAGCAAAACCTGCGCCTGATGTGACGTTGATTGGTTGGGGGATCAGTTGATGATTACTGTTTTCGACCATGACTCACTCCAATAAAAAAAATTAATACCGGTATAAGGTAGTTAATTGGCTGCAGTTTGGTGAAAACACACCGTTAGATAAAGTGATTAATCTAGATGCCTTATTAGTAAAATGAATATGGTTATTGAAATGAATATGGCTAAGAAAAATAGCCAGAGGATAGTCTGGCTATTGGTTTGGATGGTCAGTTGGGTGCCTCTAAAAAAGTGCATTTTAAGAGGTGCCCAGTAGGGTGTTTCTATGAATCGCTGGCAAAATTAAGGTCGATAATTCGTTTCGTATCCATCACAAGCTCATCCAGACCTAACGCCTCATAAGCTTGCAACTGTAGTTCGAGGGCTTGCTTTATGGCATTGGTTCCAGGGAAATCTCGAATAATCGATTTAGTTCGATTAGCGGCAGCAACCCAGGCGCTGCGCGAGGCGTAATACTGAGCGATTTTTAAATCCGATTTGGCTAATTCATTACGCAGGTAAGTAATACGCTGCTTAGAATCATTGGCATAAAGACTGGTTGGATATTTACGAATCACGAGTTGGAAGTCGGCATAAGCTGTGAGCAGGATATTTCGATCAAAATCGGATAAATCTCGATCGACAATCTTATCGAGTACAGAGCCACCTCGATTAAAGTTGATTAAACCCCGCAAATAATGAGCATAATCGGTGGTTTCGTGACGTGGATTTAGTTTGATAAAACGCTCAATCGCCGCGACGGCTGAATCGGCTTCGCCAAATTTGAAGTAGGTGTAGGCAATATCTAGCTGGGCCTGAGTTGCATAATGGCCAAAAGGAAAGCGTGACTCGAGAATTTCGTAACGGTCGATAGCTGTTTTGTAATTGCCCTTATTCATTTCGCTGCGGGCATTACGGAATAACTTTTCCACTCCCCAGCCCTCAGTGATATCGACTTCTTTGACAGGGCCGCAGGCCGCCAGCAAAAGGGTACATATAGTAAATAGGATTGAACGTATAAGCATGGATAAATTTAACTCTTGAATCAACTTGCTGAAAGCGCAAACAAACAGTATAACCAGCCGATGAAATTATTACAGCAACAGATACGAATTGAGAGCGAGTTTTCTGGCTCAAGATTAGACCAGGCACTCCACTGGTTATTACCCGATTTTTCCAGAAGTGTCATACAAGGCTGGATTAAATCTAATTTTATTCAGCTTAATCGACAAGCCTGCCAGCCGAAACAGAAAGTGTACGCGGGCGACTTAGTCGACCTCGATATACCTTTTGTTGCAAAGATTTCAGACTTGCCTGAAAAGATTGAGTTCAACATTATCCACGAGGATGATGAGTTTTTTATTATCGACAAACCAGCCAATCTGGTTGTGCATCCGGCGGCAGGGCACGCAAGTGGTACTTTGGTGAATGGCCTGCTCGATATCGACCCTAAGCTAGAACAATTACCTCGTGCCGGTATCGTACATCGGCTCGATAAAGATACGACGGGTGTCATGGTCGTTGCGCGCACACTACAAGCGCACGCCAATCTGGTCGATCAGTTGCAACAGCGGCTCGTAAAGCGAGAATATATCGCGATCGCACAAGGCGTAGTGACAGCAGGACGAACCATCGAGACAGAGATAGCACGACATCCCGTTAATCGCAAAAAAATGTCAGTCCAAAGTAAAGGCAAGCATGCCATCACCCACTTTCAAGTAGCCGAGAAGTTTTCGCATCATACCTATGTTAACGTTCAACTCGAAACAGGCCGCACTCATCAAATTCGAGTTCACCTAGCGCATATCCACTATCCATTGTTAGGTGATGCTCTCTATGGCGGGCGTTTTCGGCTACCGATGGGTGTTGACCCTGAGCTAGGCGAAATGATGCGCGGTTTTGGACGACAGGCCTTGCATGCTAGATATCTCAGTTTTGATCACCCAAAAACAAAAGAGCCTTGCCGGTTTGAGGCTGCAATACCAAAAGACTTTCAAAAAATGCTCGATGCGCTTAGAGCGTCAATTCAAGACGACGATTCAAAGACACGATAGTGGGTATGCAGCAACCCGAGTGGCCTATTCCATCGACGGTTAAGGCGCTTTACACTACTCGATCAGGTGGTGCGAGTCAGGCACCGTTTGACTCGTTTAATTTGGCTGAGCATGTGGGTGACGACCTTGACTTAGTCGCGCGTAATCGAGCCATTCTTAATCGAGATGCTCTACTATCACAAGCGTTATCTTCAGCGCCTTGCTGGTTACAGCAAACCCATAGCACAACTGTCGTAACCCTCGAATCCGAACAAAACCGTGAGGCAGATGCTGCCATTACTCGCCACGCCGACACGGTTGCAGTGGTGATGACCGCCGATTGCCTGCCCATTTTATTGTGCAATCGGTCAGGCACCGAAGTGGCTGCGGTTCATGCCGGTTGGCGCGGGTTGCTGGATGGCATCGTACAGACAACTATCGCAAAAATGCAGTCGCCGGCCAACGAGTTAATGGCCTGGATAGGTCCGGCTATCAGTCAACCAAAATTTGAAGTAGGCGACGAGGTTAGGCAAGCGTTCGTCGATAAATATGTCGAAAAAAAAGCGTTGGCTGACAACCGCTTTATCAGCAACCGACCAGGGCACTGGCTTTGTGATTTGCCTGGCCTGGCCGATGACTTGCTAAAGCAGTTGGGTGTGGCTGATGTCACACAGTCGAATTTATGCAGTTACTGCAATGAAGCCGATTTTTTTTCCTACCGACGTCAAGCCATCACGGGTCGTATGGCGAGTTTGATCTGGATACCCTTTAACGCTTGAAAATTCGAATGTGAATCCCATTTAGCTATTGGGTTATCAAGTAATATTTGGATAAGTAGTATTTCGATAAGTAATACTCAATTAGGATTATTTGATTCATATTTTTTGATAAGTAACATTCGATCGGCAATAGCTAATAGGGAAACGATTCAACATGAGAATGGAAAAGCTAACCAGTAAGTTTCAGGAAGCATTGGGTGATGCTCAATCGCTGGCTGTCGGGCGTGATCACCAGTTCATCGAACCGGTACATTTAATGCTGTCATTACTGGATCAGCAGGGTGGCTCGATTAGGCCTTTGTTTACCCATGCCGGTATTAACCTCAATTTATTGCGCTCGCAATTAGGCGAACTGCTTGAAAAACAAGCGCGAGTCGAAGGCACCAATGGCGAGCTGCATATCTCGAATGCCTTAGCCAAATTATTCAATGTAACCGATAAATTAGCGCAACAACGCAAGGATCAATTCATATCGTCTGAGCTATTTGTACTGGCAGCGATGGATGAAAAAGGCCCATTGACCGACGTCTTGCTGTCATCCGGCGCTAAAAAAGAAACCATCGCCAAAGCGGTTGAGGCCATTCGCGGTGGCCAAAGTGTCGATAATGCCAATGCTGAAGACCAGCGCATGTCATTGGAAAAATACACGGTCGATCTGACCGAACGCGCCGAGCAGGGCAAGCTGGATCCTGTGATCGGGCGAGATGAAGAAATCAGACGCACGATACAGGTATTGCAACGCAGAACTAAAAATAACCCCGTCCTGATCGGCGAGCCAGGTGTCGGTAAAACGGCCATCGCAGAGGGTTTAGCACAGAGGATTATCAATGGCGAAGTGCCCGAAGGCTTAAAGCGTAAACGCGTGCTTTCGCTTGATATGGGTGCTTTGATCGCCGGTGCTAAATTTCGGGGTGAGTTTGAAGAGCGTTTGAAAGCCGTATTAAGTGACCTATCGAAGCAAGATGGTCAAGTCATCCTGTTTATCGATGAGCTACACACCATGGTCGGCGCTGGTAAAGCCGAAGGTGCGATGGATGCTGGCAATATGCTAAAACCTGCATTAGCGAGGGGTGAGTTGCATTGTGTCGGTGCGACCACATTAAACGAATACCGTCAGTTCATTGAAAAAGACGCCGCGCTAGAACGTCGCTTTCAGAAAGTATTGGTCAACGAGCCATCAGTCGAAGATACCATCGCGATATTACGCGGGTTGAAAGAGCGTTACGAAGTCCATCATGGTGTTGATATAACCGACCCCGCAATTGTCGCCGCCGCAAGACTGTCTTATCGTTACATCACCGATCGGCAATTGCCCGACAAGGCGATTGACTTGATTGATGAAGCTGCCAGTCGAATTCGCATGCAAATCGACTCTAAACCCGATGCGCTTGATCGGCTTGAGCGACGTTTAATTCAGCTCAAGATAGAACGTGAAGCATTAAAAAAGGAAAGTGACGCCGCGAGTAAGAAAAGACGCGATATTCTTGAGTCTGAGATAACTCGACTAGAGCGAGAATACTCAGATCTAGACGAAGTGTGGAAATCAGAAAAGGCCGCCCTGCAAGGTTCGACACATATAAAAGAAGCGTTGGAACGAGCGCGACTGGATCTAGAGACAGCGCAAAGAGCAGGTGATTTAGCAAGAATGTCGGAGCTTCAATATGGCCGTATTCCCGAACTGGAAAAACAGTTAGACCTGGCTGCGAATGTCGAAATGCAGGACATGAAACTACTCATTAATAAGGTAGGTGAAGAGGAGATAGCTGCTGTTGTATCTAGCTGGACGGGTATTCCTGTTTCCAAAATGATGGAGTCAGAACGCGACAAATTACTCGATATGGAAGCGCAGATTGGTAAACGAGTAGTCGGTCAAAGCGAAGCTGTGATAGTGGTTTCGGATGCGATCAGGCGTTCGCGAGCCGGGCTATCTGATCCAGATCGTCCCAATGGTTCGTTTCTATTTTTGGGGCCGACAGGTGTCGGTAAGACGGAACTTACCAAGGCGCTAACCTACTTTCTATTCGATACAGTGGACGCGATGATTCGTATCGATATGTCTGAGTTTATGGAAAAACATAGCGTAGCTCGTCTGGTTGGTGCACCGCCTGGCTATGTTGGTTATGAGCAAGGTGGCTACCTGACAGAAGCAGTTCGTCGACGACCGTATTCGGTGATCTTGCTGGATGAAATTGAAAAAGCGCACCCAGATGTATTCAACATTTTGTTACAGGTACTGGATGATGGCAGGCTTACCGATGGCCAGGGCAGAACAGTCGACTTTCGAAACACCGTGATCATAATGACCTCTAATTTGGGCTCGGCCGAAATACAGTCGATGACAGGTGAAAAGCAATATGACGAGATAAAACAGGAAGTGATGCGCCAGGTTGGGCAGCATTTCCGGCCAGAATTCATTAATCGGATCGATGACTCGGTCGTGTTTCATGCATTGACTCAGGCTCAGATTAGAGTCATAGCCACTATTCAGCTTAACCGATTGATAAGCCGCTTAAAGGAGAAAGAATTATCGCTGGAAATGAGTGAGCGGGCATTGGATGAGCTAGGGAAAGTAGGGTTTGATCCAGTCTATGGTGCGAGGCCGCTGAAAAGATTGATACAGCAAGTCATTGAAAATCCAATTGCGAAAGCGTTGCTTGCGGCAGAATATGGTGCCGGAGATACGATTCAGGTAGATGTTGATGACACTGGTGAGTTCATATTTGGAAAATAACTCCCTATGCCAATAGAAAACTGGGTAAAAGTGGTTTATAAAGGAAAGCCAGTGTCGATTCTGTTTCAGAACTTTGAGGGCAATGCAAAGCCACTCCACCAGTTGAATAAAGTGATCAGTGTGCGCATTAGTCTACTGGTTCAAAAAATGATGGCCGTGGAAGCTGACAATAGAATCCAGACGATGGATGATGTCTGCGATGCCATCCAGGGCGCTAAGAAAAAACTCTAGAGCATTCGTTCAGGCTACTCCCATATAACCAGGTTAGACACATGATCATGCAAAATACCATTGAATCGAAGCTAACAGCCTCATTTGATACGACATTTCTCGACATACAAAATGAAAGCCACATGCATAATGTCGCACCAGGATCTGAGTCTCACTTTAAGGTCACTATCGTCACTGAGCAATTCGAAGGCTTAATGTTGATAAAGCGCCATCGTTTGGTGAATAAAGCGCTGGAACAGGAATTACAGCAAATTCATGCACTTGCGCTACATACAATGACCGCAAGTGAATGGGCTGAACGCGGTGGAAGTGTCACCGCTTCGCCAGCTTGTAAGGGCGGCGGGAAGAACCAGTAACTACTCGGAAAGGTGGGCCAGATAACCCCGACTAGATAACCCCGGCTCCAGAGGGATTAGTCGCGTAAATAGCGGATAGGATTTCCATATAGTTGATGTCGTGGGTCTCCCCTAGATCCAGCGCCTGTTGTATATACGAGGGCATATCCTGCTCTTCAGCCGAATAACGAAAACCATAGGCAATGGTATTGTCATAGCCCGTAATTGGAGTACAGAGCGTTTGTTGCGAGAAGACGTCACGTAAATCTCGATAGTATTGACTAAATTCAGATTCATCATCGATGAGCAAGTTATAAGCCACTGCTCCCGATGCGCTGAGTAACCTGTAAAGGCGCTGCATATTGTCAGCACTTAGCAGCCAATCGGGTGACTGGTCGCCGATAAAAATATCAACCAGTATCAAATCGAAGGTCTGATTACAGCGTTGTAAATATTTAGCCGCATCGTCGATGACATAGGTTAGATGGTCATCAGCCTTTGGCAAGTGCATCTTCTCGTGCATTAAGTCGAGCAATTCACCGTCGATATCGACACTGGTGAGGTGACTGTCTGGATAATGGTGACGAAGAAAATGAACCAGCGACCCACCTCCCGTCCCTAATAATAAAATACGCTTTGGCTGAGGCATAAACAGCAAAATCGCTATCAAGTAATGTAGATTCTTGAGTGCCAGTTTCTCTGGGTGGTCAACATTGATAACACTTTGTAATGTGTTTGAATTAGAGCGTAGCTCCAGGGTATTGGTGTTAGTCTTAATCGACAAATCTCTATGATGAGCAGTCACCTTGAAAAAATTTGATTCATCAGACATATTTAGTTTTTGAGTGATTAGACAAGCAATTGATTAAGCGTCAAGAGTTTCAAAAAATTTAATAAAGCGTTGATTAAAACCAAG
>JBDNJA010000021.1:0-3769 GCA_041688005.1 Gammaproteobacteria bacterium
AAGAAAACTTGATTTTTAAGGAATGTCAGACACCTCGTTGGAGGAGAAGTTTTAAGCTGTAACAGCCGTCTGGTATTCTAATGCACCTTAGCTACTGGTTTATTCTCCCGCCTACGCTGCTATAATCACCCGCCTTTAATGATCCAGTTACTGATCCAGTTACCAGATCCAATCACAATTTGCCGCCGCAATTGAGCCAACGTTATGTTTGAAAATTTAACAGACCGATTATCCGTCACCCTTAAAAACCTTCGTGGTCAGGGACGATTGAGCGAAGACAATATTAAGAACAGCTTGCGGGAAGTCCGGCAAGCGTTGTTAGAGGCAGACGTCGCACTGCCTGTGGTAAGAGACTTTGTCGAAGGCGTAAAAGAAAAAGCACTTGGTCAGGCTGTCATTGGCAGCGTTTCTCCTGGTCAGGCGTTCATTAAGGTCGTTAATGATGATCTGGTCGCCATCATGGGTCACCAGCACGATGCCATTAACCTCGATACAAAACCGCCCATCATCATCTTAATGGCTGGCCTGCAAGGCGCTGGTAAAACGACCACAGTCGCCAAGCTTGCCCGACGATTGATCGAAGTAGATAAAAAAACAGTGATGGTCGCCAGTGCAGATATCTATCGGCCTGCTGCAATCTCTCAATTGCAAACACTGGCTGGGGAAGTCAAAGCTATCTTTCATCCGAGTGATAGCAGCCAAAGCCCAGTCAATATTGCGCGCCAGGCATTGGACTCGGCAAAGAAAAGTAATGCCGATGTATTAATCGTCGATACCGCTGGTCGATTGCACATCGATGAACAAATGATGGGTGAAATTAAATCCATTCACGACGTGCTAGATCCAGCGGAAACGCTGTTTGTAGTTGATAGTATGACGGGGCAGGATGCCGCTAATACAGCAAAGGTTTTTGGCGAAGCATTACCATTAACTGGTGTGGTGCTGACCAAGACGGACGGTGACGCCCGTGGTGGTGCGGCATTATCGGTTCGTCACATCACTGGAAAGCCGATCAAATATATTGGCTCAGGCGAAAAAACGGATGCATTAGAGGCATTTCATCCTGAACGAATGGCGTCAAGAATTCTGGGTATGGGCGATATTCTGTCGCTGGTCGAACAAGCGCACGAAAAAGTCGACATCGATAAGGCAGAGAAGCTAGCGAAAAAGGTAAAAAAGGGTAAGGGTTTCGATCTGGAAGACTTACGTGATCAATTCGTCCAAATGGATAAAATGGGTGGTATTGGTAGCATGATGGATAAATTGCCAGGTATGGGAGCCGGTGTATCGAAGGCAATGCAGAGTCCCGCGCATACAAAACAAATGAAACGCATGGTCGCCATTATCGATTCGATGACACCACAAGAACGACGAAAGCCCGAAGTGATCAACGGTTCTCGAAAAAGGAGAGTGGCGGTTGGCTCAGGCACGCAAATTCAGGATGTGAATCGATTGCTCAAGCAGCATAAACAAATGCAAAAAATGATGAAGAAAATGGGTAGTAAAGGCGGCATGGCAAACATGATGCGCGGCCTAAAAGGGAATTTACCACCTGGAATGCAATTTTAGTGCTCAATACCAATTAAAAAGAACGTTTCAGGGCTTCACAGCCCCATATTTTTAGGTACAATACGCGGTCTTCTGACCCTGGGTCAGCGGCATGCTATTGTTTGATGATATTTCTATCCGGTAAGTATTTATCCAGTAAGTAAAAGGTTTTTTTATGGTTTCAATTCGTTTGGCTCGTGGCGGCTCAAAAAGACGCCCTTTCTATCACGTTGTAGTTAGTGATAGCCGTAGTCCTAGAGATGGTCGTTATATTGAACGCCTAGGTTTTTTCAATCCACAAGCACGTGGTCAGGAAGAGGCATTGCGTTTAGATAGTGAGCGCATCGATTACTGGGTTTCGCAAGGCGCACAACCTAGTGGCCGTGTATCTAGCTTGATCAAAGGGTCTCTTAAAGCGGCGTAAAGTCGTCATAACCGAATATGCTTCCTGTCCGACAAGAACGCAATGAAGCAGTTTGTGTTGGACACATACTCGGTGCCCAAGGTATCAAAGGTGAGGTCAGAGTATTTTCGAATACCAACCCACGTGAAAATATTGTTGGCTATAGCCCCTGGCAAATAGAAATTGATGGTCAGCTAGAAACAGTTGAGGTCAGTGGCCGACTTCAGGGCAAAAATGTCATCGCTAATATGATTGGTGTTGACGACAGAGACCAGGCTACAGCGTTAACTGGCTGCAAAATATATATTTTACCCGAGCAGTTGCCGCCGCTAGAAAATGATGAATATTATTGGTCTGATTTGATTGGTATGGAAGTCAAATCAATGCAGGCTGAAGCGTTAGGGACTGTTGATTCGATGATGGAAACTGGCGCAAGTGACGTTATGGTAGTGAAGGGCGATAGAGAACGATTAATTCCCTTTGTTATGAAAGATATTGTTCAAGAGATAGACCTAGTCAAAAAGCAAATGATAGTCGACTGGCAAGCCGATTATTAATTATTGATGACTAATAATCGATGATAAATTATCTATAATTAAGTAATCCATGGTACATAGGCGAATTGACTAGGGTGCGCATTGATGTAATTACATTGTTCCCCAAGATGGTTGAACAAGTGATAAATTATGGCGTAGTTGGGCGAGCGGCGGATCAAAATTTACTTGGACTAGAGTGCTGGAACCCAAGAGATTACACCGTAGATAGACATCGCACTGTGGATGATCGACCCTATGGCGGTGGCCCTGGCATGTTAATGAAAGTGCAGCCGTTAGAAGAGACGATCCAGGCAGTACGAAAAAAGAACCCGCAGGCTCAGTTGGTTTATTTGAGTCCGCAGGGAAAACCTGTTGATCAGGACATGCTGGCAAAACAGGTCGATGCTGGATCCGTGATTTTTTTATGCGGTCGATATGAAGGCATTGATGAACGCTTGATTCAACAGGAGGTGGATCAGGAATGGTCGATTGGTGACTATGTCATCAGTGGTGGTGAATTAGCCGCTATGGTCTGTATTGATGCAATGACTCGATTGATTCCAGGTGCCTTGGGACATGAACAATCGGCGCAGCAAGATTCGTTTAGTGATGGATTGCTTGATTATCCTCACTATACAAGGCCCGAAGAATATAAAGGAATGAAAGTTCCTGAAGTATTGATGAATGGAAATCATCGACACATTGAGGATTGGCGTGAACGTCAATCACTTGGCAGGACATGGCAAAGAAGGCCTGATCTACTCGAACATAAAGTTCTGGATGATCGCCAACAAGCCCTGTTAAACGATTTTAAAGACGAGTTCGAGTGAGCTAGTCAGCAGCCATAACAGGCTGTTAATGATAGACATCTAGAGGAAGCACCATGAGTAACATAATTGCACAACTGGAATCTGAGCAGCTAAAGTCAGATATTCCCGATTTTTCGCCAGGCGATACCGTCATCGTACAGGTCCGAGTGAAAGAAGGCGCACGTGAGCGTTTACAGGCATATGAAGGTGTTGTTATTGCAATGCGTAGTCGTGGCATCAACTCTGCGTTTACCGTACGTAAAATTTCACATAGCGAAGGTGTTGAGCGAGTTTTCCAAACTCATAGCCCGATGATCGCTGAAATTAAAGTAAAGCGTCGCGGTAAAGTACGTCGTGCCAAGTTGTATTACCTACGTGGATTGACTGGTAAGGCGGCTCGAATCAAAGAAAAGTTATAACATCGGGTTTCTCGAATCCGATTTTATATGAAAAGGCGCGCATGCTTTCAGTAT
>JBDNJA010000186.1:0-51693 GCA_041688005.1 Gammaproteobacteria bacterium
AAATTACAATCAGGTGTCGCGATTTATACGTGAAATACCAGCCGAATATGTTCAGGAGATCAGACCCAAGGCGCAGTTTAGTCGCCCAGCTTTTGCAGCTCCAACTCATCAATCAACGAATAAATTAAGTCATCATCAAACCGAGGCGGATACCGGGTTATTTGTCGGACAAAATGTCAGCCACGCCAAGTTCGGCAGCGGCGTTGTATTGAACCTCGAAGGCCAGGGCGGTCAGTCTCGAGTGCAAGTTAATTTCGAACATGCGGGCAGCAAGTGGTTGATGGCCAGCATGGCAAACCTGCAGGCATCATAAAAGCCAATTTTCTTATAAAAACTAACCAGAGAGAAGCGAAATGAGCAAACAACAAGTTGCCTTTATAGGCTTAGGCGTCATGGGTTACCCAATGGCAGGACATTTATCTAAAGCTGGCTTTCAAACCAAGGTATACAACCGGACCACGGCAAAAGCCCAAAAATGGTGCGAGGACTACGAAGGGACATTGGCCGAGACACCAGCCGAGGCAGCGCAAGGTGCTGATTTCGTCTTCATCTGTGTTGGCAATGATGACGATTTAAGGTCAGTCGTTTACGGTGATGACGGCGTGCTGGCAGGCATTAAGCCGGGTGCTATTTTAGTCGACCATACCACCGCCTCGGCCGATATTGCCCGCGAAATCGGCGAAAAAGCCTCGGTTCCATTTTTAGATGCCCCCGTCTCGGGTGGTCAAGCTGGTGCCGAGAATGGTGTATTAACCGTCATGGTTGGTGGCGATCAAGCAGCATTCGATCAAGTTAAACCGGTCATGATGAGCTATGCACGGGCTGCAGAATTACTCGGCGCTGTCGGTGCCGGTCAACTCACTAAAATGGTCAATCAAATTTGTATCGCAGGCCTGGTTCAAGGTCTGGCTGAAGGCCTACACTTTGCGCAAAAATCAGGACTGGATGGGGCAAAAGTGATAGACGTCATTTCCAAAGGGGCTGCCGGGTCATGGCAGATGGAGAATCGTGGCCACACCATGTTAAAAGACGAATTTGAATTCGGTTTTGCCGTCGACTGGATGCGCAAGGACCTGGGTATCTGTATCGAAGAAAGTAAAAAGAATGGCGCCAAAATAGACGTCACTCGTATCGTCAATGACTACTATGCCGAAATTCAGACAATGGGTGGTGGTCGTTGGGATACATCGAGTTTACTCAGACGCCTAACGGATTGATGCTATTTTCATAAGAAATATGGGGAAAACTTTAATGCCTAAAAATAATTTTGAAAATCAACAGTTTTTAGTAAAATATTACTTAAAATCAAAATGTTACTGACTGAAAATTATTATTATCGCTTAATTTGAAAGCGTTACTCAGTTCACACTTTTCATAAAAATTAAATAAAAATGGGAGAAAAAGCTGGATTTTTTCTTGATCTACCCTATATAAGTAATGTGAAAGAGATTTAACCCTATTGATCCCTAACACAGTCCTCCTCTGGTTGTTATGTCAGGAATGACATTTAAGACTGGTTGATCACTCAACCAGTCTTTTTTTGCCCAGATTCCTCGAAAAATTCATCCACACTCGATGAACTATTGTGCTGGCCTAATCACCCATGATTTGCTGATGCGACATTTCACGCCTGATCAACCATAAAAATAATGCAGCCGAAATTCCAGATGAACTAAAGATCATGCACATCACCATAATTTGATAACGTGCTGCGATTAATGGTGATACCCCAGTCAAAATTTGCCCCGTCATCATGCCAGGTAGTGATACCAGCCCTACAGCCAGTAATGAGTTGGTCACCGGAATCATCGCGGCCTGGAAAGCAATATTGCGCGCACGAAGATAATTGGGTTGGTGCTCAAGCTCGCTGTAAAATCGCTCGCCAGCTAGGCTTAGGGTGTTCATCGAATTAGAAAATATCATGCCCGCCAGTGGGATCATAACCATAGGTTGGTACCAAGGAGTGACATGCAACACACCCTGTGTGATCAAGATTAAATTGAAAATACCACCAACTGAAATAGCAATAAAACTATATTGAAATAGAGCCCAGCGACTCACTGGCAAAGCATTGAGCGCAATCCAGCTAGCTGCGCACAACATAAATACCAAGACAAAAAGAATTATCCAATGATTGTTAGAGGTAAAAATAAAGTTCAGAACATAACCAATAAGCAATAGCTGAATCAGCATTCGAATAATGGCGATAAAAGCAGATTTAGCTGATTTCTCCCAATAGAAAATTACCAGCAATGTAATTCCAACAGGAATAAAACCAAGCGAGATATCCAACAAGGAAATTTGATCCATGTGCGAGGGCGGCTAGAGACAGTGGGAAGTGGCAAGGCACTTCAACCCATTCTCTAGTGATAATCTTCCCAGTATTTATCAGAAGATTGACGTGGGATAGTGGCAGCCTCATCTTCGTCAGTGCCTTCTTGAAATTTCGTGACATCGATATGCATATTGTCTCGAACATTTGTTTCGAGAAACTCAAATATCGTATTACGCAAGCTAAGCAAGATAGAGTTATCAAGCTCGAAACCAAGCTCATTGAGCAGGTCTGTGAGTAACTCGAAAGAAAGATTATTGAGTGAGTAGATTAAGTGAACGCTATGGCTGTCGGACGGTGCCGCCAAGATAATACCCTCGATCCCCGCGAGAGCTTCGCAGACAGCTTTGGCCTGCTTGGTGATATCGTCGGTTTGCTTAAGGTAAATTAACCGGCATCGGTATTGATCTGTGTCATCCATATAAATGAAGATTACGCTGGCTTCTGGGTTATTTCAACATTGGATTATCTAGAGTCTGTCGGGCTTAGGGTTATTGCCTCCCAACTTAGGCGAATTGGCCCATGCTAATACGCGGCAGGTTGTTGACATCATATTGGCAGCTTACGTTAACAAAACCAAGTGCTTGCAATAAACCGGTCACTGCAGTTTCCTGATCGTAACCATGCTCTAACAATAAATACCCCCCTCGATTTAGATAGTCGGGGGCGTCGGTAATAATTTGCTGTAGTGACTCTAAACCTGTACGACCGGAACTCAGCGCTAATAACGGCTCGGCAGGCAGATCACCCTGAGTCAGGTAAACGTCGTTTTCAGCAATATAAGGTGGGTTAGAGACAATCATATCGAATCGCTCTGACGGTTCAATGGCACTAAACCAGTCCGACTCCATCCAGTTGATATCCACCTGATGGTGTGTGGCGTTTTGTCCTGCCAACGCCAAACATTGCGGACTGATATCAGTCGCGACGACTGTGACATCAGGGCGATGTACTTTAAGTGTTATTGCGATTGCGCCGGTGCCGGTGCCTAGTTCGAGGACTCTAAAACTTGAGTTTTGTGGGCAACGATCGAGTGCTGCTTCGACGAGTAACTCGGTGTCTGATCGCGGAATAAGAGCCGCAGCAGTGGTTTTGAAGTCTAAAGAAAAGAATTCGCGCTCACCGAGTAGATAGGCGATGGGGGTTGGCATCAACCGCCGAAAAATCAGCGATTGATAGCTGTCCCAATGTGAGGCTGAGAGCGCCTGCTCTGGCCAGGTATATAAATAACTTCGCGACTTGCCAATACAATGTGCGAGTAGTACCTCGGCATCCAGAGCCGCAGAGTCACTCGACGAGCCAATCTGCTGCCTGGCCCAGTTCAACGCAGTATTTAACTCCATCACTTAATTCCATTGCCTAATTCTATTGCTTAGGCCTCATTGCTTAACTCTATTATTTAGTTGAGGCCGCCGCTGTCTTCCGCCAATTTCGACAGCTGCTCGGCCTGGTATTCATTCATTAACGGCTCGACAATATGGCCCAGCGCACCGGTAAGAATTTCATCCAGCTTATATAACGTCAGGTTAATACGGTGGTCTGTCACCCTTCCCTGCGGGAAATTATAGGTCCGAATACGTTCCGATCGATCGCCGCCACCGACAAGTGACTTCCTTTCGGCTGCTTGCTCCTGGTCTTGCTTTTGTTTTTCGGCATCGTAAATTCTAGCCTGCAGTAACGACATCGCACGCGCTCTGTTTTTATGCTGCGAACGCTCATCCTGACATTCGACTACGGTGCCAGTCGGTAAGTGAGTTAATCGAATCGCGGAATCTGTCTTGTTAACGTGCTGTCCACCAGCACCCGACGCACGAAAGGTGTCCACTCTTAAATCACCTGGGTTAATTTCGATCTTCTGTACATCCTCACCTTCGGGAATGATGGCAACTGTTGCTGCGGATGTATGCACCCGACCCTGAGATTCGGTTTCAGGCACACGCTGCACACGATGAGCACCCGACTCGAATTTGAGGTGCGAATAGGCACCATGGCCGATAATACGCGCGATAATTTCCTTATAACCACCATGCTCGCCTTCGTTGCTATTTAGAATCTCTAGCTGCCAGCGTTGGGACTCGGCATAGCGGCTATACATACGAAACAGATCACCACCAAACAGTGCAGCTTCATCACCACCTGTGCCGGCACGGATTTCGAGAAACACATTCGCGGCGTCATTCGGGTCTTTGGGTAGCAGCAGTTTTTGCAATTCTGCTTCCAGCTGCTCGATTTTCTGATTGTTTTCGTTGATTTCTTCCTCTGCCATTTCACGCATTTCGGCATCATTTTCGGCTAGCATTTCTTTTGCACTGGCGAGTGTTTCCTGTGCTTTTTGAAACGCACCAAAACTGGTCACAACATCTCCAAGCTGGGCGTACTCCATCGACAATGCACGAAACTTATCCTGGTTATTGATCGTTTCAATATCCGATAACAGCGCCGTTATCTCTTCATGACGACCGCACAGGAGTTCCAACTTATTTAGCAATGATTGGTTCATTAATATTAGTTACTCGGTCATTAATTATAGGATGTTGATTACTCGGCAGACATCAGTGATTAGTCATCATTGATTTCAAAAATTGAATAGTGGCCTGGTCGTCGGTTTTGATCGCCTTGCGCATTTCTATTGTGGGTGCGTGAAGCATTTTATTGGTTAAGGTATTAGCCAGCGTCAAAAGCGCTTTCTCGGCATCATTATCCTGCCCATATTGAAGCATTGCCTTTTCAATGCACTGCTGTTTTATGGTCTCAGCATGACTGCGTAATTGACGAATATGATCAGCCGACTGGTGTGTTTTTAACCATTGAGAAAACCTAGTCACTTCCAGGTTGATAATTTCCTGCGCTGCCGTGGCTGCGAGTTCACGGTGACGCATATTTTCATCGACTACATTTTTTAAATCATCAACGGTGTAGTGGTAAATGTCCTCAAGGTCACCCACCTGACTTTCGATATCACGTGGCACGGCCAGGTCGACCATGAAAATGGGGCGATGGCGTCGCTGCTTTAACGCGGCTTCTGTCGCCCCCTTACCTAAAATAGGCAATCGACTAGCGGTAGACGAAATAACGATATCTGCATTCACCAACTGCTCGGGAACCGAACTAATGCTCACCGCGGTAGCGCCCAACGATTGTGCTAATATCTGCGCTTTTTCGAGGCTGCGGTTAGCAATCACAATCGACTGAATGCCCTGGCTCTTTAAATGGCGTGCGACTAGTTCGATGGTTTCACCTGCGCCGATTAGCAGCGCGCGTTGTTGACCCAGATCGCCAAAAATTTGCTTCGATAAATTAACTGCAGAAAAGGCGACGGACACCGAGTGCGAACCAATTTCAGTATCAGTACGAACCCGCTTTGCGACACTAAAAGAGTGCTGAAATAGTCGATCCAGAATAGTGTCGACGCTATTACCCGTGCGAGCGTGGTCATAAGACGTTTTCAATTGTCCTAAAATTTGCGGTTCGCCTAGTACCATCGAATCAAGCCCCGAGGCAACCCGAAATAAATGGCGCGCGACTTCGTGATCGGCATGTTGATACAGGTAAGGTGTTAACGCGTTATCCGCCATGTGGTGAAAACCGGAGAGCCAATCAGAAATATCATGACGAGAATCATCGACCGCATCACAATATATTTCGGTTCGATTGCAGGTCGATACGATGACAGACTCGTTTACCGCGGGTATTTTCTGTAATTCCAGCAAGGCACCAGACAATTGCTCAGGCGAAAACGCGATTTTCTCGCGAATATCAACGGGAGCCGTCTGATGGTTAATGCCAAGCGACAATAATGTCATGTTAAGAAGGGGTTAAATGTTAGGTCGCAATTTTCAGGCATTGACCCACTAAATACAAGGCCGGCCTTATAAATCCCTGGCTGTTTTAGGAATAAAGGAACGAAAGTATTTCAAATCGATCATATCGTTCGGTAATGTCGCCGCAGCAACGCTAAGCGACGCCTTAAAAACAGAGGAACCATAGGATGTGCAAAAACTGGCAATCAGCGAACGACATACTTTTCGCTTTTGAAGCACAGTGCTACACTCAGTCAGGACAAGTTGGCATCATTTTTCACGCACCTTTTACAACTAGGAAACTACTTAAAGAAAAGCTATGGTATCGAAATTGACAACTAGACAACGCAACTTCGGGATGATCCTCCCCCTTTTATGGCTGTCCGCCTGTGCCGGACTACCAGGATCGCAACCCTCAGGCATTGCAGAATTGAAAATTGATCAGACCCAAATTAACTATTTGTCTAAAGATAGTAGCCAGCTCGAAGCTGATCGATTGAATAATGATGCCTACCACATGATGATTGCCGAACTCGCTTTTCGACGTGGCTACATTGATCTCGCAGTTGAAAACTACCTAATCGTCGCAAAATCGCAAAATAACCCTGATATCGCGGCGCGGGCTGTTCGTATTGCGATTTACGGCAATAATTTCGAAACCGCCATCGTGGCAGCCAATCGCCGATTAGAGCTATCGCCCAATGATCTCGAGGCGCAGCAAGTTATTGTTGCCATCTATATACGCCAGGGAAAAACCGCAGAGGCCGCGCGCGCGCTTGACAACATGATTTCAGAAAACCAGACCAGTGACGAAGTATTGTTTGGTTCATTAACTGGACTGTTTGCAAGAGAGGAAGATGCCGAAGCCACATTAGAAGTCACACGCCAAACCGCACAAAACTTTCCCGAAAAAGCCTATGCGCAGTATATGCATGGTGTGTTGTCGGCTCAGGCAGGCCAGGCCGAAGAAGCGCTCAACTATCTGGACAAATCACTGAAAATTCAGGTTATCGACGGTGCGTACAGCTCACGAGCCAAAATCCTATTGAAGCTCGGCCGGCCTGAAGAAGCGGTTGTCAGTCTCAGGCAAGCGGTTCAAGATCGCCCTGATGACAAAGACCTTGGCTTAACCTATGCGCGTTTATTGGTTGATGTAAAGCAATACGAGCTGGCCCAAATCGAATTTGAAAAGCTCTATCAAACATCGCCAAACGATCCCGACCTGCTCTATACGTTGGGTTTATTAACGATTGAATCACAGCGACTGGATGATGCTGAAAAATATATGTCTCGATTGGTCGAGCTAAATTTGCGCGAAGGTGAAGCACAATACTACCTGGGGCGAATTTTTGAAGGCAAGAGGCAACATAATCAAGCGATAGACTGGTACCGCATGGTGCAGGTAAAAGAGTATCGTTTTGATGCCCAGCTCAGAATAGCCGCGTTGCTTGGTTCTACCAATCGAATAAAAGAATCCCGCGAGCATTTAGAGCAAATGCGTAAAGGCAGCCAAAGCCAAACTACGCTAGTTCGAATTTATATAACTGAAGGAGAAATATTGTCAGAAGCCGAGCAATTCGGTGAAGCACTAGAGGTTTACAATACAGCGTTACAAATTTCGCCTGGCAATATTGACCTGTTATTCGCCCGTGGAATGGTGGCGGAAAGAGTCGATCGTCTCGATATTCTGGAAGCAGATATCAAGGCCGTCCTAAAAATTCAACCCAATAACGCCCATGCATTGAATGCCCTGGGCTTTACTCTGGCGGATCGGACAGACCGCTACGAAGAGGCCTACGACATGATCAAACGTGCAGTAGAACTACTACCCGACAACGCTGCAATTCTGGATAGTTTTGGCTGGGTAAATTACCGAATGGGGAACTATGACGTTGCTGTTCGTTTATTGCAGTCGGCGCTTTCCAAGTACTATGACAACGAAATCGCTGCGCATCTGGGCGAAGTGTTATGGGTAAGCGGTAACAAAGAAGCGGCTAAAAGCGTATGGAAAAAAGCGTTGAAAAAAATACCCAACGATCCGCGAATACAGCAAGTCATGCAACGCCTAACTCAATAAGCCGACTAGATTAGCCAACACCCAATCGATACGCCGACAAATGTGTCGGCGCCAACCATGCGCAGGACGCTAATCCTCTCTTTATTTACGTATGACTACACTTCACCTATGACACATCACCTATGAAAGGATGTAAACACACCTCTTTCTCACGCTTGCTTATCATCGTCTTAGTCACGTTTATCGGTGCCTGTAGTCAAGCACCAGTATTACAGGTGACCCAGGAAAGTGAACAAAACTGGAACTTACGACAGCAACAATTAGCCAATATCGACGAATGGGAAATTCACGCCCGTGCAGCCATTATGGTAAGCGCAAATCGAAACGAATGGGTTGTCGCTGCAGGTAAAGTAGCGATAGACAAGGTTTACCCAGTCGGAATCACCTGGAACCGTCAACAGGAACGTTTTTCAATGGTGATCGAAGCTCCGTTCGGGCAAGGTGTCATCCGAATAGAGTCAAATCTTTCAACCGATCAAGATCAACAGTTTAAACTCACGCTGGCCGATGGAAATTACCAACTTGGCGCAACCCCCGAAGTGTTACTGGCCGATCTGCTGGGCTGGAGCATTCCGGTGAGTAGCTTAAAATCATGGATTAAAGGCTTGCCTCAGCCTAATGTTGAATCTAGCTATGAAATATATGGCTCCGGCCGGTTGAAGTCGTTACGACAAAATGGCTGGCTGGTCAATTATCTGACTTACTTTTCCGAGGAAAAACAGGCTCAGCAGATGCCGAAGCGACTGTATCTCAAGCATAACAATGTGGGGATCAAGATAGTGATAGAACGCTGGGAAAAACTTGAAGCGTCTGTCGAGCAAGAATCGATATTCCCCATTTTCGATTAAGGGACCTCCCAGGAGTCTGTCGGACTTAGGTAATCGTAACGAGGGAATGTCATTTTGAGCCAGATTTTTTGATCGAATGAGGCGAATAGTTGTTCTATTTAACGAATTGGATCGGAAAATCTGGCCAAAATGGCTTTTCCGCAGTAGATTCATCCTAAGTCCGACAGGCTCCTGACAAATGACAACCGCTTCCCTGACATTTAGGTCCCCCGCAAAACTCAACTTGATGTTGCATATCACGGCGCAACGTGACGACGGTTATCACCTGTTACAAACCGTTTTTCAGTTTATCGATTTATATGACCATCTCACATTCGAAATAACCGAAGATGGCTCAATTACGCGTTCCGGCAGTCAGACACCAGTCGATGAGGCGGATGACATAATCCTGCTTGCCGCAAATTTATTACAATCTAAATACCATGTACCATTCGGATTGCGATACAGCATCGAAAAGCATATTCCGATCGGTGGTGGCCTGGGAGGTGGTAGTTCAAATGCGGCAACCACATTAATGGTATTGAACAAACTGTGGAGATTAGATCTAGACCGATCTGAACTTGCCGTTCTGGGATTGGAATTAGGCGCCGATGTTCCCGTTTTTATCGAAGGAAAATCTGCCTGGGCAAGTGGTATAGGTGGAGATTTAACGCCTGTCGATCTACCAAAACCCTGGTATGTTGTGATTTATCCACAAATATTCGTCTCAACAGGTAAAATATTTGCCTCTGAGCAATTGACACGCAATTGTGATCCCATCACAATACGCGCCTTTCTGGCAGGGGCTGGTTGCAATGTATGCGAACCTATCGCCTGCCAGCTATATCCAGATATCCAAAAGTCTATCGATTGGCTCAGCCAATATTCGAAAGCTAAAATGACTGGAACCGGAGCTTGTATTTTCGCGAGTTTCGATAGCCTCGAGCAGGCTGAAAGTGTAAGATCGCTCGCGCCCGAACATTGGAGTGCATTTGTTGTGAAAGCAATGAATCAAAATCCAATCATCGAGCAGTGCGAATTATTGCAGTAATGAAGATAATAATTGGGCCGTCGCCAAGCGGTAAGGCACCAGGTTTTGATCCTGGCATGCGTAGGTTCGAATCCTGCCGGCCCAGCCATATCAAAGTAGATTTTGCCAGTGAGTTAAGCTTGATTCGATTCTCACGGCAGGATTTGAACCTAAATGGTTCGACAAAAATGCAGGAGCATTTTTGAACGCGTAAGCGGCCCGAAGGGTAAAATACATGGAGGTATTTTATAATCCTGCCGGCCCAGCCATATCAAAGTAGATTTTGCCAGTGAGCTAGAGGTTGATTCGATTCAATCGGCAGAATTTGAACAACATAGTTCAATCAAACCTTATTTCAATTTGAGCGAGTGACCCAATGGCTGGTAGTGTAAACACAGACGATTTAATGGTGTTCACGGGCAACGCGAACCCTGAGTTATCTCGGGCAGTCGCACGCCATCTAGATATACCCCTCGGCCTTGCATCAGTTAGTACTTTTAGCGACGGCGAAACAGCAGTCGAAATTGGTGAAAATGTACGCGGTCGTGATGTCTTCATCATCCAACCAACCTGCATGCCAACCAACGACCATCTGATGGAATTGCTAGTCATGATCGACGCGCTAAAACGCTCTTCGGCTGACCGGGTTACCGCCGTTATCCCCTACTTTGGCTATGCTCGACAAGATCGTCGAGTCAGGTCTCAGCGCGTGCCGATAACCGCCAAAGTCGTTGCCAATATGCTCAGTAGTGTTGGTGTCGACCGAGTGCTAACAGTCGATTTGCACGCGGATCAGATTCAAGGGTTTTTCGCATGCCTAGTCGATAACGTATACGCATCACCCATTTTAATGGGTGATATCTGGAAACAAAAACATCCAGACATGATTGTTGTATCACCGGACGTCGGCGGTGTTGTGCGCGCCAGAGCGGTCGCCAAACAGCTCGATGATGCCGAACTTGCCATTATCGATAAACGTCGCCCACAGCCCAATATGGCGAAGGTGATGAACATCATTGGTGAAGTAAAGGGTAAGACCTGCATCATCGTCGATGACATGGTCGATACCGCTGGCACATTATGTCAGGCAGGTGCAGCCTTGAAAGAACGTGGCGCAAAAGGTGTTTACGCCTATTGTACGCACCCCGTATTGTCCGGTAAGGCAATTGAAAATGTCGAAAACTCGGTGCTTGATGCACTGGTTGTCACCGATACCATTCCACTGTCAGCTGCGGCCGCACAGTGCAAAAAGATTCGTCAGGTATCAGTCGCCGAAATGCTCGCCGAAACAATTCGGCGCATACATTTCGAAGAATCTGTTAGTTCATTGTATATGGATTAACGATCGCTGATCAGGAACTCCTATTTGAGGGAATTCCTGTCAGCGTTAAGTTCCTTCTTGGTCGCAAAGAAGGTTTCCGTCAGATTGACGGTTTTTTTGTTTTTGGAGTACAACAATGTCAGATAACATTCAATTGAATGCTGAGCCACGTGAGGATTCGGGGAAAGGTGCGAGCCGCCGCCTAAGACACACGGGAATGGTACCAGCAGTCATATATGGTGGCGATGACGCCCCGATATCCATTATGCTTGAGCACAACGATTTCTTTCATGCACTTGAAAAGGAAGCAATTTACACCCAGCTTATCGATTTAAAGATGGGTAAAAATAAAGAAGTGGTCGTTTTACGTGACTTACAACGTCACCCTTACAAGAAAAAAATCATGCACGCGGATTTCTTCCGTATCGACAATAAAAAGCCGATCCATGTCACCGTTCCCGTTCATACATTAAATGCAGAAGATTGTGTCGGCGTTAAAACTGACGGCGGAATGCTATCGTTAATGATGTCAGAAATTGAAGTGATCTGTTTGCCGAAAAACATTCCAGAATACCTCGAAATCGACGTCACAGAACTGCAGCTAGGCGAATCGATTCACCTGTCACAGATCAAAATGCCCAAGGGCGTTGAGATAGTCGCACTTATGCATGACGAAGATGGTGACCACGACTTAGGTGTCGTATCTGTCCACAAAACTCGTGCCGAAGTTGTATCAGACGAAGCACCAGAAGCACCTGCAGAAGAAGATGCTGATGCTGATGCTGAAGGTGATAGCGAAGACAGCTAGACCCGCACATGGCTGCACTTAAAGCAGACATACGCTTGATAGTCGGCCTCGGCAACCCCGGGGCTGACTATACCGATACCCGGCACAATGCTGGGTTTTGGTTTGTGGACAGCTTGGCACAGCAATTATCCGTCTCGTTTCGTTTCGACAAGCGATTCAATGCTGCCGAAACCAAAACTCAAGTACATTCAATCACAAATTCAAAAGATATTATTTTGCTCAAGCCCCAGACATTTATGAACCGAAGTGGTCAGTCTGTTGGTGCTGTAGCAAGATACTATAAATTGCAACCGGCCCAAATTCTCGTCGTACACGATGAGCTAGACCTGGATGCAGGAGCCAACCGCCTCAAACAAGGCGGTGGCCACGGCGGCCATAATGGCCTCAGAGACATCATCAACCACCTGGGTGAAAAAGACTTCTTCCGGCTCAGAGTTGGCATTGGCCACCCCGGAGATCGTAATCAGGTTGTTAACTACGTATTGCACAAACCTTCAATTTCAGACCAAAGCGCTATAGAAGCAGCGAACCAACGCTCGCTCGATGTCATGCCGCAGGTATTTGAAGGCAGGCTAGATAAAGCCATGCAAGCATTACACACTTAGGACGCCTCTAAAAATGCGCTTTTTCCGCGATTGCCGCGTCAGCTCCGTGCTCGAATCCTCATGTACTACCCGTACACTCCGGTTCTCCGCGCGGTGCTTCCTTGCACTTATTGCCATGGATGGCATGTATGTCTGTTTTGCAGGAGCAAAAAAACAGACCGCGAAAAAATCATTATTTTTAGAGACCTCCTCAATAGTACATCAGTACACACAGTAAAAGAGCATAAAGATATGGGATTCAAATGTGGCATCGTTGGCCTGCCTAACGTCGGTAAATCGACGCTATTCAATTCATTGACCAAAGCGGGCATTGCCGCTGAAAACTACCCGTTTTGTACCATCGATCCCAACATAGGTATTGTAGAAGTACCCGACCCAAGGCTAGCTCAGCTGGCAGAAATCGTCATCCCCAAGAAAACCATCCCAACTACGATGGAGTTCGTTGATATCGCAGGGCTCGTCGCTGGCGCCTCAAAAGGTGAAGGCCTGGGCAATCAATTCCTCGGTCATATCCGCGAAACAGACGCCATTGCACAGGTCGTTCGCTGCTTCGAAGACCCAGACGTCATCCACGTCGCCAACAAAATCGACCCACTAAGTGATGTCGAAACGATCAACACCGAATTAATGCTCGCGGATATGGAATCCGTCGCTCGTCAAATTGAGCGTAACCGGAAGCTCGCCAAATCTAACGATAAAGATGCCAAAGCTAAGCTCACCTTTATGCAGGAAATACTCGCACATATAGAAGAAGGCCTGAGCGCCCGAACCTTCGAAGTAGATGATAGCCAGAAGAAATGGATGAAGGAGCTACATCTGATCACTGCCAAACCAACGCTATACATTGCTAATGTGGCAGAAGATGGCTTTGAAAATAACTCGCATCTCGATGCACTCGTCAAGTTCGCAGAATCAGAAGGCGCCGTAGTTGTCCCAGTCTGCGCTTCTATAGAAGCCGACATTGCCGAACTAGACGCCGAAGACGCCGAAGACTTCCTAAAAGAACTCGGCCTCACTGAACCAGGCTTGGACCGCGTGATTCACGCTGGCTATCGCTTACTCAACCTACAAACCTACTTCACCGCAGGCGTACAGGAAGTGCGAGCCTGGACAATCCGAGTCGGCGACACCGCACCCAAAGCCGCCGCCGTCATCCACACCGATTTCGAAAAAGGTTTTATCCGCGCTGAGGTAATAGGCTTCGACGACTTCATCGCAGGCAAAGGCGAGCAAGGCGCAAAAGACGCTGGAAAATGGCGGTTAGAAGGAAAGGAATACATCATGAAAGAAGCCGATGTCATCCACTTTCGCTTTAATGTATAAACAAGAACGAATCCGCTATTGACAGAGGCCAGTCTTCAAGGGAAAATCCCGACCGCTCGACTGGCTTATCCTCGTGATTGGTCAAGGCAGTGAACAACGGCAACATAGCTCAGTTGGTTAGAGCACATCACTCATAATGATGGGGTCCCTAGTTCGAATCTAGGTGTTGCCACCATTTTCCTTATAAAACAGCCACTTACGCAAGTGGCTGTTTTGTTTCTACTCCAAAATTCAGCCTCACAAAAATTATGGTGTCGACATTTCAGACTGTCTTTTCAACTAGATAAACCGATGTGACCAAACAGTGAATGAGGTATTTTAGATAAATAAAAATAAGACATCCCTCCAATATTTTCCTTATCTAAAGCACTTTCAAAATAATCAAAAAATAGCCTGTGACCAAATCGTGACCGTTTTGTGACCAAAGCTTCTTTTAAGTTATTTCACGACTGCTTCAAAACGATTTAAAACGCGCCAAAATGACCCATTCACCACCCTTGATAAAGCCGCCTGGTCACAGAAATTCATCCATGAATATTCTACTTTTACGTATAAAGCTCACTGTGATTTAAGAATCTAGCCTTCGTCATTAGAATCTATTCGGCGGGCTTACTGGCTGACATAGGGGGTCACTGTTTGGAATGCCTCATAATGCTCTCAGGGCTTCTCAATCACACCCTATAGGTCATCCAACGGGCTTGATGTCTTACCGTTAGAAAAATTAGCCAGATGTGTGTAAATCATAGTTGTGGAAACATCTGCATGGCCGAGTAGGCTCTGGATAGTACGGATGTCCATACCACGCTCAAGTAAATGCGTGGCATAGCTGTGCCGAAAAGTATGACAGGTGACCCGTTTATGAATTTCTAATTTTCGCGAATGATTACGGGCACATCTTTGTATGGTTGGTTGATTCATTTATATGATGACGGCGAACGATACCAGACCGAGGATCAACTGATAATTTGTAACTTGGGAATACATATTGCCACACCCATTGTTGGTCAGATTTACCATATTTCAAAACCAACGTGTGCGGCATATACACCCGACCAACTCCTTGATCCAAATCCTCAGAATGTTGTTTTTTCAGCTCGCTCAAATGATCTTTCATGGACTGAGTTAATTTAGCTGGTAAAGGTACGGCGCGTTCTTTGTTACCCTTGGCATCTCGAACGATAATCTGGTTAAAACCAAAATCAATATTCTGCACCGAAGACGTATAGCCTCCATAATCCGCAGGCCAGCGCCATACAGCAAAGAGGCTACCAGCCATTGCACGCCCTTAAGATTATTCAACATCAAACTGACTTCATCTCTAGTCATAATGATCGGCAACTTCACTCTTGGCTTTGCGCGTACAAACTGACTGATATCCCCAATCTCGCGCCCCAAAACATGCTTGAAATAAAACGAAATGGCATTCAGCGCAACACTTTGAATTTTAGCCGCAACCTTTCGATCTATAGCGAGGTATTCGAGGAATTTCATAACACCCCCCTGATCAATTTCAGACTGGCTTTTGTACCGGTTGAATTTTAAAAATTTCTGTACCCAGTCAGAATAAGTCTTTTCGGTGCAGATGGCGTAATTCAACCGCCTGACCGCTATTCTCAAGCTATTAATCTCAGCTGATACGTTCTTCTCCTGTGTTAAATCAAGCGGCAAAGACGATGGTTTTATAAGGTTCGTTATTGGATGAGTCGAGCGATAATTGGTGTCATGCTCCTTACCCCAATCCAGACATGATAACTTCCAGTAGTCCCAGTCAATCTCCTGATATAACGGCGCGTGAATACTTTTAAACAACAAGCCAATTGCATCAATGGCCTGCTTATTTTGCCAGGACGTTTTCTGATTACCATTGATCAACACTGACAAATAGCCAGAAACTGAGTTTTTTGTATGTTGCTTGAGCCGAGCATCCTTGTTTCCTCTGATGAATGTCTCACAATGACGTACATACCAAGTATACAGAGATGACTCAATTTGATGCTCAGCCAGGACGACTAAGTAATTGTTCCAGAAGTGATTTTCACGACTTTCCTTGTCCTTTGACTTACTCCCTGTCATTCATTTAGACTTGAGTATATGGGATTATCAATCAAAGAACTAGAAGGACGCCATGCTGGGCGTACACAAACAGCTGCAATCTGACTCCGCAAGCTGAGCTGGGCGTTATGTTTTCGCAGAGACTGAGCGCAATTTTAAGTGTTCAGAAAAAGGAATGAAGTCTCTGTCTGCATAGAGCAACGGTAGCTTTTCCTCTATACAGAATGTGGCAATAATAATGTCTGCTGTTTTTCTGATAGTAATTCCCATCCGCCTGAGTTTCCGGTAGTGGTCAGCAGCTTTAAGTGCAAGTTGTGGGCTTAGCATATTGTATTGGTGTAATCTGGCTAGGTATTTTCTTGCAGTGTTGTAGTCTTTGTCCAAACGAAATCCACGCAATATTTCAAGAACTATGAGGTCACCAATAGCCACTTCTTGTTTGCCCAAAGCGGTGTCTAAAATATCGGTTTCATCGGTGTTATAACCATTAAAATAATCAACCCAAACACTGGTATCCACTATTATCATTTATCGGTTCTCATATCTTCAAGGTCGCCTTCCCATTTCAGCTTACCTCTTAAGCTGCGTATGCCGGCTTGTTTTTTTAACCTAATCAATGATTTAAGCCCTTCTTCTACAGCCTCTTTTTTTGTTTGCAGGCCAGTGGCTTTAAGGGCATCAGCCATAAGTTTGTCGTCAATCACTATGTTTGTTCTCATATTGCACCAGTGTGTATATCGTGTTAGCGTGGTACACATTATGAACCAAGCAATACAGCATATCAAGGAATTGCAGTGATCGGTATGCGAATAACCTTGCAGTAGTATCCCATGAACAATGAGAGCGCAAGATCGACAGATGCGGCGATTTAAATCACTGGGCCAGGCACAGCGATTTTTAGCGATTCACAGTCAGATTCGTAACCTATTTCGTGTGAGTCGACATTTACTTCAAGCAGCAATTTATCGATTGTTGAGAAATCGATCATTTGACGCATGGCATCAGGAGACGTGTGCCTGCTGAATGGGAATACGTTTATGAACACAATTCGCTTACCAATTTCACTTAACTTGACAGTACCTTAGAAAGTACCACGTACGTATTCCCCAGCGAAGTTGAACACCAATTCCCCCGCACCGGCCAAGGTAGTTGACGTCTGATAATTAACTTGCCGTTACCTCGAAAAGCTAAACCATCATCAGTATCGAGTTCCTTTATCCAGCGCCCCAGCATATTGGAATTGATACCCAGATTTCTAGCTGCTTCAGACCGACCAAGCTTTTGGTCTTTTACCAGACTCACTGCGTCCAGTTTGTATTCTTTTGTATATGTCTTTACTTGTGGTCATGCTTTTTACCTCAGTTAAGTTAATTATCCTTAACTGGGTTATATCAATCGATTAGACCACGTCAAGATTTGTTACTGGGAGTCTGTCGGGCTTAGGTAATCGTAGCGAGGGGAAGTCATTTTGATCCCATTTTTTGATCGAGTGAGGCGAATAGTTGTTCTATTCAACGAATTGGATCGAAAAATCTGGCCAAAATGGCTTTTCTGCAGTAGATTAATTCTAAGCCCGACAGGCTCCTGCATTGTAGAAATACAGCGCCGCTTTACATTTATACAAAATCCAGTTACCCATTATGAATAAACTTTGAAATAACAAAAGAGATCCATTTTGTACGAAGTTGCCCTTAGCGCGTTTGTTGCCTTATTTGTCATTATCGATCCCATCGGTAATGCCCCTATTTTTGTGGCACTAACCCAAGGTACAGATACCAAGCATCGTCGCGCTATGGCCATCAAAGGCCCCTTGATAGCAATGCTAATTTTAACCGGGTTTGCATGGATTGGAAGTGATTTACTGGGGATTCTTGGCATTAGCATGCCGGCGTTTAAAATTGCTGGCGGGTTGATGTTAGCGGTCATCGCGTTTGAAATGGTGTTCGAAAAGCGAAACCAGCGTAAATCCAAAAGTGCTGAAGAACTGATCAAAGTGACAGATCCGGATGATATTTCCGTTTGCCCTATTGCCATCCCAATGTTGGCTGGTCCTGGGTCCATTGCAACCGTTATGTTACTTATGGGAAAGCATCAAGACGATCTAACATCACAATTCATTGTTATTGGTGCACTGGGTGTTGTTTTAGCAAGTTGCCTGATTTTATATTTATTAGCAGGTTTGGTTGAACGCTTCATCGGCCAGACTATCAGTAATGTCATAACAAGGCTACTTGGCGTCATCTTGTCAGCCTTAGCGGTTCAATTTGTAACAGACGGTCTACGACAAATTTTTGTCAGCTAATTTGACCAATACCGATCATTGCCTGCTACCTGTCAGGTATAGATAACAGTGACATTTTAGTGGTCTTGAATATACATGGCTTTACACCGTTGATAGACGTGATTTTCTTTATATTTTGGTCATTAGTGCATTTTAATAAATACTTATGGATAGGCAGGGGCATGAATGCTTTATGCACTCATAATGATGGGGTCCCAGGTTCGAATCCCGGTGTTGCCACCAAACAAAACCCAATAAGCGTAAGGCTTTCATTGGGTTTAGACTAAACCGCCTTCGGGCGGTTTTTTATGCCTGCTGCTTGAAGGAGCCATTTAAGGAGCCACTATTACATTGAATCCATTGGAACATTTATAGACATAAATATAAATTGACATAAAAGCACTACCTGTTAGGTTAATCTAACCCACTTCCACAAAAGGACACTGTGATGGCAAGATGATATGAACAGCCGACTGGTCCAGATAAATCATGCCAGTCGCTATAGTTGCTGCCAGCAATGAAGCTCGTGCAGGATTCATGAATGAATTTGACCTGGGAAACCGTGGGCCATCTTCCTTTTATTCAAGCGGTTATACCGAGTTAAATAGGTCAGTCGAGGGCATTAGCTATAAATTGATTTTTCCAGGCTTCGGAGTATTAAAGCGTTGTCGATATGGGTTAAAGGGGTGCCCGGTGGAATTTGAATTCGGACTCTGTGACCACTTCCTGGTGCGACGTCTATTGATTCGCCGTTGCGTTCCTGGCACAGGCTTTCGAGTTGATATTCAATATTGCCGTCTGGCGTCATTAGCTCTAGCGTATCGCCTATACCGAATCGGTTTTTTACGTCGATACTCAAACTATTGTCGTCATTCAGTGATGTGACTTCGCCGACAAACTGATGGCTGTGCGAAGCCGAATGGCCCGTTTCATAATTCTGAAACTCTTTCGGCGGGTGGCGTCGATAAAAACCCTCGGTATAGCCACGATTGGAAAGGCTTTCGAGCTGATCCATTAATCCCATATCAAAGTCTCGGCCAGCGTAAGCGTCGTCAATCGCGCGGCGATATATTTGTGCCGTACGTGCAGCATAAAAATGCGATTTGGTGCGACCCTCAATCTTCAGCGAATCGATACCAATGTTGATTAAACGTTGCACATGCTGGATGGCGCGCAAGTCTTTGGAGTTCATGATGTAGGTGCCATGTTCGTCTTCGTAGGCTGGCATGTATTCGCCTGGACGACCTTGTTCCTGTAATAAAAATATCTGGTCTTTCGTATCGACAGGCTGATGAACTTCGACTCCATCGGCTGGTTGTTTAGCGACTATATTGCCTTCGAGCGTCTCCTCCGCTTCATGGCTATCGTACTTCCAGCGGCATGAATTGGTGCAGGCCCCCTGGTTAGAATCGCGATGGGTCATATAGCCTGATAACAGACAACGGCCCGAATAAGCGATACAAAGTGCCCCGTGCACAAAGGTTTCGAGTTCGATTTCGGGGCATTCCTGGCGAATTTCGGCGATTTCATCGAGCGACAATTCACGCGACAGAATAATGCGTGTCAGGCCCATGCTGTGCCAGAATTTAACCGCTGCATAATTCACCACATTCGCCTGTACCGACAAATGGATGGGCATATCGGGCCAGCGCTCGCGCACCATCATGATTAAGCCTGGGTCTGACATGATAATTGCGTCCGGTTTCATATCGATGACGTCTTGCATATCACGTAGGTAAGTTCGCACCTTATTGTTGTGCGGAGATAAGTTGCTAGCAATGAAAAATAATTTATCCTTCTGGTGCGCGATATCGATCGCCGAGGCGAGATTCTCTATCTTGTTGAACTCATTATTTCGCACGCGAAGTGAATATCGGGGCTGGCCCGCGTAAACCGCATCGGCGCCGTAAGCGAATGCATATTCCATACTCTTTAAAGTACCGGCGGGGCTGAGTAATTCTGTTTTCATGGCTTAATTTGGGGTTAACAAACCGAGCAGGGTCTAGTTAGGACGAAACGCGCAGTATAGCGCTAAAAACAGTTTCTGAATCAAAGATTTGAGATAGATTTAGAATTATTTATCACGCATAAAAGTAGAATCAAATGGATTATTAAATCAATCGTGAAATATAAGCATGAATCTGGCTGTGTGATACGGGTCCAACGGTACGACGCGCAAAAGCGCCTAAATGAACAGGTCATCAAATGCAAAAAATACTCACTCTTTTCATTGCTATCTTATCCGTACTGGGTAGTTCAACCGACAGGCAATGATGGCATACCTCACTCACATAATAAAAGAAGCGCCAGTCCATCAACCCCAACCAGAAAACAGTTGTCGAAAATCAATCGCATTCGCCAAAGTATATTTTGAATCCCGAGCAGCCTTTGCGACCTGCTCGATAAGAGCAGAATTATCCTCTGCAACCCGGCCGTCATGAAGATAAATATTGTTTTCAAAACCAACTCGTATATGCCCGCCCGCCTCAGCGGCAGCTAGCACACAATCCAGCTCTGTTTTACCAAATGCACAAACCGCCCAGGGTACCGAAATGCCTTTACTCGCGGTTAGAAAGGGTTTCAATTGCTCTGGATCAGATTGTTGACCCGCGCTATAACGGCCAATGACAAATAGCACCCAATGCGGCGTGCCGGGGATAATGCTATCCACCACCAGCTTTTGATAACGCTTAACATCGTTGACATCATACAAAATATACTGAGGTAGAATTTTTTCCTTCGAAAGCCACAGTAAAAATTTAGCCCCACTGGTTTGGTTGTCATCCGTCGGAATAATCTCTCGCAAAGCTATCGAGACTGATCTGGGTGCTAGCGCCCTAATCGCCGCCATCTGTTCTTCAGCAGCATAGACACCGGCGGCTTCACTGGTGATTTGGATCGACAGTTGGTCTCCCACTGCTCGTTCTATTGCCCGAACGGCACTGCGATATAAATTAGAGTCTAGTGAATGGCTACCGTCAAGGTTACGAACATGAAGGTGGATCATTGAAGCGCCGGCATCGAGACAGGCTGCTGCGGTGTCGGCTATTTCACTGCCATTGATAGGGACTGCCGCATGATCCTTTTTAGTTTTATAGGCGCCATTTGGGGCTACTGAAATAATCAATGGTAAACCTGCTCTTTTCAAACGACACCTACCTGTTGGAAACTATGTTTTATCGCCTGGGTTATCTTGTCGCCAATTTCGTCGATGTGCTGATTCTGTATCGTATAAGGTGGCGCAAACAGAATGTGATGGCCGAGCCTGCCATCAATCGTACCGCTCATTGGATAACACATTAATCCAGCCGCCATCGAAGCTTGCTTGACGATTTTATGCAACGGCAAACTCGGGTCGAATGGTGTTTTATTCGCTTTATCTTGCACAAATTCTAATCCAATAAATAATCCACGACCACGTATATCGCCAACATAGGGGTGCTCTGAAAACAGCGATTGCAAATGAGACAGCAACTTGCTGCCTTTATCGACGACATTATCCAACAGATGGTCTCTCTCAACGATGGTTTGTACGGCAAGGGCCGCGGCACAGGTCATTGGGTGACTGAGATAAGTGTGACCATGCTGAAAAAAACCGCTTCCTGATTCGATCACGCTATAGATTTCTTCGCTCAATAACATTGCGCCTATTGGCTGGTAGCCCCCACCAAGTGCCTTCGCGACAGCTACAATATCGGGCTGAATGGATTCTTGCTCACAGGCAAATAATGTTCCAGTACGTCCCATGCCACACATCACTTCATCCAGAATTAACAGGATTCCGTGCGCGTCACAAATTTCACGAACCCGTTTAAAATAGCCAGGCACGGCGGCAACCGCGCCTGATGTCGCTCCTACCATTGGTTCAGCAATAAATCCGATAACAGTGTCTGAACCCAATTCATCTATTTTATCCTCAAGCTCATTCGCGACCCGTTGACCGTAATTATATTCTGACTCGGTTGTTAATTGGTCTCGATAGGCATAACAGGGAGATATATGGTGAGTCTCGATTAGCATCGGTTTGAACTGCTCTCGTCGCCACTCGTTACCACCGACAGCCAGAGCGCCCAGCGTGTTACCGTGGTAGCTTTGCTTTCGCGCGATAAAGTGACGGCGGCCAGTTTCGCCACGTTCTACAAAATACTGTCTTGCCAGTTTCAGAGCGGCTTCCATTGCCTCTGACCCCCCTGACACGAAATATACTTTTGACATGCCAGGACTGCGTGGCATTAAAAAATCGGCCAACTCTTCTGCCACGTCGCTGGTAAAGAAAGCCGTGTGTGCGTAGGCCATCTTGTCGGCCTGAGCCTTGATCGCTTCGATTACTTCCTGGTTACCATGGCCCAGGCACGAGACAGCGGCGCCACCACAGGCATCGAGGTATTGCTTTCCATCACTGTCATACAGGTAAACACCTTCGCCACGAACAGCGGTGGGCAGTGATGCTTGAGTGTGCCTATGGAGAATATTACTCATTCCTTTAACTCCAGTTTGTTGTGAAAATATGGTTCTAAAGTAATTGGCTAAAGTATCTATATAACAGTTGTATTGCCAATGTGATCTTAAGACTACGATGCTACTCAGTTTGCAACTATTGATCAATTCAACTCGACTCACAACTAAAACCGCTCATTGGCGACTTAATTCTAGCTTTCATCGGATTCGCTTATCCTTCTGTATTAGGACTAGGCGGCTATCACTGGTGGGTTTGCACTGACTATTTGTTTGCTAGTGCACCTTAACGCAATGCCATGTTGCTGGCGACCTTGCTGGCATTTGAGCTATTTTGATTGGCTTCGACGTTAATTAACTTAGCTTAACTAACTTAGCTTAACGTCGTCGATTTAACGACGTTTACTTAGTACTTGGCAGTTAGCCGGGGAAGGATTTGAAGCAACTCGATGCCATCCTGTATCAGAATAGCATCGAGTGGGTTGTTGATTACTCTGCTGCGTTTGCTTGTTCTACATTTAGGCTGGCTTGTGCGATTTGACGGACAAGTTCGTCATCTGTCGAGAGCCTTTCTAGCGCGCGTTTTGCTTCCATCTCATCCATGCCTTCGGCCGTGACCAAACCTTCGGCTATTTCGCGCAGAGCGATAACAGTCGGCTTATCATTTTCAGCTAGGACCAATGGATCGGCACCTTGGGATATCTGACGTGCACGACGTGAGGCAAGCAATACCAGATCAAACCGGTTATCTACGTGTTCGAGACAATCTTCAACAGTGATACGCGCCATAACTTTAGCTCCAGGGAGTGCTAGATAAAAAAAGGGGCGTAATCATAGCTAATTCAAATCAAAATCTAAACCATTTCTTTTGGAATTGAGGCAATTAATGGCTTATTTTTCAGCATTTGTCGTTGTTTCGTCATTCCCTGAGTATGAATGATGCATTCGAGGTCGTATAGAGCCTGATTGAAGTCTTCATTCACTACCAGATATTCGGCATCATTCCAGTGCGACATTTCTCTATCGGCCGATTCCATCCGACGTTTGATGGTTGTTTCATCGTCGGTGCCGCGATCGACCAGACGCTGTTCTAGTGCTTCTCTGGAGGGTGGCAGTATAAAGATACAAGCCGTTCCAGGCATTTTTTGCTTCACTTGCCTAGCACCCTGCCAGTCAATTTCCAAAATAACATGCTTGCCACTATCGAGAATGCCTTCAACCGACTGTTGCGCTGTGCCGTATAAATTATCAAACACTCGTGCATGCTCGATAAACTCATCGTTTTGGATCATCGACTCAAATTGGTTAAGGCTGACGAAATGATAGTCGGCTCCGTTCACTTCTCCTGGTCGAATGTCTCGGGTGGTATAAGATACGCTCACCGCCAATTCCATCGGTTTTTTCGCCAGTAGTGCTTTAACCAAACTGGTTTTACCCGCACCAGAAGGTGCCGAAATTGTAAATAAGCAAGCTGTGTTCATACCGGATCTCTTGGAACAATCGATTGATCGACAGAATTATCGTTTAATTTTGATGTAATTGTAATGACAGTTTGAGTGTAGCCCAATACACTCAACCCACCCAAGAGTGTCTCTAAAAATGCACTTTTTCCGCGATTGCCGCGTCAGCTCCGTGCTCGAATCCTCATGTACTAACGTACACTCCGGTTCTGTGCGCGGTGCTTCCTTGCACTCACGAAAAAATCACTATTTTTAAAGGCACCCATTACTACTCACACTTTACCATTTAACATCAGTCACTTTACATGCTCAGTAACGATTATTTAAACCGCTTCGAAGGACTCGCTAGAGTGTTTGGAACGTCATCACTCGAATACCTTCAGCAAGCGCACTTTTGTATCGTCGGTGTTGGTGGCGTCGGTTCCTGGTCTGCCGAGGCCGCTGCTCGCTCTGGCATCGGTAAAATCAGCCTGATCGACCATGATGATATCGATTTGAGCAATACCAATCGCCAAATTCATGCCCTGTTAGACACGGTAGGGCTAAGCAAGGTCGAGGTACTAAAAGAGCGTATTTTGCAAATCAACCCTGAATGCGAATGCACCGCGATAGACGATTTGGTCACACGCGGTAATATCGAAAAATTCAATTTCGCTCAATATGATTCTGTTATCGATACGATTGATCACGTGCAGCATAAGGTGTCGTTAGTTCACCACTGTCGTCGCAATAAAATCGCGCTGGTTTCGACTGGCGGCGCAGGCGGGCTAACCGACCCAACCCGAATTGAAGTGGATGATTTGATCCGTTCGTTCAACGATCCACTGCTGGCCAAGATGCGCGCCAACTTGCGTCAACAATTGGGCTATAGCCGAAATCCCAAACGCCGCCACATGATCGATTGCGTGTTTTCCACCGAACAACCCAGCTACCCAACTGACAATGGCGGCATTAGCCTAAGCAAACCACTACGACCAGAGAGAACCTCTCTCGACTGCTCGACCGGTATCGGGTCGTTTGTCGGCGTTACCGCAAGCTTCGGCTTCACGGCTGTTTCACACGCTATCAACAAGTATTTACGAAAGATGGATAAGCAGCAGAAATCAGGCTCCTAGTTTAGCTTCAATAGTATCAGGGATATTTAGCCAATAAGTGATATGCTAAACGATAACGACAACAATAAATCAAAACAATCCCAGGAGGATAAAGCAAAATGACCGTTCGAAAGACACTCATCAAGAAACTAGGCATCGCTAGTGTAGCGTTAGCCATCAGCCTGCTAGCAGGCAACGCCGCAGCCGTCTTTAATGTCGGCTTTGTCTATGTCAGTCCCATCGGTGATGCTGGTTGGACTTATCAACATGACCTCGGTCGATTACAAATGGAGAAAGAAACCGGTGTCACTTCTAACTACGTCGAGAACGTAGCCGAAGGTGCTGACGCTGAGCGCGTTATTCGTGAAATGGCCAAGCGGGGCGATAAGGTTATCTTCGCGACTAGCTTTGGTTATATGAACTATATGTTGAAAGTATCAAAGAAATTTCCTGATACTGCTTTTGTCCATGCCACTGGTTACAAAATGGGCAAGAACATGGGTATCTATAACGCACGGTTTTATGAAGGTCGTTACCTGACTGGCGTTATCGCGGGTGAAATGACCAAGTCGAATGTATTAGGTTACGTCGCGGCTTTCCCTATCCCAGAGGTACTACAGGGTATCAACGCCTTTATTCAAGGTGCTCGCAGTGTCAATCCAGAAGCTGAGCTACGCGTTATTTGGGTTAACTCATGGTATGACCCAGGAAAAGAGCGTCAGGCTTCTATGACATTGATGTCTCAAGGTGCCGATGTTTTAACGCATCACACTGATTCGACTGCTGTGGTTCAGGCAGCAGAAGAAAAAGGCAAATATGCGATTGGCTATCACTCAGATATGTCTAAATATGGACCCACCGCCCATTTGACAGCCACAACGCACCACTGGGGTAACTTCTACAGCAAAACGGTAAGAGAGGTTCAAGCAGGTACCTGGAAGCCAGGCAATCTTTGGGGTGGTTATGCTGAAGGCATGATTAGTCTTGCGCCTTTAAATAAAGCCATACCAGCTGGACTTCAGACACGTATCGCCAAAATGGAAAAGCAAATGGCTGATGGTAGCCTTCATGCTTTTGCAGGCCCCGTCGTCGATCAAAGTGGCGAGACGGTGGTAGCAGCAGGACAAAATATGACTGATGACCAACTGAGCAGTATGAACTTTTACGTTCAGGGTGTTGTAAGTAAACTACCCAAAAAGTAAGGCATCATTAACATTTGCAGGGTAGATATAATTCAGATATCTACCCTGCTCATTAATGAACGCGTAGAACATTTTTTTAGAAACGAATAGCAATATAAAACTATGGAAGCTTACCTTTTAGACTGGGCAAATCTGCTGGTGCGCTGGTTACATGTTATTACCGGTATTGCCTGGATTGGTGCTTCGTTTTATTTCGTTATGCTGGATAATTCCTTAACCCCGCCCGACAAAAAGTCCGACCGTGACAAAGGCATTTCGGGTGAATTGTGGGCAGTACATGGCGGTGGTTTTTATCATAACCAAAAATATATGGTGGGGCCGAAAGGCGCGTCACTTCCAGATAATTTGCATTGGTCAAAATGGGAAGCCTATACCACCTGGTTTTCAGGTATGGCGCTGCTTGCCATTATTTACTGGTTTGGCGCCAACACCTATTTGATCGATCAACAAGTCATGCCAATGTCAGCACCGATGGCTATCAGCATTAGCATTGGTGTGCTGGTCGCTGGCTGGCTAATTTACAATACGCTTTGTCGAGTTTTGGCTGACAAAGACAATCTACTCGCCGCTATTATTCTGTTGCTGATTGTCGCCACCGACTGGGCTTTGTTTCAGGTTTTTAGTGCGCGCGCAGCCTACCTTCATGTCGGCGCGATGATGGGCACGATTATGGTGTTCAATGTGATGATTCATATCATCCCTGGCCAAAAGAAGGTCGTAGCGCAAATTCGTGCAGGCAAAAAACCCGACTCGGCTCCCGGCATCATCGGCAAGCAACGCTCAGTTCACAATACCTATTTCACGCTGCCTGTTTTATTCATCATGATTAGTGGTCACTATCCAATGACCTATGGCAACCAACACGGCTGGTTGGTACTCGCATTTGTGATGATGGCAGGAGTTCTCATTCGCCAGTTTTTTGTGTTGCGCCATCGAGGACAAGTCAAATGGCAGTTACCGATCATTGGCATTATTATACTACTCGCTCTCATATGGGTTTTAAGACCATCAACTGAGGGCGTTGCCAATACAGCGAGTATTAGCGATACCCAAGTCACTCAACTTATCGCAGAGCGTTGCACAGCCTGCCATGCTGCATCGCCCACTCAAGCTGGATTTACATCCCCACCTTTGGGGTTGGTGCTTGAGACGAGTGAGCAAATTGCGCTAAACGCGCAGAGAATCGCGACAACGGTACAAAACCGTTATATGCCTCTTGCCAATTTAACCGGCATGACCGATGAAGAGCGTGCCACCATAAATATCTGGTTTCGCCAGCGTTCAACCCCAAAATAATTCATCATGAAAATCACCTCATTACCTATGCAACTCGATAGTAATCGTTGCGACAAGGCCATTCGCGCATCGTTTTTACATTTTATTGATGATCCCGACGAATCTTCAGAGAGCTGGGAATATATTGAGGACGGGCTTCTCATTCTCAAACTTGGGCAGGTTACCGCACTTGGCAAGACAGACGACTGGCTTGATTTTTTACCCGATGGCGTCGAGCTTCATGATTTTACCGGCAAGTTAATCATGCCGGGTTTCATCGATACCCACACTCATTATCCGCAAACCGATATGATAGCCAGCCATGGCGCTCAGTTGCTCGAATGGCTCAAAAAGTACACCTTTCCAACCGAGGCTAAATTTTCGGATATTAATGTTGCCAATGCGACGGCGGAATTTTTCTGCGATGAATTATTACGTAACGGCACAACCACTAGCGCTGTTTTCGCGACGATTCACCCACAATCCGTTGATGCCATATTTTATGCCGCACAAAAGCGTGATATGCGTTTAATTTCGGGCAAAGTAATGATGGATCGCAATGCACCCGACTTTTTATGCGACACCGCGAAAAGCAGCTATGAAGATAGCGCCAAACTGATCGAAAAATGGCATGAAAATGGTCGAGCACTCTATGCCATTACACCTCGATTTGCACCAACCTCGACAGTCGCTCAACTTCAGGTGGCCGGCAGATTACTCCAAGAATACGATGGCCTCTACCTACAGTCGCATGTCGCCGAAAATACTGATGAAGTTGCCTGGGTAGCCGAATTATTCCCAGAACGCCGCAGCTATCTCGACGTCTATGATCATTACGGCTTAGTGGGTGAACGATCGATTTATGCGCATTGTATCCACTTAGATCAAACAGACCGCGAACGAATGGCGAACAGTGGCGCCGCTATGGCTTTTTGCCCGACTTCAAACTTATTTCTGGGCAGTGGATTATTTGACCTCGACAGTGCGCTGCAAAACAATATCAGGGTCGGAGTCGCAACTGATGTTGGCGGCGGCACTAGCTTTAGTATTTTGCAAACGCTCAACGAAGCTTACAAAGTCAGTCAAATGGCCGGACAAACACTGACCTCGATGAAGGCTTTTTATCTCGCTACTCTAGGTGGCGCTAAAGCGCTTCATCTGGATCATACGCTGGGTAATTTTGAAGTGGACAAAGAAGCTGATTTTGTTGTATTGGATTTACAATCAACCCCATTAATGAAAAGGCGCATGGCCGTCTCTGATTCAATTCAAGATACGCTATTTGCGTTGATGATGTTAGGTGATGATCGCGCCGTACATGCCACTTTCGTGATGGGTGTTTGTCAGTTTATGGCGGGTCGTTCGAAATGTCAGGATTACTGATCGAACATGTGCATCGACTAGTCACCATGGATCAACAGCGCCGAGAAATCGAAGATGGCGCGTTGGTGACCGAGAATAATAAAATCGTATTTGTTGGCACCACCCTCGACGTACAGCAATGGCTAGAAAACAATCCACTCAAAATTGATCGTCGAATAGATGCCAGCGGCACGATTGTTTTACCCGGCTTAATCAACTGTCACCACCATTTGTATCAAACCCTCACTCGAAGTATTGGTACCGCTCAAGGGTTATCGCTATTTGACTGGCTAAAAACACTCTATCCAATATGGGGGCAGATGAACGCTGAGGCAGTTTATGTGAGCGCCAAACTTGGCCTGGTTGAATTGTTATTGTCAGGCGCAACGACAGTTGCCGATCATCTTTACCTATTCCCTAACGACGCCAAGCTCGACGATGAAATTCGAGCCGCCGAGGAACTGGGGGTACGTTTTCATCCGACCCGTGGTAGTATGAGTCTCGGTCAAAGTCAGGGCGGGTTGCCACCGGATAGTGTCTGCGAAGATGGATCCGACATCATCACCGACTGCATTCGAGTGATCGAAACCTTTCATGACCCCGAACCTTATTCGATGTTGCGTATTGGTCTTGCACCTTGTTCACCGTTTAGCGTCACCGCTGATTTAATGAAACGCTGCGCACAACTTGCACGCCAATATAAGGGTGTCAACTTGCATACTCATTTAGCCGAGACCATCGACGAAAATCGATTTTGTGAAGAAAAGTTCGGTATGCGTCCATTGCAATACATGGAAAGTCTGGGATGGACTGGCGACGATGTCTGGTACGCACACATGGTTCATCCTGACGCAGACGAAATCGAAACCTTGGCAAAGACTAAAACCGGCGTTTGTCATTGCCCAAGTAGCAATATGATTCTCGCGTCGGGCATTGCACCCATTCGTGAAATGACCGATGCCAATGTTCGAGTAGGCCTTGGTGTCGATGGATCGGCCAGCAATGACGGCAATCATTTGTTGGGTGAAGCAAGGCAAGCCATGTTATTACAACGAGTTGGCTGGCCAGGCTTCGAGTCTAATGCGGGACGTTTTTCGGCTCGCGAATCCCTCGAGCTGGCAACACTGGGCGGCGCGTCGACCTTAGGTCGGGATGACATTGGCAGCCTCGAAGTTGACAAGGCCGCTGACATCGTTGCCTTCCGTATCGATGACCTGCCCCATGCGGGCGGCATGAGTGACCCAGTAGCATCGTTACTCACCTGCACACCTGGCATAGCCTGGCTTTCGGTTATTAATGGCCGAATCGTTGTCGAAAGCAGTAAAATACCCGGGCTAGATATTTCGGCACTGGTCAGGCAACATAATAGAGTTTCACAGCAACTGTTAATCAAAGCAGGGATAGTTTAAATTTTTTCTGCATCACGCTAGGAGCAGCCAACTATTGATTGTGTAAACGAATGAATCCATTTCAGGCAACCACTGTTGTGGGCAAAAGCCATGATAGAACCCCTGCCTACTATTGGCTCAGGTAATGCATTGGATAGAATTTTCAGATCTTTTTCATTAAGCTTATAATTAATAATAATATTTATAGTATAATTCTTGGAAATTCAATTTGAATTCACTTAACGGATTTAAAAATATGAATATTGATCAACTTTTCGCTCAAAGCTTGCAATTGCTCGGCCTCGGGATGGGGTCTGTTTTTGTCATACTAATTTTGCTCATCGGCATTATTTCTACTATTTCGAAACTGGTGCCCGAAGAAAAATTTGTCGATCCATCAGCAAAATCACGGGCAACTGCAACTGCGCCCACATCATCAGCAGTCAACACCCAACATATCGCTGCCATCCAGGCCGCTATTCATAAGTTTAGAAACAAGTAGATTAAGCAGCATTATAAATGTCGATTCCATTTAGTTAATATAGCCAAATTAGATTCCCTAATTAAATAGCCTAATTAGTAAGGCTCGCAACTTTCCAGGTACTCAATCCATGGCCAATCCTCTTTTGCTTACGGATGTCGTTTTGCGCGACGCCCATCAATCATTATTTGCAACACGCCTTCGAATCGAAGATATGCTGCCTATCGCTGCCGAGTTAGATAAGATTGGTTATTGGTCGTTAGAAACCTGGGGTGGTGCAACTTTTGATGCCTGTATTCGGTTTCTAGGTGAAGACCCTTGGGAACGTTTACGCAAGCTAAAGACAGCCATGCCAAACACGCCAATGCAAATGCTGCTACGCGGCCAAAATGCCCTGGGATACCGCCACTACGCCGATGACGTCATCGAGAAATTTGTCGAGCGTTGTGCCGTCAATGGTATGGACGTGTTCCGTATTTTCGATGCCATGAACGACATGCGTAACCTTGAAACAGCAATCAAAGCAACCATCAAAACAGGTAAACATGCGCAGGGTGCAATTTCATACACCGTTAGCCCGGTTCACAACAATGACCTTTGGGTCGATATGGCGAAACGTCTGGAAGACATGGGTAGCCACTCGATTTGTATTAAGGATATGGCTGGACTATTAAAGCCTTATGTTGCCGAAGAGCTAGTCAGCCGCATCAAGGAAACCTGTAGCATCCCACTGTCCATGCATTGCCATGCGACCACGGGACTGTCGACAGCGACCTATTTAAAGGCGATCGAAGCAGGTATCGACATGCTCGATACGTCAATTTCTTCGATGAGTTTGACTTATGGTCATTCGGCAACGGAGACCTTTGTGTCTATTCTTGAGGATACCGAGCGTGCCACCGGTCTTGATCTTGGTTCACTTGAAAAAATCTCGATGTACTTTCGTGATGTGCGTAAAAAATATACCGCTTTCGAAGGGTCTCTGAAGGGTGTTGATCCACGAATTTTAACGGCACAGGTACCTGGTGGCATGCTCACTAATCTTGAAGGCCAGCTACGCGACCTAAACGCGATGGACCGTTTCGACGAAGTATTAGTCGAAATCCCTAAAGTTCGCAAGGATTTAGGTTATGTCCCATTAGTCACGCCAACTTCTCAGATTGTTGGCACTCAATCGGTTATTAATGTACTCAGCGGCGAGCGATACAAATCAATCAGTAAGGAAACGGCTGGTGTATTAAAAGGTGAATACGGTGCAACAGCCGCGCCAGTAAATGAAGCATTACAAAAACGCGTACTGAATGGTGCCGAGCCAATTACCTGTCGTCCTGCTGACTTACTTGCCCCAGAGATGGAGCGTTTAACCGATGAGCTTAAAAGTCTCGCTCAGTCAGATGGCATAAAGCTGGCAGAAAATGAAGTGGATGACGTGTTGATCTATGCGCTATTTCAGCAAGTTGGTATCAACTTCATTAAGAATAGAGATAATCCAGATGCTTTCGAGCCAGCACCTGGCAATGAGCCTGCAGCACTAGCAGTAACCGCTGCTGCCCCTGCTGCATCAACGTCTGACTTTGCCGCCGAAAGCTATAAAGTCAGCGTTAACGGAACACAATATGATGTTGTGGTGGGTCCGGGTAATAGTGATATTAGCCAAATTACAGCTACGGCACCGGCTGCAGCGCCGACAGAAGGCACTGCAATCAAGTCGCCGCTGGCCGGCAGTGTTATCGAAAGCTTGGTCTCAGTAGGCCAACAAATCAATGAGGGTGATCCGGTAATGATTATTGAAGCGATGAAAATGGAAACTGAAGTTCGGAGTCAATACAGTGGTTTGGTGCAATCGATAAGTGTTAATAAAGGTGATGCCCTTCAGGCAGAACAAACTCTCATGACGGTGGGCTAATACAGTGGAGCAAGGCTTAATACAACTCTGGGCGTCTACAGGCATAGCCAACTTCACGATGGGTTCAGTGGTTATGATTATTATCAGCTCATTGCTGATTTACCTCGCCATTGCGAAAGGCTTTGAACCGCTATTGTTACTGCCGATCGGCTTTGGTGGCGTTCTTGCTAATATTCCAATTGCCGAAATTGCTGGCCCCGAAGGCTTGCTTGGTATTCTGTATCATTCAGGTATCGAAACAGGTGTGTTCCCACTATTGATCTTTATGGGGGTTGGCGCAATGACCGATTTTGGTCCGCTGCTTGCCCGACCTAGCTTGATGATCTTGGGCGCAGCGGCTCAGTTTGGTATTTTTGCCACCCTGTTTGGCGCAGTCGCGATGAACATGATTCCAGGCATGGAATTTTCGATGGCTGATGCCGCCGCTATTGCCATCATTGGTGGTGCGGATGGCCCGACAGCTATCTATGTCGCATCACGCCTAGCACCCGATCTACTCGGTGCGATTGCAGTGGCTGCCTACTCCTATATGGCATTGGTGCCGATTATCCAGCCGCCCATCATGAAGCTTCTCACTACTGAGAAAGAACGTGGTACCAAAATGTCGGTACTACGCCATGTCAGCAAGCTGGAGAAGATCCTATTCCCATTGACCCTGCTACTGATCACTATCTTATTACTACCGTCTGCAACACCGTTGGTTGGTATGCTCTGCTTTGGTAATTTGTTGAAAGAATGTGGCGTGGTTGATCGGCTGAGTAAAACAGCTCAGGGCGAATTGATTAATATTGTCACCATCTTTCTGGGATTGGCGGTTGGTTCAAAGCTGGCAGCCGACAAGTTTCTCAACCTCGAAACCATCGGCATATTACTACTCGGTATGGTTGCTTTTTCGATTGGTACCGCGGCAGGATTGCTCATGGGTAAAGTCATGTATCGAATGACGGGTGGCGCAGTTAATCCATTAATCGGATCGGCCGGTGTGTCAGCAGTGCCCATGGCGGCACGAGTTGCCAACAAGGTAGGGTTAGAGGCGAATCCTCAAAACTTTTTACTGATGCATGCGATGGGACCGAATGTTGCTGGTGTGATTGGTTCGGCGGTTTCGGCCGGTGTTTTGCTGGCGATTGTAGGGTAACTACAGGCACCTCTAAAAAGGCACTTTTTTCGCGATTGCCGAGGAGCAAAAACAGGTCCCGAAAAAACCATTATTTATAGAAATAGCTTAAAATCAATATTTTAGGCGGAATGCTGGTCTGATAACGGCGCAATATCAACACCTAGCGCCAAACTAATATCGAAGCAGATATCAGTTTGATTCAACGTATATAAATGGATTTCCGATTCGCCTGCTGCTCGTAGGCGTTCGCATTGTTGCACTGCTAATTTTACCGACAAGGCGTACTGAGCCGCTGGGTCGTTTTTGCACTGCTCAAACAAAACCTCAATACGCTTGGGAATTATGGTGCCACAACTTTGGCTAAATTTACGCACTTTTTCAATATCATGTATTGGCAATATGCCAGGGACAATCGGCTTGTCGATTCCTATTTTGCTAGCTTCATCTCTAAACCGTAAGTAACTATCAGTATCAAAAAAATATTGGGTAATCGCTCGATTGGCACCAGCATCTAATTTTTGCTTCAAAACTTCGAGATCTTGCTTTGCACTTGTGGCTAGTGGGTGAACGTCGGGATAAGCAGCGACGCTGATATCAAAATCGCCTATTTTCTTTAAGCCCTGGATGAACTCAGCTACCGACAGATAACGTTTTTTATTGTCATTGTTTTGGGCATCCATGGTCGGATCTCCGCGCAAAGCGACAATCCGTCGTAATCCTTTTTGGTGAAATTGACGCGCCACCTCATCAATCTCTTCTACACTGGCTTCACCACAGGTGAGATGTGCCGCGACAGGCACCGAAGATTCGTTATGCAATTCAATTCCCGTATTAATGCTGATTTCTTTTGCACTACCAAGCGCACCATAGGTCATCGAAAAGAAGCTGGGGTTACATCGCTCTAATTGACCCACTGTTCTCCATAAACGTCGTACCATATTTGGGTTTCGTGGTGGGAAAAACTCATACGATATTTGCACAGGCTCTTGTTTCATTTTATTGATTTCTTTTGTTCGTTACTAGGGTAGATGGACTAATACGGGCAATATTGTTTTGTTTTTTCGCGTGCCAAATTTTAACGGTCAACGGATCACCCACTAATTGCTGGGTATCCGTGTCTGCCGTCAAACCAGCGGCTTCAAAACAACTGAGAATTTCGTCATCCGAAAACCCCAGCCTGAAATGTTTGTATTCGCTTCTCAGATATTCTTCAGTGTGTGCGGCAAAATCGACGATGACCAATCGACCATTGCTCCGCAATACACGACTAGCTTCTCGTACTACTTCAAGCGGATTGTCGCTGTAATGCAATACTAAGTTGAGGATAGCAAGGTCAGTGCAAGCATCTTCCATCGGCAAATGGTACATGTCACCCTTGCGCACATGAACGTGGGTTAGTCCGGCTTGTTCTATATTGCTACGGGCGACCGCTAACATGCCGCTGCTCATATCGACGCCAATACCTCGTGCAAACCGGCCCGATAGAATTTCGAGCACTCGACCAGTCCCTGTTCCTATGTCGAGCAAGTCACCAATCGACTGATTACCAATAACATCTAGCAGCCTGTCATCCAATTGTTGCTCAGGCACATGCATCGCCCGAATACTGTTCCAGCTTTGCGCTACCTGCTGGAAATAGTCCTGTGCCTTTTTTGCCCGGCTATCACGCACCTGATCGAGCCGTGACATATCTCGAACCAATAAAGTATCAGTTTCGGGAATCAGTGATATCAATGCATGCGCCAAACTAGAGGTTGAATTCTGGTCCGATACTCGAAAGTACACTTGTGCGCCTTCGGGTAATCGCTCTAGTAGTCCAGCTTCAACCATCTGCTTCAGGTGTCGAGAGACACGAGGCTGACTTTGCCCCAAAATTTGCACTAATTCGGACACGCTAAGCTCGCCACGAGAGCAAAGGGTCAGGATTCGGAGTCGGGTATGTTCACCTGCTGCGCGCAAACCGGCCAATAAAGTATCAAGATTATGCATTTTGTTATTTACACTATATAAGGATATGTTTATATTCACATCGAATCGAGTCTATTGCAACCCATACTTATTTGTAGCCTGGATATAGTTATAAAATCCCCGACCAACTGAGCTCTAACACTGGAAACCGAATTGGAAAATCTATTTGAAGCACTGCTCGCGGAAAAACACACCCTGTTGGCAGATGGCGCAACAGGAACCAACTTATTTGCCTTAGGGTTACAAAGTGGAGACGCCCCTGAATTGTGGAACATCGAAGAGCCACAAAAAATAGCCGCCTACTATCGTAGTTTTATCGATGCCGGTTCAGATATCGTTTTAACCAACACGTTTGGTGGTACTCGCTATCGCTTAAAACTCCACAAGGCGCAAGAACGAGTCGCCGAGCTCAATATCGCCGCCGTCTCAATCCTCAAAGAGCAAATCAAAGACTCTGGTCGAACAGTCGTTACCGCGGGTTCGATTGGGCCGACCGGTGAAATTCTCGCACCATTGGGTGAGATGCTGCCAGAAGAGGCTATTGCCGCATTTGCCGAACAGGCATTGGCACTCAAACAGGGTGGTGCCGATGTATTGTGGATCGAAACCATGTCATCGCAAGAAGAAGTGGAACTTGCCGTTAAAGGCGCGTCACAGGCCGATTTGCCTATCGTTTTCACCATGAGTTTCGACACCAATGGCCGCACCATGATGGGCGTTGGCGCAGCCGATATGATGAAGTTGCATCACAGGATTAAGCCTCATGCCCTCGCCTGCGGCACTAACTGTGGTGTCGGTGCATCCGAAGTGGTGGCTGCTGTTTTAAACATGAAAGCCACTGCTGTCGAAGGCACCGATCCGGTGATTATAGCGAAGGCAAACTGTGGTATCCCCGAATTCGTCAATGGCAAGATAGTCTACAACGGCACGCCCGAAATAATGGCCAACTACGCCATCATGGCACGTAATGCCGGTGCCAGAATTATCGGTGGTTGTTGCGGGACATCTCCCGAACATGTGGCTGCTATGCGACAGGCGTTAGACAGCACCCCTGTCTCCGAGGCACCAACGTTTGATGACGTTTTAGATGTTCTCGGTGATATTACTGAGGGCGCTAAAGCACAGTCGCGTGGTGAACATACGGTTAAGGCTCGGGCAGCCAGCGGGAAACGTCGGCGTAAATAGCTTGACGCAATGTTTTGGAAAACAGAGTGCTAGATATAGAAAATCGATAGAATTTCCGCCTTTTCATACCACAATTAGAGCGGAAATCTAGCCGGTTTTGCCATCTGTGCTGATTGGCCAGAAAGTAGACAAGGAACTCGGTTGCTCCTATACCCCTTTTTGCATCTGTATAGAGATGGTTTTAAAATTCGGTGCTTCGCACAAGAGCAAGAAGCCTTATTACACAGATATGGCTGGACTGCCTATCCAGATATATCCATAAATTAAGAAATGAGGCCATTGCGGCTATTCTGCGAAAAGAGCAACAGTAGCAATTGGCAAGGTCGACAATTTTTAGCTTTAAATTTCAACTTTTATGGCAATTGACATTTAATTTAGAGTATAAAGTTAGTGCTTGGTAAGAAACGATAGGGTGAATAAAAATGTCAATTGAATTATTACTACTCCGTCACGGTCACGCTTCAATGGCCCCGCCTTCATGGGATGACCGGGGTGATTTTGGTCGTCAATTAAGTGAGCATGGTAAGCAACAGTCGACACAAGTGGGTGAATGGATTAGAAGCCATCATCTAGAGCCAGAGACGATTGTTTGTTCATCTTCGGTGCGCACGGAAGAGACTACAAGGGCGGTTTGTGTCGAGGCCGAAGTGCAGAACCTGGTGGCAGTCTTATGCCGCACACCAAAGCAAGTGCAGCGCTTGTTATTTGTTGGCCATAACCCAGGGCTAGAAATGCTGGCTAGAAAGTTAGTGGGTAATGTACCCAGGTCGATAACGGGTGAGGTGATGCCACCAGCAACACTAGTGCATATCGTGTTGGATGGAAAGTGGTCTCAGGCCTTAGAACACAGTACAAGTTGTCAGAAAATATTTAGGCCGGACTTGCTTCAACGTCGATCGTAGTGATGAGAGTACCAGTCGGTATTTCGGTCAATTGCTTTTAATAGCCAACGCTTCGTGCTTTGCTGTTGGTCAGTTAGGTTTCGTTGCGATTGTAATGTTTGCCATTGTTGAAACGCGAGCGCTAACAATTCGGGATCTTTGATTTTTTCGTGGACAATACCGGTTGCAGCAAGCTGTTGGATCTCAGGGTCTTGAATGCTGAGCATTTTCATATAGCTGCTGATGATGGTGTTCTTGTGAGCAAACTTATGGTCGCTTTTTCTAATTATTTTTTGCCACTCGATGTGTTTGTCTAATTGTGCCAATGCAAGTTTGCCGTCATCGCGAATGTCTTCTCCGGCTGCTTCTACCTCGACCAAAAATAAGCTGTAACGATATTTTTCATTGCCACTATACGCCAGCGCACGAATAGCCAGGCGCTTGAGGGCGAACCGCTCTCGGCTGAGGAATGACGATTGATAAAATTCGAGCACATACTCTTCGACCCAATCAAAAATTCTAGGATCACTTAACCCAGCCCATTGCAGGTGTTTCAATACATCGCATTTGGCTTCGAAGTCATCCGCTAGGAGTATTCGACGATAGTCACTGATTTGATGCTCTGATGAATCGTAACCATAAGCGGATTGCTGGAGAGTGGCCAGCAAGATTAGTGCAAATAGGCTTTTCATAAAAAGCATAAGGCTATAAAAATGAGAGTAGATACTTAAGTTGGATCAGGCTTAGAGATAAAGGAAAGCGATTAAGTTCGATTATGATAAACCCCTGCCTGTCGTACCGAACTGCCTTTGTAGGCATAAAACCGTACAATAAGATGCTTTAGCAGAAGCAGTTTCAACGAGGTGACAGTGGTACATAAATTAGAGTCAAAACATTCATATCAAGATATGCAAAGTGTATTGGTCACCGGCTGCTCGAGTGGTATTGGTGAGTGCGTCGCACGCGGCTTACATTTGCGGGGTTATCGAGTTTTTGCCACTGTCCGAAATCCGGATGACCGCACAGTGTTAGAAGCGGCTGGTATTGAATGTTTGGTGCTAGACTACTGTGACTCAAAAAGTATCAAAGCAGCCGTAGAACAGGTCCTGGAAAAAACCGAAGGCCGATTATATGCACTTTTTAACAATGGTGCTTATGGTCAACCGGGCGCCTGTGAAGATCTCAGCCGAGACGCGATTCGTGAGCAATTCGAAACGAATGTATTCGGCTGGATGGAGCTAACCAACCTCGTCATCCCGACAATGCGAGCGCAAGGGTATGGTCGAATAATCCAAAATAGTTCGATTCTAGGGTTTGCAGCGATGTCGATGCGCGGTGCTTACAATGCGAGCAAGTTTGCAATAGAAGGCTTCAGCGACACCATGCGGCTGGAGCTTGCCGGGACGGGTATCCATGTCAGCTTGATTGAGCCCGGCCCGATAGAGAGCCAATTTCGAGCCAATGCGTATCAAGCATTTCAAAAACACATTGATATAGATAGTAGTGTTCATCGTGATCGCTATCATAAAATGATCCTGCGATTTGAAGCGGTTGGAAACGTCCAGCCATTCACACTGTCCCCAAATGCAGTGCTCAACCGCGTGGTGCATGCATTGGAAAGTAAGCGACCAAAAGTACGTTACCCTGTCACCTTCCCTACCTATTTGTTTGGCTGGTTAAAACGAATAATGAGTCATCGGATGTTGGACCGAATACTACACCGAGTGGGTTAAGCAACACTCGGTGTAGTCTGTATTAAATTATCAGGTCAGCAACGATTTGGTTCTATTGGACTTGTTTGCGATTCGCGCTTGAAGTGTCTTTATTCGCAGCCAGAATCGCTAGTTTTTTCTGCCGATCCTTTTCGATGTATTGTTCATTACTGTCGAGTATTTTCTGCTTTATTTTTTCAAGCTGTGGTGCGATATCCTGCATATCACGGACCCAGGCTTCGACACAAACACCCCCATTTCTTGCAATTTTAACCGCTGGGTTCATCCGTAGGCTGAGCGTATTAAAATCCTCGCACCAATCCAGTGGCGCTTTTTCGGACAGCTTAAAAAACAAATCGACGTAGGCTTCTTTGCGCATTTTCGGCGGCCGTTCGTCGTCTATACCGACGATCTTAATGTTATTAATGTCCTGCATTTTATCCTGCTCCCAATGAGCGCCACAGGTGCTTCTGGTTTATTTTACAAAGGTTCGATGGTATCACTGTCAACGGAAGCTGTTACAGGGGCTGGCAGGGCTGGATTGACGGTGATAATGCAGTATTTGTCCCTTGCATTTGATGCCTGCCGCGAGCGTCTGATTAAAATTTTTAAATTGATGACTATACCCTAGAGCCTTCATGTTGAGCGTAAACTTAGATCGGTTTTCTCTACCCGGATCGACGAGGATGACTTCACCATTGTTAGCGGAATGAGACGAGATAAAATTGGCCACGAACTTCGCGTGGTGAGGCTGATAGAGTATATCGCTAGCGATGATCAGATCGAACTTCCCTAGCGCCTGATTTTCTTTTTCAAAATCCACCATCTCAAATTTGATTGGTGGTAGATTATTCTCACTGACGTTTCTGTCGAGGAATTCCTGAGCGCGAGGGTGATAATCACTAGCGGTAATATCAGCGCCCATCTTGTGCAATACGAGACTGGCCAGCCCAATGCCGCAGCCAAGTTCAAGGACCCGCTTGCCGGTAAAATTAACGGCACTTACCTCCGCAGCAAGAATCTGCGATGCCGGCCAGACGATACCAAACAACGACCAAGTCGATGAGGTGATTCCCAGTGCAGCGGCTTCAAGATCGTCTTTGTCAAACTGCTGGTTGTCCAACAACGAGCAGATATTGAAATCATTCAGGCAAACCTGAATGGTTTCACGCTTAAGGTGATAATTGAGCATCTAGATCCATGAGGAGTATCCGGTACGACAATAGAGGCGGTGACATAATCGACTGGATATACCGGTCAGGAAAGCGCGGCGATGATTACCTTGTAATTAGTAATCCAGGCTGCCTGTGCCAAGACGATAGAGACCAGCTTAGCCGAAACGACCTAGAGATGGCAGTTTATATTATTTAACTCGGAAGCTACGTAATGTCGCTTCTTAAAATGCACTTTTTCGCGATTACTGCATCGATGCAGTCGTATGACAGATCTTTAGCCGGTATCGACCCAACCCTGAAAAAGAAAGGATGTGCTTTCACTTACGTGAAAAAAGCAATCTCAGTTTAACCGCCGACATGCAGATAAGCGAAAGTCTAGCTCTCGACTTTTCAAATACCGGCTTTGGTTTATGTATCGATACCCGCGCGCTTAAAATCGAGCAGGAAGAAGGTAAGCGCAGCGAAGAAAAATACTTCACCTTTAGCTTTGGCCGTGGCGATAAAGCTATTCAAAAATTGTTCTCCGATTTAACAGGCTTTATCGATACCCTCGATACCGAGCAAGAGACGCAGGAGTTTTTACAAATTGTTAAAGAATATGCACAAACGTTGCCAGAAAGTGAATCCGCTGCGACCAAAACTAAGGTGATTGAATACTGCATGGAGCAAGACAAACAAGGAGAGATTGTGGCGTTTAAAACGCTCTCAGGTCAGCTTGATAATAGTGCACCCGAAAAATTTGAACAGTTCGTCGCGCTGAAAAAACGTGAGCGCCTCCAAGTACGTCCACTTTCCGAATCTTCTATAAATGAAGGTGCTAGCTCAGCTGAGCTAGCCAATGCTGAAAGTGTGATCAAAGCGGAACTCATTCCTGACCGCAAGAGCCTAAAAAATTATTTACGATATAGTGGTAAAAATAAAGAGGTGACGCTTAGCTTTGCTGCAACCGCACTTGGCACTGATATCAGTTTTGATGGCAGCGAAAATAGCTTAACCATCAAGAACTTGCCTAGCCGCTTATTAAAGCAACTTAAACCAGATAATAGCTAGCCTACCAATATTCATTAATTTGTTGTTTCTTGTAATTTATTGCTAATAATAGGGGTCATGTAATTCTATTATCAGCCATTATTCTATGGCATTTAACTGCGGGTTTACTGTTGGGGTAACCGCAGTAAACGGCTGTAGAAGGTTCATCCGAAATTAGCGGCAAACAGTGTGCCAAATAAGAATCTGACCATTCGAGACCTTGTGTCTAAAGCTAAATTAAATCAACAAACTCTTTTAATCGACCAGCAGTAACAATTAACCCTTGTCCTTCAAAAATAGTTAAATACTCATAGGCTGATAAAGGAGGCTTCTTTAATACCGCCCTATGTCGCTTTATTATTGCAATAACAGCACCCTGCTGTAGATCTAACTGTTGAAGGATGAAATCATCCGGATGTACGGCTTCAATGGCATATTGATCCAGCACATATTGAGGGAAATCTTTTAGATTATAGGTAATGATGGATTGTGCGCCACACCGTATTGCTACGGCAAGCACATGCGATCATCAGCATCAGGTAAAGAAAGGCCATCAATTAAGTTTTCATAGCCCGTTACCAATGCATCGGGTACTGCATCATCCATCATGATTCGTGTTTTTAGCACCTGTTTTTCTATCTTAGGTCGGTTGGCAATCAAGTTCCGTGTCCATTCATCATGGATTTGTTCAGACCACTTTGCCGAGAATAAACCAGTCGTTGCTAATCGAAGTAGTAGATCTCGTAATGGTGCGGGATAAAGTACACACGCATCAAGTACGACAATAAAGCGCATTAATAGCCCATGCCTAAGTGCTGAGCTTGCTCGGTTAATGCATTCAAAACATCCATAGAACGTTGTTCACGCTGTGCTTTATATACCATTAAATCTTGATAGCGAATACGCCGATGTGTACCTGTCTTGGAGTAGGGAATAACATCATCGTTCAACAATTTGACTAAATGTGGTCGCGACACATTTAAAATGTTGGCGGCTTCTTGTGTTGTTAATTCGGCATGAGTAGGAACAATAGTTACTGCATTACCTTGTGCCATTTCAACCAAAATATCGCGAAGTAATGCTAAGGCCTGTCGAGGTAAAATCAAATCATGTCCGTCTAACTTTACGATTGCACGCTCAGCCTCAGGCAAGATTGCAAGCAGACGACTTAACTCAGCCGCACTGGCATGAGCAAGTGATGCAGCCGCCAAGTCAGGTAACACCTGTTCCTGTAGTAGTGTGCTCATAAATAATATCTCCTATAAACAATAAGGCTAGAATATTCGAAATAAACGAAACGAGCAATAATAATTTACATTTTGGATGAGTGACACCAGTAGACCCATGATCAAAAATAACATGGCCACCGAAAGATTTGAAATGTAAAATCTAACCCAAAAGTCCCAGAGCCCATTAAAAAGAGCGAGGCCATTTTGTCTAAAAAAGGTTGGGGGGCTAAAAAGAACTAGCCTTTTCTAGTGACCTTACGGCCTTAGACCAAACCCAGTTCAGGCCAATGTTATGGCTTTGATGATTTATTTCTATGTCCATAAAGGAAAAGGAAGGTGTTCTCTGGTGCCCTCTATACCCAGCTAGCCAAACACCACCCGTGCCGCACCTAGGATTAGCCCACGGTACAAATCGACCTGGGCTTGATTGCCTTATGGCTCGGGTCGCTTGTATGACCAGACTGTAAACACAAATACTGGCGAGGGCCTTTGAACTTACATTTACTGAATATTGTTTTTAAAATTAAACGGTGTTTAAATAATCAACTAGATCTGGAAATCCACAGCATGAATACACCTCTATCTACCGCCATCATGATGTCTGGCGACGACTTTCGAGAATCGTTACGCCGCTACAAGCCGCGCGTATTTCTTGACGGCTAAATGATTGACAGCGTAGTGGACGAGCGTGATTTCGGCCCCGGAATCAATGTGATCGCGCTGACTTACGACTACGCGCTAAAGCCAGAATACGCCCCCATCATGACGGCGATACAGCACACAAGCGGCAAGCGGGTCAATCGCCTCACTCACATCAACACCAGCAGCGGCGACCTCTTCAACAAGCTGGAGGCGGTACGCTTGGTTTGCCAAGAAACCGGCTGCGCCCAACGTTACCTGACGCACGATGCCCTGAACGCTATTGGCCAGGTACCCGCTCGTATCGACGATACACACGGCACGACTGAAAACACAGCGCGTTTTTTAAACTACCTACACCGCGTGCAGGACCAAGACCTGACGCTCGGCATCGCCATGACCGATGCCAAAGGTGACTACAGCCGCAGGCCGCATGAGCAGACCAACGTTGACAGCTATGTTCACGTCGTTAAACGCAACGCCTTGCACAACGGCAAGCGCGGTATCATCATCAGCGGCACCAAGGCCATCGTCACCGGCGCGCCATATATGCACGAACTATTGGTCATGCCGTGCCGCAACATGGGTAAGGAAGACGCCGACTTCGCCATCTGCTGCGCAGTGCCGATCGATGCCCCCGGCATCACCATCATCGCGCGCCCTGCCGGCCGGCCAGAGGAAAAGTGGAGCATGGTGAAGCCATTTTTAGCCGTAAGTATGGTCAGAGTACCGGCGTAGTGATGTTCGACAAGGTGTTTGTGCCGTGGGACGATGTATTTTACGCTGGAGAGAACGGAACTTGGGAACATTCTGCGCACACCTAACCTACAGCTACGCCACTCACCACAGACAAACCTGCATAGGTGCCCGCGCCGGATTTGGCGACCTGCTGATAGGCGCAGGCGCACTGATGTGCGAGGCCAATGGTTTTGACCCCGGCAAGGAGACACATTTACGCGAGCAGATGGTCGAACTCATCACCATTACCGAGAGCTTTTACGCCTGCGGTGTAGCGGCCAGCGTGTACGGTAAGGCCGATGAACACAGCAAAACTTTCATGCCTGACCCGATCTTCAGCAACATCGGTAAGCTGCTGCTAGCGACAAAAATTTATGATATGCACCGCATCGCGCATTACGTCAGCGGTGGGCTTATCGTCACCCTACCCGGTCCAGACGAAGACCATAACCCAGAAACAGGCGCGAAGTTGTCAGAAGTGCTGCGCGCCAACCCCGATGTACCATATGAGCAGCGCATTGAAACCGCCCGGTTCATCGAGGACTTGACTGCTGGGTATCAGGGCGGCTGGTACAGCGTTATCAGCCTCCACGGCGGCGGCTCACCGACGGCCATGAAACAGGAAATTTATCGCAACTATCCGATTGGCAGCAAGGTTGAACTGGTAGATCGAATTATTGAGCGGGGCGTCGAGCACGACCCTGAGCGCCCAATCACGAAAAATAAACAGCCCGGGAAGTGCTGTGACACAGGGTGCACTACGCCAGGGCAGCCTGTGATGGTAGATTTGCCAACTGTTGACTGAGGTAAACCAGTCGTGGCGACTACCTTACTTCGCCAACCCAAGAATCTTCTTAACAACGGATGCTCAGCCGTGCGCAACCACTCAAACGCCACCATTTTTCGGTGGTCACCAGTTCGACGCTGTCAAAACAACAATAAAAGACAGGCATTCTTAAAAATCATCTAATCTACAACCGGGAAAAACCGTCGGTTTCAGAAAATAAATAACAATTTGCGATTAAAAATGGAATTTAACCTAAAAAGCCGTTTTCCAGGTATAGCTGCCAGCGAACGCTCGAGGCGTTCTCATTATTGACTGGTTATTGCGAGTCAGCCAGTCTTTTTCAGGGGTCATCGCTTTTTAGCGAATTGTGAGGCGTAAAGCTTTTCAAACTGCTGGCTTTGTTGGAGCCATTGTTGGCGGTTAATCGATTGCCTTTCAAGTATTGCGAGTGGCTTTAGGGGTAAATCGAAACGTTGTAGTCGTTGCTGTTTGATTTCGTCATCAGTCGCTTTCTTTAGATCAAAACTAGGAGCGATACGCTCTTTATTTGCTTGACGAGCCATGGGTTCATTTAGACATTTCATAAACCAGCCCAAATCTCCTAAACGGTTACGGTATTGCTCAATAAGCCTATTGAGGAATTCATGGTCAGTCGGATTATCCAAAGTGTTAGCGCGCCATTGTTGGACGGCAGGCGGGCCAGTTATAAATGATAAATGCGTCCAACGGTCGAGAACCTCATTATCCGTCCAGCTCTCGGCCTCTTGTGGCATCAACTTTATGGCGAGATGGATATGATTGGACATCACTAGTCACACTAAACACCTTGCCTTTGGAGGTAACGGTCCATTATCAATTCCACCCGTACGTGAATCGGTCTTTTAAAGTTCTTCAACGTAGCGGTTCGGTTCACTCACAAATCATCCTCGAACACTCACCTGGAAAGACCTTCACGATTCCGATTTGGATGACAGATCCGGCAGCGCGTGATTTTGTCGTGGGCGTGTCAATCAATATTGATCTCACCGTGTATTTGGACATTCTTGCTTTGTTGGAAGCGAGTTGTTTTTCTGTGGAGCCATTCTCTGCAGCGAAGACAATAGATGAGCCAAAACAGTTTTGATTTTAATTACGAAGAACCGACACCTCACCACGTCAATCTCGACGATGAACAACATCAGTCGCTCATCGGTTTAAGCGTACCCAATGCTATCCGCCAGCCATTTTTCGGCAGACTTTTCATCAATTCCCTTCCGTTTTGCATAGTCAAGCACCTGATCCCGGTCAATTTTTCCGACTCCAAAATATTTAGATTCTGGATGTGAAAAATACCAGCCGCTTATTGACGATGCGGGTAGCATTGCGAGTGTTTCTGTCAGGCTAATTTGCGTGTTCTCTTCGACTTGGAGTAAATCCCAGATGACTTCTTTTTGGCTATGATCGGGGTTTGCTGGGTAGCCTGGCGCAGGGCGAATGCCTCGATACTGTTCTTTGATTCGAGCCTGCATATCGAGTGATTCGTCGCTGGCATAACCCCAATGTACCTTACGGATTTGCTCATGTAGATATTCTGCGAATGCTTCGGCAAGCCTATCCGCCAGCGCTTTTGCCATGATGCTATTGTAGATGTCAAACTCTTCATCAAACTTTGCAACTACCTTATCTAGGCCGATGCCGGCAGTGACGGCGAATGCACCGATAGTATCGTTGACTTGAGATTCACGCGGCGCGATGAAATCAGACAAGCTCAAATTAGGAGTGTCGGATGGGTGTACGGTTTGTTGGCGTACACCGATAATTGTGGTTTGGACTTTTTGTCGGGTTTCGTCAGTGTAGATTTCAATGTCATCGTGGTCGACACTGTTCGCTGGGAAAAGTCCAAACACGGCATTGGCTTTAATTTCTCCTGATTCAATAAACCTCTGTAACATGGCTTGCGCATCAGCAAATAAGCTCCTTGCCTGTTCGCCATATTGCTCGTCTTCGAGTATGCGGGGATATTTCGCGCGTAATTCCCAGGTGCTGAAGAACGGTGTCCAATCGATATATTCAGCTAAAGTAGCGAGTGGAAAATCGATGAGTGTTTGCACGCCTAATTTTGGTGGTTGCGTCGGTGTATAGCTCGTCCAGTTAGTCGCAAGCCGGTTTACACGTGCCGCCGACAAAGTTAAAAATTGTCTCTTTTCGATTTTAGCCGCGAAACGGTCACGATAATGATCGTATTCCTCTACAAGCGCCTGTAAAAAAGGTTCACGTTTGGTTTTGCTCATTAGTTGATTTACGACTGCGACACTGCGTGATGCATCCGATACATAAACCACGGGTTGCTGGTAATGTGGATCGATTTTGACTGCGGTATGCATCTTCGATGTCGTAGCGCCACCGATTAACAATGGAATTTCAAAACCCTGACGTTGCATTTCTTTTGCGACGTGGGTCATTTCTTGAAGTGAGGGGGTGATCAGCCCGGAGACCCCGATCATATCGGCGTTATTATCGCGAGCGGCCTTGAATATGGTTTCAGCCTTCACCATCACGCCGAGATCAATAATTTCGAAACCGTTACATTGCAATACCACGCCGACTATGTTCTTGCCGATATCATGGACATCGCCTTTTGCGGTGGCGAGTACGATCTTGATCGCTTCTTTTTTCGTTGTTTGTTGAGCCTCCATGATCGGTTCTAACCATGCGACTGCCTTTTTCATAACGCGGGCCGATTTCACGACCTGGGGTAAAAACATTTGCCCGGCGCCAAACAAATCACCGACGATGTTCATGCCATCCATCAATGGCCCTTCTATCAAATTCAATGGCCGATTATCTGCAGCCTCTAGCGCTTCGGCAGTGTCGTCAAGCACGAAGTCGGCAATACCATGCACCAATGCATGTTCTAACCGCTTGTTGACTGGCCAATCTCGCCATTCGACTTTTTCCGCAACTGCCTTTGTGCCGCCACCTTGATAGTCACTGGCCATCGCGAGCAGGCGCTCGGTACCATCATCTGATCGGTTGAGCACGACATCTTCTACGACATCGCGCAGGGCTGGGTCGATATCTGAATAAATTGAAAGCTGCCCAGCATTAACAATGCCCATGGTCAAGCCAGCCGGTATAGCGTGGTACAGAAAGACGGAATGTATGGCTTCGCGGACTGCATTGTTGCCACGAAAAGAAAACGAAACATTCGACAAGCCGCCTGAAACCATTGCACCTGGCAAAGTTTTTTTGATCTCCCTAGTGGCTTCTATAAAAGAGAGACCATAGTTATTGTGTTCTTCCATACCGGTAGCGATAGCGAAAATATTGGGGTCGAAGATGACGTCCTCAGGTTCAAACCCTAGTTGGTTCACCAGAATGTTGTAAGCGCGAGTACAGATTTGGACTTTACGCTCAGCGGTATCAGCCTGTCCGTCTTCATCGAAGGCCATTACAACAACCGCCGCCCCATAGCGCAGACATAATTTGGCAGAATGAATAAACTCGGCTTCGCCAGCCTTCATGCTAATCGAGTTCACGATGCATTTGCCTTGCACACATTTCAGCCCGGCTTCAATCACATCCCAACGTGATGAGTCAATCATGATAGGTACTTTTGAAATATCAGGTTCGCCCGCGATAAGGTTGAGAAAACGCTGCATGACAGCAGTTGAATCAAGTAAGCCTTCGTCCATATTGATGTCAATTATCTGAGCGCCATTATCAACTTGCTGTTTTGCAATCCTCAGTGCCCCTTCGTAATCTTCTTCGACGATGAGTCGGTTGAATACGGCTGACCCCGTGACATTGGTCCGCTCGCCGACATTGATAAACAGCGATTCAGAATCGATAGTGCAGGGTTCAAGGCCTGATAGTCGACAGGCAGGGCTAATGTCAGGTATTTGGCGAGGCGGAAGCCCATCGATTGCTTTGCGAATAGCTGCAATATGATTTTCATCGGTACCGCAACATCCGCCGACGATATTGACTAGGCCGCTTGACGCCCAATCTGCAGCATGCATCGCCATACTCTCAGGTGTTTCGTCATACCCACCAAAGGCATTAGGTAATCCAGCATTGGCGTGTACCGATACGTAGGTTCCCGCGATTCGCGAAAGCTCTTCGATGTATTCGCGCAATTCCTTTGGGCCTAACGCACAATTCAATCCAATCGAAATAGGTTTGGCGTGGCGCACCGAATTCCAGAAAGCCTCGGTTGTTTGTCCAGACAAGGTTCTGCCCGAAGCGTCAGTAATAGTGCCCGATATCATCAATGGTAGGCGTTTTTGTAATTTCTCAAACACCTGTTCTACCGCAAAAATAGCAGCCTTGGCGTTCAATGTGTCGAATATGGTCTCGATCATCAGTAAGTCGACACCACCAGCAATCAATGCTTCTGTGGCTTCGCAATAAGACTCGACTAGCTGGTCGAATGTAACATTGCGATAGGCAGGGTCTTCTACGTCAGGGGAGAGGCTAGCGGTTCGATTGGTTGGCCCGAGTACACCTACAACAAATCTGGGTTGATCAGGGGTTAGCGCGGTGTATTTGTCAGCGGCTTCCCGTGCGAGTTTGGCAGAAGCTATGCTTAGTTCTGTTACCAAGGACTCCATCTCGTAATCGGCCATCGCGACGCTGGTGGTGTTAAAGCTATTGGTTTCAATGATATCGGCCCCTGCTTCCAAGTAGGCTTCGTGGATATCTTTGATGATGTGGGGTTGGGTCAGTGACAACAGGTCGTTATTGCCACGTAAATCAACGGGCCATTCGGCAAAGCGTTCGCCTCGATAGTCGGCTTCTTCGAATTCGTAGGACTGGATCGAGGTGCCCATTGCACCGTCGAGAACAAGGATTCGCTTAGCCAGCGCCTTTGATAGTAAGTTTTGCATTGATTTCGAATCCAGTCTTGTTTATATCTATATAAATATAAACATATCTTTATATAAATACAACCATTATATCTGAAGAAAATAAAAGACAGGCTCTTAAAAATCACCTAATCTACAATTGGGAAAAACCGTCGGTTTCAGAAAATAAATAACAGTTTGCGATTAAAAATGGAATTTAACCTTTAACCTAAAAAGTCGTTTCCCAGGTATAGCTGCCCGTGAACGCTCGAAGCGTTCTCATTATTGATTGGTTATTGTGAGTCAGCCAGTCTTTTCCAGGATTCGTCGCTTTTTAGCGAATCGTGAGGCGTAAAGCTTTTCAAACTGCTGGTTTTGTTGGAGCCATTGTTGTCGGTTAATCGATAGTCTTTCAAGTATTGGGGGTGGGTTGATGGGAATAGCACCACGTCGATATTGGGGCAATGATGCGGTTCTTAAGCTCACCAGATCCTGCGGAAAGAGTTTGGGTGCCCTAGTTATTATTCGTCAACAACTTGGAAAACAGTGGGTGCATGGTATCCGAGCTGGTGAAAAGTATTTCCCCACCTAACTAAACTCGCGTAAAAAAATACTAGAAATAGCATGCCTGAATCATCGGCTATTGGATTGCTGTGTTCTGAGTTTGGTCAAAGTCCAAAGAATAACTAGAAAAGAGTAATTCTATTTAAATATCCCCGACTTTTTGTCGAGGCTAGTCACGATTTTCTTCAAGGAAGCCGAGGGTTTTGGGATAATCTAGGAATTTCAAAAGTGTAGGTGTCGAGTTTATTTCGCGTTTATTTCTTGAATCCGTCCATGATAGCGCTGTATGCGATCAGGCAGATAGCATCAAGGCCAGCGGTCAGACGTACCTCGTCAACAGCACCTTTTAACGCTATAAGACGAGCCAAACGCCGGGTGGATCAAAACCCCGCCGCCTGTCCATCCTTGCGCGGGTCAGAGCCTGCGGCATAGCCACCATGGGCAAAACGCTGAACAATCTGTGCCCCACCAAAGCCAAAGGCATTGTCAGGCGCTTCGACCTTGATCTTGTGGCCCAGCTTTACCAACCCTTCGAGAAGCGTCTTCGACATCGTCGGCTCGCAGGTGACCTCAAGCCCTTCGACCATCCGCCATCGCGGCGCATCGGCTGCGGTCTGGGGATCCTGTTCCCAAAGCTGGGTGCGTAGCAAAAGCTGCATATGGCCCTGCGCCTGAATAGGCCCTCCCATCATGCCAAAGGCCATCAGCGGTTTGCCATCCTTCATTGCAAAGCCCGGGATAATCGTATGGAAAGGGCGCTT
>JBDNJA010000187.1:0-3430 GCA_041688005.1 Gammaproteobacteria bacterium
TGGTACCTTTACCTGCCCCTGGCGGGCCTAGCAGTATTATGTTCATAAAGGTTCCTTAATAACGTGGATAACGGATATTGATAAATTGTAGGGGGGTATTGTCCGGTTTTCTAACTTAATGGCAAATTGAAAATGCTAATACTATGTATTGCTCTATTTTGGTGCGTGATCGAGTACGAGCGCATAATTCTCATAAAATAGCTACGTAGGCCGAAAAAGCGAAGCGCCTTCCGGCAAACCTTCTTCAATCAAACTTTCTATTTTCCCATCGTCTTGCATAGTGGCTTTGGCAAGTTGGTCATACCTGATGGCGCCATGGCTTATCATGCCTACGTTGCTGTTAATAACAAAGGTCATTAATAACGAACGGCCATTAAAAGTCTAGATGGCAGGTTGACTCAGTTAAACCGAAGACAGCATATATCTACTTGCACCACACAACGAATCGGAGCAGGGGCTTTGCCGACAGGGATAATGTCGGTAAGGGGCGGGAGCAGGATGCGGTGAGCTTTAGCCCCGGAGACAGTGGCTTTCACTAGAACAAAAATATGGCAAAGGCCTGTCTTAATATCTGATTGACGAATTAACTGGTTGGTCTCAGTTGAGATTTCTACTGTCGAACGTCCACGGGTTCGAATGTTTAAGGGATACTGTTTGATCACGTAATCTATGCTGTTATTTGAGGTTTTGGGGAAATGATTGATAATTTGTTTTCAGGCTTTTTAGTGTTGACTTCAGGTGTCAATATTGTCGGCGCTAGTTGACAATCATCCTTTTCAAGATAATCGAGGGTAAAGTGCAGGCCTCGACTTTCTTTACGTGCCAGAGCCGAACGAATAATAAGCTCGGCGACGACGACTAGATTTCGTAATTCGAGTAAATCAGCTGATACCTTGTAGTTACCGTAGTATTCGTTAATTTCTCGTTTCAACAGCTCAGTTCGATTGAGTGCGCGCTCAAGTCGTTTATTGGTGCGCACGATACCGACGTAATCCCACATAAACCGACGCAGCTCATCCCAGTTATGCGCTACGACAATGTCTTCATCCGAATCGGTCACCTGAGATTCATCCCAATGGGGTAAATGAAGTCGCTTGGAATTGGCCGACATGTTTTCACTAATATGCTGAGCGGTTGCACGAGCGTAAACCAGGCACTCAAGTAATGAATTACTGGCAAGACGGTTTGCACCATGCAGCCCTGAGTACGATGCTTCGCCGGCAGCATAAAGATTTTTGACATCGGTTAGACCATTCTGATCGATTATAATGCCACCGCAAGTATAGTGTGCGGCCGGCACTATCGGGATAAGGTCTTTGGTAATGTCGATGTCAAACTCTTTACAGCGCTGGTAGATGGTTGGAAAGTGAGACTTAATAAAAGCACGGCTCTTGTGGCTGATATCAAGATAGACACAATCGATGCCTAAGCGCTTCATTTCATGGTCGATTGCGCGAGCAACAATATCTCTCGGTGCTAGCTCTGCACGTTCGTCAAAGCGTTGCATAAATCGCTCACCGTTTGGCAGCCTCAAAATGGCACCTTCGCCACGGATCGCTTCAGTGATCAAAAACGACTTGGCTTCAGGGTGATAAAGACAGGTAGGATGAAATTGAATGAACTCCATATTGGCGACTCGACAGCCAGCGCGCCAGGCCATTGCAATGCCGTCGCCGGTCGAGCCATCGGGGTTACTGGTATATAGGTAAACTTTGCAAGCACCACCTGTCGCCAGAATGACTTTTTGGGCGGCAAAAACGTTCACATGCTGATCATCAAGATTAAGCGCGTATAAGCCGTTGCACTGGTTATCGTCACAAATCAGATCGATAGCGATATGGTGGTTGAATATCTTGATGTTGGGTTGTTCTAACACGTGAGCTTGCAGGGTTTGCTGGAGCGCTTTGCCTGTTGCGTCAGACGCATGAACAACGCGTCGTTTACTATGCCCACCTTCGCGAGTGAGGTGATACCCGCTTGAGCTGATATCCTGCTTATCTCGTGTAAATGGCATACCTAGGTTGGTCAACCATTGTATACATTGCTCGCCAGCGGCAGCGGTAAACTCAACGGCTGCTTCATCGCATAGTCCCGCGCCTGCAATTAGAGTATCTGAGGTATGTTCTGCCACACTATCATCGGCACCGAGTACTGCGGATATGCCACCCTGGGCATAATAGCTGGCGTAGTGTTCCAGGCTATTCTTAGCCAAAACCGCAATTGATGTCGTCTTAGGTAAATTTAACGCTGCAGAAAGCCCTGCAGCACCTGATCCTACGATGACGACATCAAATTTGTATTGTTTACTCATTGGTTTGGTTCATGGCGTAGCTGTGCAGTAAGCGGGTAGAGCAAGAGGTTATCGCGAAATAAGCGGTAATACAAAGAGTAGCGATCAATACCTGGCACATATTGGACTAGCTTCTAGAATACTCATTCGTAGCGTAGAACTATTCCATCTAACATAGGTCTCTAGAGCCGGGCATTAATAAAAAATATTCTGTCATTAGCCAGCAAAAAATCATTATAATGCGGGCACTACAAGTTACAAACCACTCCAGATATAAATCGGCGAGCTAGAAGCTCGCCGAAATTTTCTGTACATAATAAATAGGATTATCAATGGAGACAAACCTGCTCGACGCAGAACTAGTCAAGCGTACGCAAGAAGGCGATTCGAAAGCCTTTGATGTTCTAGTGCAAAAATATCAGCATAAAGTCATCAATTTGGTGGGACGGTTTGTGAATGATCATTCCGAATGTCAGGACATTGCGCAAGATGCGTTTGTGAAGGCTTATCGCGCGATTGGTAGTTTTCGGGGAGACAGCCAGTTTTATACCTGGCTTTATCGTATCGCTGCCAATACAGCCAAAAACTATCTGGCATCAAGATCACGAAAATCACCAGCCTATACCGTCGAGGTGGAAGATGCCGAACATTTTGAAGGAGAGTCGGGTTTAAAAGAGTACACTACACCTGAAAACTTGATGCTAACGGAAGAGATTAAACAAACCGTCTTTAAAGCCATTGAGGCATTACCTGAAGATCTGAAATCAGCGATAACCTTGAGGGAAATTGAAGGTTTAAGTTATGAAGAAATCGCGACTGTAATGGATTGTCCAATTGGCACGGTTAGATCTAGAATATTTCGCGCACGAGATTCAATTGATAAGGAACTTAGACCGCTACTAGAGTGACTAAGTCCTTAACTGAAAATAGAAACGATTTGTAAAGAGAACTTTTATGAATAACGAGAAAGAAAAACTGTCACATTTACTCGACGAGTATTCATCCAATGATGCCGATGAGCAGTCACTCGACTACTTGCTAGGTGATGTTAATCAACAATATTGTTTAACACGTTATCAGATGATTGGTCAGGTGATGCGCCATGAACTGGCTGAGAAAATCGATACTGGTTTCTGTCAA
>JBDNJA010000188.1:0-3488 GCA_041688005.1 Gammaproteobacteria bacterium
ATAACAACATCGCAGAAAACTCGATTCGTGGCCCCGTCACTGGACGTAAAGGTTACTATGGTTCAGGTAGTATCTGGAGTGCTGAGTTAGCCGCAATGCTGTTCTCTATTTTGCAAACACTGGAGCTGTGGGGTATTAACCCACGACATTGGCTCAGTTGCTACCTCAGTGCCTGTGCCGACAATGGTGGTAAAGGGCCGAAAGATATCCAGTCCTTTATCCCCTGGCAAATGGATGATGCGCAAAAAGATAAACTGTCCCGTCCCCAACCACCATGAGCACGCGTTATTGTGGTCGTGATTTCAGCCGAGATGATCTTGATCGCATAAAACAATTGATCGATGAAGATAAAACACGAACCCGCGCTGAGCTATCCCGCCTGACTTGCCAGCACCTGAACTGGTTTAAAGCCGATGGTGGCCTCAAGGATATGTCTTGCCGTGTGGCAATGCTACGCATGGAGGCTGATGGCTTGATTACCTTGCCGGCACCGCGACGTAAGCCAGCACCACAAAAGATAGTGTTTACGTCACAGACGGCACCACGCAACGATATCATTCTGTCGGTAGATAGACTGGCTCCACCACGAATCAGCCCCCTAAAAAAAGGTGACGATTCCCGCCTATGGGGCGATATTTGCTCCTGCAATATCGACATTTACCACATCCATGTGGCTCAATGAGTATATTCATCGCTATCACTATCTTGGGCACAAACCTTTGCCTGGCGCGCAGTTACGATACTTCGTCACCATTGAAGAACAGATTGTTGCCGCTCTTGGTTTTTCTGCGGCAGCGTGGCAAACCGCACCACGAGATCAATACATTGGCTGGAACCATGAACAACGTGAACGTAATCTTCCATTGATTGTAAATAATGCTAGGTTCTTGATTATGCCGTGGGTACATTCAAAAAATCTAGCTTCCACAATTCTCTCCAGAGTGGTACGGCGGTTACCCGATGACTGGGAGTTCCGATACAAAATACGCCCCGTATTACTTGAAACATTTGTTGATTCTGAGCGCTTTGCCGGCACTTGCTACAAAGCTGCAAACTGGACCTATGTTGGTAAAACAAAAGGTCGTGGAAAAATGGGTCCGTCAGGAAAACAGAGTGTACCTATCAAAGACATATGGCTACATCCACTGTCCAGGCACTTTAGGAGTCGGCTAACTAGTTGATTGTGCTGGGTATGGGTTCACCGAACATTTACGAGGTCAACAGTATAACTACTTGATTTAAAGTGTTTTATTGGCGTATGCTTAGGACTAATTGTCGATATATAAATAAAACAGACGGATTACTCGACAATAATGGAATTAAACTATTAAATAACTAATTAGCAACTTAAATACACCCGAGGAGAGAAAATGACCGATATAAAAGACTTGGCAATAGCGGCCAAAAATGGATTGCTAGATCGAAGAGAGTTTGTTAAACGAGCCGGTGCGCTAGGTTTAGCTGCTCCTTTTGCAACTTCATTTCTATCACAATCTGTGCATGCGGCCACACCCAAAAAAGGCGGTAAATTTATTTTCGGAATAGCCCATGGCTCGACGACAGATTCACTCGATCCTGGAACCCATGAAAATGGCTTTAGCCAAAATCTGGTATATACCTACGCCAATCACTTGTTTGAAATCGACAACGATGGCCAATTGAATCCAGAATTGGTAGAAAGCTATGACAGTGCAGACGGCGCAACTAAGTGGATATTTAAAATCCGCAAGGATGTTGTTTTCCATGACGGCAAAGAATTAACAGCAGATGACGTCATCGCGTCTATCAATCATCACCGTGGTGAAGATTCAAAATCGGCTGCCAAAGGTATTGTCGAAGGCATAGTAGACCTCAAGAAGACAGGCAGCCATGAAGTCACGGCTACACTAAAAGCAGGTAATGCTGACTTCCCGACTATTATGACAGATTATCATTTGGCTATTTTGCCAGCGAAAGACGGTAAGATTGACTGGGAATCTGGTATTGGTACTGGTGGTTACATCATCGACAAATTGGAACCAGGTGTTCGTGTTTCATACAAACGTAACCCGAATTACTTTAAATCAAATCGAGCACATTTTGATGAAGTCGAGATGATTGCACTGATTGACACCACTGCCCGTCAAAATGCCGTTATGAATGGTGAAGTACATGCCGTTAATCGGGTAGATCCTAAAACAGTTCACTTGCTACAGCGTGTGCCAAGCCTAGATATTGTTGAAACAACCGGCACCTTGCATTACACCTTCCCGATGCGCGTAGACGCTAAACCATTCGACAACTATGATCTGCGCATGGCGGTTAAACTGTCTGTCGATCGTGAGCAGTTAGTGAAGAAGATATTACTAGGACATGGTGCACTGGGTAACGATCACCCAATTTCAACTTCCATGGCTTATCACAACAGTGACTTACCTCAGCGTGCATATGATCCTGACAAGGCTCGCTTCCATCTTAAGAAAGCAGGCATGGAAGGTGTAAAACTTGACCTTAGTACATCCGATGCGGCCTTTGCTGGTGCAGTCAATGCAGCTTTGTTAATCAAAGATTCTGCTGCGAAATCAGGTATCAATGTTAACGTTGTACGCGAGCCCAAAGATGGTTACTGGTCGAATGTCTGGAACAAGAAGCCTTGGGCAGCCTGTTACTGGGGTGGCCGTCCTACAGAAGACTGGATGTTCAAGTCTGCCTATGTCGCCGCAACCAAGTGGAATGATACCGCCTGGAGAACAGGTGCCAAAGCCGATAGATTCAATGCTATTGTAGAAACGGCGCGATCTGAAACAGATACCACTAAGCGTCGCGCCCTGTACTACGAAGCTCAAGCTATCATAAATGACGATGGTGGTGCATTAATCCCAATGTTTGCTAACTACATCCATGGCGTTAGTAAGAAAATTGGTCACGAAGAAAAGATCGCGGCTAACTGGGAGTTTGATGGCAATAAATGTGCCGAGCGCTGGTGGTTTGTTTAAACACTAACTTTTAAAAAGAGTGTAATTAAAAAGGGGTGATTTTTTTCACCCCTTTTTTATGTTCAGGATGAACGGTATGCCAAGGGCGCATGGATGCGCAGGAGTGGCGATGTTCAGGGATGAACGGGTCGTTGCATGCTCCTGCAGAAACGACACTTCCGCCATCCATGGCGGTCGTATGGCGTGGGCGCATGGATGCGCAGGAGTGGCGATGTTCAGGGATGAACGGGGCGTTTGTGTGCTCCTGCACAAAACGACACTTCCGCCATCCATGGCGGTCACATGTCATGGATGCGTAGGAGTGACGACCTTTAACTAAGCGTTAAGAATAAAACCTTCGGCCCAATCAAGATAATCGTTTTCAGGCCCCTGGAAGATAATGTCGACATCTTTGTTTGACAGCTGATAGCGATACATTGGATCGTAATAATCGACCAGTAGCGTATGAATACCGTCATAAAACCCGCTCGAATCCTGATCCAGGTAAAACTGAATCAAAGCCGCTTCAAAGCA
>JBDNJA010000022.1:0-7891 GCA_041688005.1 Gammaproteobacteria bacterium
CCAGCTAGTTCATGAGGAAATACCAACCATTCTTCACTTTCGTGAATAAAATAATCCGGGTCAAATTTGACTGCGTTTTTTGATGGTTTGTACCAGGGGCAGGCCACTCTAATATCACTGGGTGTGTTGAGCCTTGATTGGTTACGAATTTTTTTAATCAAAGCATCAACACTTCTACCTGAGTCGAAAACGTCATCCACAATCAATAGCTTATCATTCGCATTGGCATTCTCGATTAGGTAGTGCAAACCATGGACGCGGATTTTTTTCGATTGTTTATTAATGCCGTAATACGACGAGGTGCGCACCGAAATATGATCTGTTGCGATACCTTTGTATTCGAAAAATTCCTGCACAGCGATGCCGACGGGTGCGCCACCACGCCAGATACCGATAATAAACTGAGGACGGAAATTGTCTTCGTAGACTTTATGCGCTAGACGAAACGAGTCTTCCAGCAACTGCTGTGCAGTGATGAATGTTTTATCCACTAGATGATGCTACCTTGATCAATAGAGCGCACTATTTTGTCATAAGCATCGCCTACCGACTAGGCTGGCCTGAACAAAAATCCAATTAGCCTAAGTTATTCCATCCGCTATTTAGACACACTCACTACATTGGCTAGCTTGTTTATACCCGTTCGAAATGAAACTGGTCGGTAGCTATTGGAATGAATTTATCTGGAAAAATCAACCCTTGCTGAGGATGTTGCCAGCGCACTAATGCTTCTGATTTTTGAACCTGGCCCGCTAGGAGGTCAACAATTGGCTGATAATAAACCATCAGCTGTTGATCCGACTGTTACTGGTTTGACAATGCTTTATGCAAGTCTTTCACCATCAACATTCTATCCATTGCGGTTTGCTGCATCGCATTTCCAAAATACTGAAAATCGATTTCGCCCTTTTGACTTCGCGACGTACATGCCTGGTCAGCATTTTTAACTAGCGTTTCAATGTCTTTTGCATTATCAGGATAAAACGCAATGCCAATGCTGGTTGACAAATGAACGGCTTCATCATCAAGGTAAAATGGCGCTGAAAGTGCTTCAAGAATTTGAGCCGCAACCCGCTCTACATCACTGCTAGCGTGTAGCTCACTCACCACAACCGTAAACTCCGCCCCCTAACCGAGCCACGGTATCGGTTGTCCGCACACATTGCAGCAATCGTTCAGCCACAAACGAATTAAAACGATAGGGACATCAAATAAATGTTTTGCGATTCGAGTCAATCGATCGAATCTTTGTTCTGGGGTCGTATCTAGTACGCCGAGGTTATAGAGGGCTGCTAATCTTAAGGTCTCATCGACCGGGAAACCTAATTTTTTTCATCACATCACTCCGTTGCTCGGCCACCTATTAATTCAGTGGCAAACTAATAATGCAAAAAAACCCGAAGAAAACCTTAACTTATTAGGGTATTTTTGTCTACATTCCTCTAAAATGCCGCGTTAACTTATAGTTGGTGCGCCCAGAAAACCATGTTCGAATTGATTACCAATGCCAATTTGTATGCCCCAGGGCCGCAAGGTATTAAGCATTTACTGGTTTGCTCTGGAAAAATCATACACATCAGTGATCGCATCCCAGACCTCGACGGTCAAATCGAAGTCTCCCGTGTTGATTTAAATGGCGCAAGACTGATACCCGGATTTATTGATGCACATGCCCATATCACCGGCGGTGGTGGTGAAGCTGGTCCTTCGACACGGGTGCCGCCCCTGCATTTAAGTCAATACACCCAGGCTGGCGTCACCAGTGTTGTTGGCTTGCTCGGGACCGACGATTTGACACGCAATCCACAAACATTACTAACCCAGGTAATGGGGCTACGCGAGGAAGGCTTGTCTGCCTGGTGTTACACCGGTGGCTATCATGTGCCCGCAGTCACCCTAACCCAATCCGTGCGCAGCGACATTGTCAATCTGGAACCAGTCATCGGTGTTGGCGAAGTGGCTATCAGCGACCACCGCTCTAGCCAGCCCACCATCGATGAAATCTTACGGCTTGCGAGCGAAGCGCATGTCGCCGGTTTAATGACCGGTAAGGCCGGCATCGTGCATTTTCATCTCGGTGACGGCGATCGTGGCTTATCGATGATTCGAGATTGCCTCGATCGTAGCGAAATTCCCGCACGCGTGTTTAACCCCACCCATGTCAATCGCAACAAAAAACTATTTGAAGAGGCCTGTGACATCACTAGCCGTGGTTGCACTGTAGACCTCACCGCATTTCCTGCGAGTGACGACGACGATGCGGGCTGGACAGCGGAAGAGGCGGTAGCGCGGTATTTTGACAAGGGCTGTGATCCCGAAAAACTGACCATAAGCTCGGATGGCGGAGGATGCCTGCCCTGCTTCAATGCTCAAGGTGAATTGCTCAAAATGGGATTTGCTAAATCATCTGCCATGGCCGAAACGTTTAAAAATATGCTGGACATAAATCTGCCCATAGAGAAGGTTTTACCACTGATGACTAGCAATGTAGCGAAGCTCTTAAAGTTTCATCAAAAAGGAAAAATAGCAATCGGTTTCGACGCAGACCTACTGGTGCTGGATGAGCAACATCAAATTCAAAGTGTAATGGCCAATGGCGTTTGGCATATCAAAAACAGGCAACAATTAGTTAGCGGTTTATTTGAGAGTTAAGCTTTCGAAACATCAAATTATGTTTGTTAAAAATAAGTTATTAGAATACTAAATTATTATAATAAGACAGTAGAGGTCTATTAACAGTGCCCCCTTCTCCAGAAACAAACGGCCAGCGCCGCGGATATGTTATTCCTATCGGCGGCGCCGAAGAGCGCACCAGTTCAGCCAAAGTATTGAAAAAATTTGTCAAGTTATGCGGCGGCAAAAAAGCCCGCATTGTCATAATACCCACCGCGTCAAACTTGTCGGACACAGGTGATAAATACATCGAAATATTTGGCAAACTAGGCGTCAAAGACGCGCTATCATTATCGATTAATGAGAGAAGCGAAGCGGCTCGGCAGGATTACCTGGACGCGCTCGAAAATGCCACCGGCATTTTTATTACCGGTGGCAACCAACTCCGCCTGTCGACTATTCTCGGCGGCACCGAGGTCGCCAAAAAAATCAGACGATTGAATGCTCAGGGTGTACACGTTGCAGGTACATCAGCCGGTGCCGCTATTATGCCCGAGCATATGATTGCTGGCGGATCAACCGGCTCTATTCCTTCTGCCGATGGCGTCAATCTGGCGCCTGGAATCGGACTGACCAACGCACTGTTAATCGACCAGCATTTTAGTCAACGTGACCGACTCGGTCGATTATTGACTGCAATATCCTACAACCCATTTATGCTCGGTGTTGGTATCGATGAAGATACCGCGATTTTCATCGACGCTGACCAAAAATTCGAAGTGGTCGGTAGTGGCGCTGTTACGGTGATTGACCCAATAGACTTAAGTTATTCATCGATGAGCCGCGCATCAAAAAAAGACTCACTTAGCATGCTGGATCTAAAGCTCCATATTTTATCGAAGGGATGCCGATTCGACATTCACGAAAGAAAGCCCTACCCTCCAGAATTGGCACCAACAAAATTAGTCATCGAAAATAATAAACCATCTAAAAAGTAAGCCATTAAGAGGAGTATTTATGAAAATTACCGCTACTAACGTCTACGTCGGCCCCAGTATTTACGCCAATTTCCCTGTCATACGAATGGTACTGGATCTGGGTATTTTGCTCGAGTGGCCATCGGTCAAATGCGGTAAAGGATTCACCGACGGATTGCAGCAGGCAATCCCCAGCCTGGCTGAACACGGTTGCTCTTATCGGTCAGCGGGTGGATTTTTACGTCGTTTAACCGAAGACGATGGCACCTGGATGGGACATATCATGGAACATGTCGCACTCGAGATTCAAAACATCGCCGGATCGGGCGTATCCTTCGGTCGTACCCGCAGCGCCGGCAAACCCGGTATTTACAACATGGTTTACGCCTATAAGCAACGTGATGTAGGTATCGAAGCTGGCCATCTCGCATTGCGATTATTAATGCACCTGCTACCGTCAGAATTGCAACAGCAGGTAGATTATGACATTAGCCCAGATTTCGATTTTGAATCCGAACTGGAAGGCTTTGTACATCGCGCCCAACGACGTGAGTTTGGACCCAGTACCCAATCACTGGTAGACGCCGCGGTCAGTCGCAATATCCCCTGGATTCGGCTCAACGATTACAGTCTGGTGCAATTTGGTCATGGTAAATATCAAAAGCGTATTCAGGCTACTGTCACCAGTGACACCGGCTGTATCTCGACTTCACTCGCAAGTGACAAGGAAGGCACCCATAGTTTATTACGGGATATGGGCTTGCCTGTGCCAAAGCAAATGATGTTTTCCTCTGAAGATGGTGCTGTCAGCGCTGCTAAAAAAATCGGCTATCCAGTTGTCATCAAGCCCCTCGACGCCAATCATGGACGTGGCATCAGTATCAATTTGATCACCGATGAAGAAGTGCGTGAAGCCTTCTATTTTGCAAAAGAACAAGGCCAATCGCGTTCAGTACTGGCCGAAAGTTTTGTCACCGGTTTTGATCATCGCATGCTGGTCGTTAATAACGAGTTAGTAGCGGTCGCCAAGCGCGTTCCTGGTCACGTCATTGGTGACGGCAAACAAACAATTGTCGAATTAGTCGACATCGTGAATTCTGACCCCAGACGTGGCATCGGTCACGAAAAAGTATTAACCAGAATCGAGCTCGACCAACAGGCGACTCGACTCATGCAAGAAGCCGGGTACAACGAAAACACCGTTCTTAAAAAAGACGAACAATTCTTCTTGCGATCAACTGCCAACCTGTCGACAGGTGGTACCGCCATCGATCTGACCGACGTCGTGCACCCAGATAATCGTGAAATGGCAATTCGAGCCGTTCGTGCCATAGGTCTCGATATTGGCGGTGTCGACTTCCTCACTGATGACATAACATATTCCTATAAGGATGTGGGCGGCGCAATAGTCGAGGTCAATGCCGGGCCAGGTTTTCGCATGCATGTCGCTCCCAGTGAAGGCGAACCCAGAGATGTAGCGGGCAAAGTGCTCGATATGCTGTACCCACCCGGTGCGCCTAGCAGAATACCAGTAACTGCAATTACCGGCACAAATGGCAAGACGACAACGTCGCGTATGCTCGCCCATATCATGAAATCTAGCGGCCATGTGGTTGGCATGACTTCAACTGGCGGCGTTCAAATCGATGGCCGAATTACGGTAAAAGGTGACATGACCGGACCACAGTCAGCGCAAATCGTGTTACGTGATCCGACCATTGATTTTGCGGTTTTAGAAACAGCTCGCGGTGGTATTTTACGAGCAGGCTTAGGTTATAGTGAATGCGATGTCGCCGCCTGTATCAACGTTACCCCCGATCACATGGGACTCGGCGGAATCGATACGCTAGAACAACTGGCGAAGGTGAAAGAGACCGTGGTGCGTATAGCGAATGATACTGTCGTGTTAAATGCAGACGACAAGCTATGTTTGAAAATGGCTGATAATACCCGAGCCAAGCACCTTTGCTATATCACAATGGATGCGACTCATGGACTCGTCCGTGAACATATAAGAGCCAACGGGCGCGCCGTGGTTTTAGAGAAAGGCATCAATGGTGACATGATCACGATCTACGACAATGGTGCGCACATCCCACTGCTATGGTCACACCTGATTCCGGCCACCATCGAAGGCAAGGCGATGCACAACGTGCAAAACGCCATGTTCGCTGCCGCCATGGCTTTTAGCTTCGGCACAGATTTAGATGAAATAAGAATGGGTTTACGCACTTTCGACACGTCATTTTTCCAGAGCCCGGGGCGTACCAACGTTTACAACGAACATCCTTTCAAGGTTATTCTCGATTACGCACACAATCAGGCTGGCTTCCGTGCCATGTCTGATTTGGCTGCTCGTCTCGAACCAACGGGCAGATGTATTATGGTCATGTCAACGCCCGGTGATCGCCGAGATAAAGATATCCGCGATTCTGTTAAAGCCTGTTTGCCCGAGTTTACTCACTTTATTCTAAAAGCTGACGGCAATCGCCGTGGTCGTGGGCACGACGAATTACCTCAATTAATGCGAAGCTGCCTGATAGAATCAGGTATTGATGATGCCAACATCACCGTCATTGCAGACGAAGAACCAGCGGTCGATTTCGCACTGCAGATGGCATCCGACGGCGACCTGGTCGTCATCACTGCCGATGACTTGCAACGCACCTGGAAGCAAATCATTAACTTAAATAGCGACAAGCCGGAATACAAAAAAATCATTCCTGGTACCAAGGTATATGAACCCGAAAAAGAAAAACGATACATCCTCGATCAGGACGAAGAAATTATTATCGACGAACGCGGCGTACGCCTCGCAACCAGTGAACCGGAAGACGCTGATTGACACCAGGTAGATAACCAATGGGCGAGTCACTAGCAGACTCGCCAATCGGCACAAACAGCACCCAAGCTCTGTATAGTGACTATTAAGCTTTCTTTATAATGATACACACCAGCTGATTTTCACATGTCAGACAGCTATACTTGAAGGTGATTAGCAATATCAATTTCACGACTTGCCAAAAACTGAGAACGACAATGAGAAAATGCATCAAAATTAGCGGCCTGAGCATTGATGCCGAACTTTACCAGCTCATCGATCAGGAAATAGCACCTAATACGGGTATCGACTCCGACAAGTTCTGGCAATCGTTCGCTGAGATCAATGCGGCACTAGGGCCTCGCAATAAAGTACTGCTCGCAACCCGCGATAAAATTCAGCAACAGTTAGATGACTGGCACAAAACCAATTTTGGTAATATAAATTTAACTGAATATAAAAAATTCCTAGAGGAAATTGGTTACCTCGTACCCGAGGGCGATGCCTTCCAGGTAACAACCGAAAACGTCGACGACGAAGTCGCTGTTATTGCAGGGCCGCAACTCGTGGTGCCGGTTGACAATGCTCGTTACGCCTTAAGTGCTGCCAATGCTCGCTGGGTTAGCTTGTACGATGCGGTGTATGGCACCGATATTATTCTTGAAGTACAGGGCTGCAAGAAAACCGCCAAATACAATCCTGTACGAGGCCAACAGGTCATTCGCTATGTCCGTGAATTTCTCGATCAGGCCGTACCCTTAGCAGTGGGTAGCCACAGCTATGCAACAAAATACAAAGTTCGATCGGGAGATTTAATTGTCGTCATGGGCGATGGCAGCGAAACCACACTAGGCTGGCGCGAATGCTTTGCCGGATATAAAGGTGAGTCTGAATCCCCCTCGGTCATACTACTCAAACACAATGACCTCCACCTCGAAGTTTTAATCGGAGAAGGTCTTTTCATTGGGCAGGGTGATCTCGCCAATGTATACGATGTACGTATCGAAGCGGCAATAACCACCATCATGGATTGCGAAGACTCGGTCGCAGCCGTCGATGCTGAAGACAAGATAGGCGTCTATCGAAACTGGACTGGCTTGATGAAAGGTGATTTAAACACAACGCTCATGCGCGGCACAGAAGCGATACACCGCAGCCTAAATACCGATCCTGAATTTATCGCAGCTAACGGCAAAAACTTTACCTTACCCGGTCGCAGCCTGATGTTTGTGCGCAATGTCGGTCACCACATGTTTACTGATGCTGTCACCTGCAATGGCGAAGAAGTAGCCGAAACATTCCTCGATGCGATGGTTACTACCCTGGCCGCAAAGCACGACTTACTCGGCAACAGCGAGTTCAAAAATAGCCGTAAAGGCAGCGTTTATATAGTCAAACCTAAAATGCATGGCCCCGAAGAAGTAGCGCTCGCTATCAATCTGTTTGAAATGGTCGAGCAGGCACTTGGGCTTGAAAAAAA
>JBDNJA010000189.1:0-4549 GCA_041688005.1 Gammaproteobacteria bacterium
ATACAATTGCTCTAAAAAGGTGGCGTCCTGAGAGATATTGGCCAACGAAGGAAATACTTTAAAGAGAGATGCAAAGATCAGAATTAGAATGTAAGCAACAAAAAACTCTGGGAAAGAAATAGTAGTTAATGTGATTCCATTTACCATGCGGTCATAAATAGAGTTACGGTAAAGCGCGGCGGTAATGCCGAGAAACAGCGCCAATGGCACTGCTATAATGGCTGCCATTGAAGCCAGAAAGAGTGTGTTCTCTAGTCTGGGTCCAATCAGTTCGGCCACTGAGCGAGATCGATCTCCGCCAGTGGTTGCCCCACGACCCGAGAAAGAGTTACCCATATCCCCGGTCATGACGCCACCTAACCACTCCAGATAGCGTTCATGTAGCGGTAAATCTAAGCCGAGCTCTGCACGGAATGCGGCGACAGTCTCAGGTAACGCTGCCTGCCCCAGTACGGCTTCGCCAAAGTCGCCAGGTAAAAATTCTATCGAACTAAAAATAATCATCGAGACAACAATTAGGGTGGCGAACCCGAGCCCTAATCGTTGAAAGATAGTTTTTAAGACGGGATGCATATGAAAAATACCTCTGGTAGTGGGTTTTATTGCCCACCTTTGTGATATGACGCCCGCAGGATTCGATTGTGCTATTAAACGCCAATCGAGTACATTTGGGTCAGTCATGAAGCCCGGATAGGGCTGAGTTCTTTTGTTTTTTGTAGATTAAATGATGTTCAGGTCTTGTTTTTCTTTAAGTTTTAACATAGTTAGCGGCGCGGCGCCAATTGGGCCATTATTTTTACGCCACACATATTTAATTTTTCGACAGGATAGTGTCTTCGTCTGGGCTGGAAAAAAACCGCATGGGTTCGGTAGATAAAATCGACTTTGTTGGGTAAATGATGACTGATTTTTCTGTCGGCAGTTGTTGAAGAAGCCATCTTAACACATAGACTTTATAAGCGGCGAGGTATCCAAGACTATTCAGGGCGTCTCTAAAAAGAGTGTTTTTTCTTGATTGTTTTTTTGCTGCTGCAAAATCAGCATAGATACCATACATGGCAATAAGTGCAAGGAGGCCCCTGAGGCGACGCGCAATGGTGGAAAAAGTACATTTTTAGAGGTGGCCCAAAGTCCCAACGCAATTCTGAGGGTGTTGTAAAGTACCCCCGCATAAGAAAAGCGGGTTTGCCAGATGAGTCTGGCTGACGATTCCTTCCGAGGTGAAGAATATATAGATTAAGAGACTTTAAATATTTTTTTGCGAAAATTCACGTTTTCAAGGATAATCCGAAAACTTTTTTACCCCCTTAATAGTATGTGGAGATAAGCTGTGAGTTACTCACAAAACGAAACATTTTCGCCGCGCAATCTGATTGTTTTTGGTGCGCTACTGTTTACCGCTTTAATCTTAGGTGAAGTGGTTTTTTCTCGGCATGGGAATGACGCTGCTCCAGCTCCAGCGGGTGTTGGTACAGTTGAGGATATTGCCATGCGTTTAAAACCAGTGGTGACAATTGATGACATTATGGCGGGCGTGACTGCTGGCTCTGGTGATGACTCTGCTGAAAAAACACCAAAGCAATTATATGCAGGCGCTTGTATGGCTTGTCATGCATCAGGTGTTGCTGGTGCGCCGAAGGTTGGTGACAATGCGGCCTGGCAGCCTCGTCTTGGTGGCGGTATTGATGCAATTGTCAGCTCGGCTATTAAAGGCAAAGGCGCTATGCCGGCCAATGGTGGCTCGGCCTACTCCGAAGAACAGATTCGGTCAGTGGTTGAATATATGTTAGCTGAATCAGGCTTGTGATTTTTTGACGGCCGCAAATGGCTGAAAAATGATCCTAAAAAAGCGAAGCAAGTCTTCGCTTTTTTATGTTCAGGATGAACGGTATGTCACGGGTGCATGGATGCACAGGAGTGACGATGTTCAGGATGAACGGGTCGTTTAATGCTCCTCGACAATTGCTCCTGCATTGTTCTAATTGGTTACATCCATTTAACGATGCCAAAACGACACTTCCACCATCCATGGCGGTCGTATGTCACGGGTGCATTAAGCCTAGGGATGGGCTGTAGTAGAATAACGCAGGAGCAGTTATCGAGGATGCACAGGAGTGACGATGTTCAGGATGAATGGTTTGCCAGACCAGACGCGGGCAACTAAACTTGTATTAAACAATGAGTCGACAGTGGAAAGGCAGGTATGAGTAACTTAAAGAAAATGGCGTTTAATCAGTTTAGTAAGCTGAGTGCTCGGCTCAATCTGGACTCGGGTGATGCCTGGCAAGTCCATGATAAAGCGCTTGACATGAAGCAGGCTGGAGAAGATGTCGTTTTGCTTTCAATTGGCGACCCCGATTTTCGCACGCCTGAACCGATTGTCGATAATGCCGTAAGCCACATGCGCGTTGGGCGCACGCATTACTCACCTGCCTTAGGTGAGCTTAACTTGCGTCGTGCCGTTGCCGACTACGAGTCCAGAATATCGCCACTCGGCTGCAGTGAAGATGAAGTCTCTATTTATCCCGGCGTCACCGCCGCCATTTATAGTGTGATGAGTTGCCTGTTAAATGCTGGCGATGAGATTCTGATTGTTGACCCGCTCTATGTGGGTTATACCCCGATACTAGCGGCATTAGACCTCAAAGTGTCTGTCGTTTTAGCCTCTCCTGAACATGACTTTGAACCACAACTGGACGACTTTAAATCAGCAATCAACGACGATACGCGGGTCGTGTTTATCAACACACCTGGTAACCCTACGGGTGCGATTATTTCGCGTAAAACATTACAAGAGCTTGCTCGCTATTGTTTCGATAGAGGTATCTGGCTGGTGTGCGACGAAGTCTATTCGATGTTTACCTATGAGAAACCACATATCTCCTTGCGTACCGCCGCCAAACAGCTTGATAACGTTGTCGTCATCGATGGGTTGTCAAAATCACATGCAATGAGTGGTTGGCGGGTTGGTTGGGTCGTGGCGCCTGTCGAGTTGACCCAGCATTTGGGCCGCTTCTCTGCCATGTCACTATTCGGTTGCCCACAATTTATTCAGGATGCCGCCGCTTTTGCCTTAAATAATGATGAGTATTATGTGAGTGAAATGCGCTCTCAATACCAAAAGCGCAGAGATCTGGTTTGTGCAAGATTGGCGCAGATGCCAGGGGTGAAATACCTGAAACCAGAGTCAGGCATGTTTATCATGGTCGATATTAGTCAAATCTATAAAGACGATAAAGAATTCGCACAAAAACTGCTCGATACTGAAAAACTGTCAGTATTACCGGGCAGTGCTTTTGGTGAGGGAACTACCGGGCATATACGACTCTCGTTAGTTCAGCCAGAAAACATTCTGACCGAAGGTTGCAATCGGCTTCAACGTTTCTTACAAGCAAGTCTTGCGGGTAAATAGCCAGATTGGCCATACTTAAATTAGGAATGGTTAAATTAAGAATAGCTAAATCAATAAGGGTTAGACAAAGGGGAGCATGATGGCGACTTGTGGTGAAGTGTTAGTCAAAATTCTACAAAACTATGGAATTGATACCATATTTGGCATTCCTGGCGTTCACACGGTTGAGCTTTATCGGGGGCTGGAAGATGTCTCGATAAGCCACGTCACCCCTAGGCATGAACAAGGCGCAGGGTTTATGGCCGATGGCTATGCACGCTCTAGTGGCAAAGTTGCTGCCTGTTTTATTATTACTGGCCCAGGCATGACTAATATCGCGACAGCGATGGGTCAGGCGCTGGCTGACTCAATCCCCATGTTGGTTATTTCTTCGGTCAATCGTACCCATCAACTTGGGCTTGGTGAAGGGCGCTTACACGAGATGCCGGCTCAGCGTAATCTGGTGAGTGGGGTTTCTCGATTTAGCCATACTTTGCTACGAGCCGACGAGTTACCTATGGTGCTAGCACGCGCTTTTGCTCTTTTTAACAGCGAACGCCCCGGCCCCGTACATATCGAAATTCCAATCGATGTGATTCAATCACCCGCCGATCATTTGGATATCACGCCATTCGTGCTGCCAAGTCCGCCAGGGCCTTCTGCGCAGGCAATCAGCACTTGTGTCGACTGGTTAAAAAACGCCAAACAACCGTTAATCGCTATTGGTGGTGGTTCAGTCAAGGCGGCGAGCGAAGTTAGAGAACTAGCCGAAAAATTAGATGCGCCAGTCATTAATACGGTGAACGCGAAAGGTGTGCTGCCCTATAGCCACCCGCTTGCCGTCGGTGGTTCTGGCTCCTGCCCTGCGGTACGAGACGCCTTGCGCTCAGCCGATGTTGTATTGGCGGTAGGCACCGAGTTTGGTGAGACCGACTACGACTATTTTTTTGAGGGTGGCGTCGAGGTTAAAGGCAGGTTGATCCGTATCGATATCGATAGCAGCCAGCTCACGCGCAATATCAGGTCTGATTTAGCAATCTGTAGCGATGCAACTCAGGCATTGCAGGCATTGAATCAGTCGCTTGAAAGATCAACTACTGATGGTAGCGGTGTGGCGCGAGCCGTAAAAATGCGCAATGAATTGCAGACCACACGAGA
>JBDNJA010000190.1:0-2905 GCA_041688005.1 Gammaproteobacteria bacterium
AACTCGGGTAGCTAATTTCGTAATCATATTACAAAGAGACTGATCCAGCTCTGTTACCAGGGGGCGAAACTGGGGGTCAAACATGGCTTGAGAACGGATGTCATACCAAAGACGATGGCTTTCACTATCCGATGAAACGGTGTTCACGAAGTAGCGGATAAAATCCCGCTTCAGCGTTTCAAAATCACTTGCGGTTTCGATAAGCTGGTTGACGTCGTCGATGAAATGACGTTTGTAAATACGCACGCAGTACGCAATTAAATCATCTTTATCAACAAAATAGTAATGGAGGGTGCCAAGAGAAAAACTCGATTTAGCGGCAATATCACGCAAACTTGTCTTTGCGTAACCATATTCACCCAGTGCGGCCAAAGTGGCCTCGGCCAGTTGCTGTCTTCGAAGTTCGAATTTATTTGGCCTGTTAAGTCGGCTTTCTAGCCGGGCTTTTTTTGATGTCTGCTGCACTGTCGCCTCTTGTGGAGTATGTGATGATAATCGAAGAGAAGGATGTCGTCATCGCGAAAATTGGAAATTATTTCGTATCGGTAATTGGTCGACTACGCGATCATATCAGACTTATTGTCGTTTTCAATTTGTGCTCGATGCCAGTGAAGGTGCACACAAGTGGCTGTGCCCTTTTTGGTGCCAGAGCCCTATTATCGTCCGTGTTGGTCTAATGTCCATAATTATCTGGACAATTGTTCAAAAAAAGATGGTCAGTTGATTATATTTTCGTGTATGCTTTCAGCAAGCACGGTAAGTTTGGGATTCTTGGTGGGTGATGGGGTTCTGAAATTGCCCATATGCTCGGTGGGTATTCACCTTGGGAAAGATATTTTTAACCAGATAAAAATTATAAGTGAGAAAATATGAAACATTCACGAACAAAATTTCGAAAGTTATTGCTGGCAATGTCTCTTTGTCCAACGGCGGTTGGTTTTCTCTCAGTTAATGCTGTGGTGGCAGCAGAACTTGAAGAAGTTGTTGTGACTGCCCAAAAGAGAGTCCAAAGTCTACAAGATGTGCCTGTATCTGTATCGACCGTGTCGGGAGATAAGCTGGCAAGTGCTGGTATACAGCGCGCCGAAGATCTATCGGCGATGATTCCAAATTTCAGCGTTCAGCAAGACCCGATCGGAGATAAAATTAACATTCGCGGTATTCAATCTGGAAATAATGCGGGGTTAGAACAATCAGTGTCGACGTTTGTAGATGGCGTTTATCGCGGACGTGGAGCCCAGGGACGTTTTTCCTTTTTGGATGTTGGTCGAGTAGAAGTATTGCGCGGACCACAAGGCACTTTATTTGGTAAAAACACCATTGGTGGCGCGGTGAATATTATATCTGCGAAACCAACAGATTCCCTTGAGGGAAAAGTTACGGGTATTTACACCTTTGAGAATATGAAGCAGTACGAAACAAACGGATATCTTTCAGGTCCCATTAGCGATGACGTTAATGGTCGTATCGCTTTTCTGTACCGTGATGACCAAAAGGGTTATATCGAAAACACTTTCTACGGAGAGTCATCCCCCAAAGCCGAAGAATTTGCGCTCCGTACGTCTTTAGCATGGGACTATTCTGATTCTACCCTGGTGTCAATGAAGCTCGAATACGGCGATTTTGATATACAGGGACAAAACTGTAGTACTATTAAAGCCGGCCCAATTGCAGCCTTTGGTCTCGCAGAGAAAACTTTTACCAGTTCCAATATCGGTGCTGTTGATCCGGTGTTAGATATCGGTAGTAGCGGTGTTTCCGATGGCGACAGTCTAGAGCTTAGCTTTACCGTTGATCACGAGATGGATGCCGGCCTGTTGACTGCCATTGGTGCCTACTCAGCATATGAGTTCCAACGCGATTGCGATTGTGATTTTAGCCCTCTTGATCTCATTCGGTTTGATGACAATGAAGATTTTGAACAGTACACGCTTGAAGTGAACTTTCACTCAGAAAATGAAGGCTCATTTAATTATATTACCGGCGCATACTTTCTTTACAGCGAGCTACTTGCAGAAGGGGACACTTATTTTAATGTCCGCGGTGATTCAGCGGTAGGCGATTTAGCTATAGACACTGTTCTAAATGCCGGCTGCGCTGCAGTAGGTGGTCCAACCGTTGCGCCGGGAGACCGTAATTGCATTCTCTCTGGTTTGGTTTCGGCCTTTGACGGTACGGCTTTGGAATATGTCGACTTTAACCGATACCATGTCCTTGATCAGGAGGATACTGTTGCGGCTCTTTATTTTAAAGGGACTTGGGATCTCAGCGAATCTGTTACGGCCTCTGCTGGTGTGCGATATACCCATGAAGAAAAGACCGCTACGCAATCGGCAATTGCAACTGACTACGGAACTCGCAACCCTAATCCTCTTTTTGGTAATTCCCAATTATATGCAGACAATGGTGCTGCAAATCTGGAGCCTTTTTTGACATTGGGCGAAGCTGTTAACCACAGCAATGATCTTGATCGCAAAGAAGATAGCGTTACCTGGTCTGCTAATATTCAATGGCAAGCTAGTGATTCGGCTATGTTTTACGCATCAGCGTCTACTGGCTTTAAAGCCGGAGGGTATAACAGCTTCGCCTTTACGGCTGACCCGGACGAAGCCGAGTATGAAGAGGAAGAAGTGCTAAGTTTTGAAATCGGAAGCAAGCTATCATTGCTTGATGGTTCGGCTGAATTAAATATCGCGATTTTCCACTCCACTTTTGACGACATTCAAACGGCATTATTTACTGGTTCCACTGCGTTCATTGTTCAAAATGCATCGGAAGCTGTCAGCGACGGAATCGAGCTGGATGGGCGCTGGTCGCCAACTGACAGTCTGTTAATTAGTGGTGGTATCGCTTATGTGAATTTTGAATTTGAGGATTTCCCGAATGCGGGTTGCTTCGCTGAGCA
>JBDNJA010000191.1:0-4090 GCA_041688005.1 Gammaproteobacteria bacterium
CGCCCTGGTTATAACTCTGTCAGCCATCGCGGATACAAGAACTGCATTCTCAATTTTGATAATTGTCGCTTGCCCGCTGCTCAAATTTTGGGCGAAGTGCACCGTGGATTCGAAATGGCCAACGACTGGCTTTATGCCACTCGTATAACCGTTGCCGCGACCAGTGTCGGACGTGCCAGACGTGCCTTCGAGTACGCCCTGCCCTACGCTGTCGAACGTAAGCAGTTTGGACAATCTATCGGTAAGTTTCAGGGCGTGTCTTTTAAACTGGCCGACATGATTACCGAAATAGACGCTGCCGACTGGCTGACGCTCGCGGCGGCATGGCGACTCGATGAAGGCATGGACGCTAACCGCGAAATTGCCAGTGCCAAACTGTATGCGACAGAAATGCTGGCACGCGTCACAGACGAAGCAATCCAGATTTTCGGCGGTATGGGCCTGATGGATGAAATGCCATTAGAGCGCTTCTGGCGTGATGCGCGTGTCGAGCGAATTTGGGATGGCACGTCTGAAATTCAGCGTCACATTATCTCTCGTGATTTACTACGCCCGCTGGGTGGTTGATGCCTGAGTTAATGACAAATGGTTTAGAGCGTTTATTACGGCCTAAATCAATTGCCGCCATCGGTGGCTTGCAGGCGGCTCGTGTCGTCGAGCAATGCCGGTTGATGGGCTATGAAGGTGAGATCTGGCCAGTACACCCGACCAAAACCGAGGTAGAAGGCTTGCCTGCTTTTGCCTCTATCTCCGATTTACCCGGCAGCCCAGATGGTGCCTTTATTGGCGTCAATCGACATTTGACTATCGATGTTGTTAAAGCGCTACGAGCCAAAGGTTGTGGTGGTGCGATTTGTTATGCCTCGGGGTTTCTCGAATCTGACGAAACTGGTGGCAGGCTTCAGGCCGAACTTATCGAGGCGGCAGGCGACATGCCTGTGCTTGGTCCGAATTGTTACGGCTTAATCAACTACGCTGATGGCGCGCTGCTGTGGCCTGATCAACAAGGTGGCAAACGATTAAAACAGGACCAAACTGGTGTGGCGATAATTGCTCAATCGTCTAACATCGCGATCAACTTTTCGATGCAACAACGAGGTTTGCCCTTAGCCTATATATTGACGGCCGGAAATCAGGCATTGGTTGGCACCTCTGAGATGGCTCTAACCATTCTAGATGATCCGCGAGTGACAACACTTGGCATGTACGTCGAAGGTTTTGATTCGATTGAATCGATGGAAGCATTAACTAAGAAGTCGCGTGATTTAAATAAACCGGTCGTTGTTTACAAGGTTGGTAAAAGCGAACACTCACAACAGGCCGCACTAACCCACACCGCTTCACTGGCCGGATCGCACAACATCACCAACGCTTTCCTCAAACGCTATGGTTTCGGACAAGTGGCGTCGATACCTGCCTTTCTCGAAACTTTAAAGCTATTGCATGTTCACGGTGCGTTACAGGGTTACCGTGCCACTTCGATGAGCTGCTCTGGTGGCGAGGCAAGCATTATTGCCGATGCGGCTGACGGTCGAAAAGTCACCTTTGACGAACTGAGTTCAGAACAAAAAGCACCCATCGAAGCCGCACTCGGCCCGTTAGTTACAGTCGCCAACCCACTCGATTATCATACCTATTGCTGGGGTAATCGTGAGGTGATGGAAGCGGCTTATAGCGGCATGGTCGGCAATTGTTTTGATATGAACTATTTGATACTCGACTTCCCACACCGTGATCGCTGCGAAGATTGGGAATGGCTAATTGCGGTTGACGCTTTTGAGGCAGCCCTGAAAAAGAACAGAGCAAAAGGTGCCATAGTGATTGGCATGCCTGAGAATATTTCTGAAGATTATGCAGAGTCATTTATGCAACGCGGCATCGTCAGTTTATATGGTATCGACGATGCATTAACTGCGACTGAAATTGCCGCCGATATTGGCACTGCCTGGCAATCGGAACTACCACCGCCAACTTTAAAGCTACGACCGCCAGCCGAAGGCCGAAAGACGCTAGACGAAGCAGAAGCCAAACAACAGCTCGCTGATTTTGGTGTCGTCATACCGCAAGGCGAACGCCTGACTTCGGTAGAGCAAGCCATTAACTTTTCAAATAAAATAGGCTTCCCACTAGTACTCAAGGCATTGGGCATTGCACACAAAACCGAGCAAGATGCGGTACGACTCAACCTGAGATCAGAGTCCGAAGTTATACAAGCCGCTATCGATTTGCTCGCCTTAAGTGACACGCTTTACCTCGAAGCCATGGTTCAATCGCCTGTCGCCGAACTCATTGTTGGCATCACTCGAGATGCCCAATTCGGATTGGTATTGACCATTGGCAGCGGCGGCATTCTGGTAGAAATATTGAAAGACGCGCAAACCTTGATCATTCCAGTCGATCGCGCTCAAATTGAGAACGCAGTCCTGAGTTTGAAGTCAGCACCGTTGTTGGCTGGTTATCGTGGCAAGCCAAAAGCCGATTTAAAGGCAACCCTTGACGCTATTATGGCTATACAGGCCTACGCGATTGTGAATTCAAAAACATTAATCGAACTCGACATCAATCCACTGCTACTCTGTGCTGACGGTGCCTATGCCGCCGATGCACTCATTATTATCAACACCCCTAAAGGAGAATAAATCATGTCAGACGTAGTCCAGATTAATATCGTCGACGGTATTTTCGAACTCACGCTAGATCGCCCCAAAGCGAATGCTATCGATCTTGCGACAAGCCGCATCATGGGCGACGCCTTTCAGGAATTTCGGGATAACCCGGATTTGCGTGTTGCTATCGTGCGTACCGCCGGTGATAAATTTTTCAGCGCAGGCTGGGATTTAAAAGCAGCTGCCGATGGTGATGCAGTCGATAGCAATTACGGCGTCGGTGGCTTTGCCGGATTACAGGAACTACGTGGCTTGAATAAACCCGTCATTGCAGCGGTGAATGGCATGGCTGTCGGTGGTGGTTTCGAGCTGGCTTTATCGGCCGATATGATCTATGCCTCTGATCATTCCAGTTTCGCTTTACCCGAAATAAAAGCTGGCACACTTGCCGATGCTGCGACACTCAAATTACCCAGCCGAATCCCTTACCATGTTGCGATGGAAATGCTCTACACCGGCAGATGGATGGACGTTCAGGAAGCGCATCGCTGGGGACTGGTTAACGAAGTGTTATCAGCCGACAAACTGTACGAACGTGTATGGGAAGTCGCCGAACAACTCGAAGCCGGCCCACCACTGGTGTTCGCTTCGATCAAAGAAGTGGCTCGTGAAACTGAAGGCATGAAATTTCAGGATGCTTTAAACCGCATCACCCGGCGCCAAATCGAATCCGTCGATGTGCTATACGGCAGCGAAGATGGCCTAGAAGGTTTTAAGGCATTTGCAGAAAAGCGCGAGCCTGTTTGGAAGGGAAAATAGACGTTCAGTCAATCGACTCTATCCAAGGGTCGAAAAACCCAGTTCATAACGAGCCATCGGTGCCTTGCCAGCAGGATGTCGTTAACTTTTTATAAGTCAGCATAATCGTATCACCAGAGTGTGTTGCTAACTGTAGTGGTAAGGGTTACCAGATTCATTTCCCGTTCCTCAAAAGCAACGCTCCTATCGTGATGTTAATACCATCCGGTAAGCCCCGAGAAGATGGCCAAAATTACACTGCTGGCCCGTTAACGTGGAATCGTCATACCGGGCTTGACCCGGTATCCAGCGGCTCGTTGGAACTGCTGGATTTCGGATCAGCAAAAAGCGCTGTCCGGAATGACGGATCTTCTATTTGTTTTCATGCCGTCTCAGCATCAAAATATCCCGATGCTTTTACCAACAAACGTTTGAGTCAATTGCGCACAAACTTAACGGGACAGCTGTGAAGTCGGGTATGTAAAATTGGAACTAGTTTAAGGCAGAAAGCAAAAAACCTAGGGTCTCTCTTCGCTTCAACTAGATCAAGTGACCACTGGTTTGCTTTAAAACAGGCCATGCAAGGTTTTAGTTTCGAGATAATCCTCTAAGCCCATCATGCCACCTTCACGACCATTGCCTGACTGCTTATAGCCGCCGAAAGGCGTACCATAATTCATACCTGC
>JBDNJA010000192.1:0-13680 GCA_041688005.1 Gammaproteobacteria bacterium
GAGTGGAAACTGTAACCTATTCACTGCCCTATATAATAGCCCTTTATTCAGATGATTCTGACTGACATTGAATCGCCTGCTTTGCAATAATGTTAGGTGATTAGCACTATCACTCAGCTGATATCGATTTCGTCATACTGGCGAAGGCCAGTATCCATTGAGACCAACGGCACACGGCTAAAATGGATTGCGGAGTTTTGAAAGGCTACTATGAATTACCAAAAAATGTGACTATTTAAACTTAGGTATTCAAGGCTGAACGCAATCTGTTTATGGCTGATATCAGCGAAACGAGGCCCCACGTACAGGCAGGTCTCTCGATTAGGATATAGCCTTATTTAATCACAGTTGAAAGGTAATTTCGAAAATCGTCACCCAGCTCATGGTGCTTTAAACCAAAATCGACAGTCGCCTTTAGATAACCCAGCTTACTACCACAATCATATCGTTTGCCCTTAAATCGATGGGCAAAAACAGTCTCGTATTCTAACAATGCCGAAATAGCATCTGTTAACTGTATCTCTCCGCCGGCGCCCCTTTTGGTTGCTTCTAGCAATTCAAAAGTACGTGGCGTGAGAATATATCGTCCAACGACTGCCAGGTTAGAAGAGGCTTGTTCTGGTTTTGGTTTTTCAATAATTCGATCAACTTGAGAGGCAACGTCTTCGCCAGCTTTAGTGTTAACAATACCATATTTGTCAGTATCTTCCTTTGGCACTTCTTCGACGCCCAACTGGCTACTGCCCGTTTGTTGATAAGCCTGTACCATCTGCGATACAACGCCCAAACCATGACCATCTATCAAGTCGTCCGGTAAAATCACCGCAAATGCCTCGTTGCCAACCACCGATTTAGCACATAAAACAGCATGCCCTAAACCCAGCACCTCGGCCTGTCGCACATAGATACAGGACACGCCTTTGGGAACAGTGTTTCGCACCAATTCAAGCGCTTCCAGCTTCCCCTTTTTCTCAAGCTCAGCTTCAAGCTCAAAGCTTTTATCGAAGTGGTCCTCTATCGATCGTTTAGTACTACTAGTGACAAAAATAAGTTCGGTAATGCCAGCTTCGATCGCCTCTTCCACCGCATATTGGATCAACGGTTTATCGACAACAGGTAACATTTCTTTGGGGCTTGCTTTTGTTGCTGGCAGGAAACGAGTGCCAAGACCTGCGACCGGAAACACGGCTTTTCTAATTTTACTCATATGTCATAATTCTTCGGTTGAGTTTGACTAGTAACATGTATTTATTTCGAGTCCAGGTAACAGCTTATAGAAGTACTCTGAGGTTTTTTAGACCAGTCAAATTTCTCTTCCGTGTCTATTACTACGATTAATTTTGGTTTCGTATCTGAGGATAACTGAATAGGTTTCGTTGAATTAAGCATTTATATTTTAGATAACTATCGTTTAATAGTAGTCCTTAAACCATTCGACAAATTTTTCAATGCCCTGCTCTATTTTAGTATTAGGTTTGTAATCAAAGTCTCGGATCAGCGCGTCTACATCGGCATAGGTATCAGGAACGTCGCCAGGTTGTAGTGGCAACAGTTTCTTTTCGGCAGTCCTACCGAGTGCTTTTTCAAGTTCAGATACATACTTTTTTAGCTCAATAGGATTATTACTTCCAATGTTGTATATGCGCCATGGCGCTAGACTAGTACTAGAATCAGGGGCTTCACCTTGCCATTCGCTATCGGGTTTAGCGGGCTTATCGAGGACTCTTATGATGCCTTCAACAATATCATCAATGTAAGTAAAATCGCGACGATGGTTGCCGTAGTTATAGAGTTGTATCGGTTCACCAGCCATTATCGCTTTGGCAAATTTCTGTAACGCCATGTCCGGCCTATCCCAGGGCCCATATACTGTAAAAAACCGCAAACCAGTCGTTGGTAAGCGATAAAGATGGCTATAGGTATGCGCCATTAATTCATTGGCCTTCTTGGTTGCGGCGTAAAGGCTGAGTGGATGATTCACATTATCTTGCACTGAAAATGGCATTTTGGTATTACTACCGTATACCGAACTCGATGAAGCGTAAACGAGATGCTCTACATTGTTGTGACGGCATCCTTCGAGTATATGACCGAAACCAACCAGGTTGGAATCAATATAGGCTAAGGGGTTCTCGAGAGAATAGCGAACACCCGCTTGAGCACCTAAATTAACTACTCGCTCGGGCTTGTGCGTTGCAAATAACTCTTTGATTCCCACTCTATCTTCCAGAGCCATGCGTATATGACTATAATTTGGATGATCAACATGGCGAGCCAATCTGGCTTCTTTCAATGCGGGGTCATAATAATTATTATGGTTATCGATGCCAATAACGCTATCGCCACGCGCTAGAAGCCGCAGCGTTAATGCGGAACCTATAAACCCCGCTGATCCTGTGACTAATACTTTCAAATCTGGTAACCAATATTAAGGGACATAAAAAGAACTATCGACCGATCGAATAATATTCGATACCGCGAGCAGCAAGGCGCTTGGGATCATACATATTACGTCCATCAAAAATCACTGGGCTGGATAATGATTGCTTTATTAAGTCAAAGTCTGGCGCTCGAAACTGTTGCCACTCAGTTACTGTCACTAAGGCATCCGCATTTTTAAGCGCTGATTCGGCTGTTCCCATTAGCGTCAGGTCATCGCGTTGGCCGTATATACGCTGACACTCATTCATTGCTTCGGGGTCGTAGGCTTGTACCGATACCCCAGCTTTCCACAAAGCTTCCATAAGAACACGACTGGGTGCTGCACGCATGTCGTCTGTACCCGGTTTAAAGCTCAACCCCCATAGTGCAATAGTTTTTCTTTTTAGATTGCCGTCAAAATGAGCATAGATTCTGTCAAATAGCTTTTCCTTTTGATCGTAATTAACCGATTCCACCGATTTAAGAATTCTAGCATCATAGCCAGAATCTTCAGCAGTTCGAATGAGAGCTTGTACATCTTTAGGAAAACAAGACCCGCCATATCCACAGCCAGGATAAATGAAGCTGTAACCAATACGACTATCTGATCCTATCCCGTGACGAACCGCCTCAATATCCGCACCAAGATACTCTGCGATATTTGACATCTCATTCATGAAACTAATCTTGGTGGCGAGCATGCAATTGGCTGCATACTTTGTCATTTCAGCACTACGGACATCCATAAATATCATTCGATCGTGATTTCTGTTAAACGGCGCATAGAGTTCTCGCATCACTTCTTCGACATAGTCACTGTCTGTACCGATAACTATTCGATCAGGCTTCGTACAATCCACTATAGCGGATCCTTCTTTTAAAAACTCAGGATTTGATGCCACATGATATTCAAACTCCACACCACGCTCTACGAGAACTTCGGTAATCCGCTCTTTGACTTTATCGGCAGTGCCTACAGGTACCGTCGATTTATCCACGACAATCTTGGGACTCGTCATGTGTGTTCCGATTGTTTCCGCCACAGTCAATACATATTTTAAATCTGCAGAGCCATCTTCGTCAGGTGGGGTACCTACTGCAATAAATTGCAGCTCGCCATGATTAACCCCTTTAACGGCATCTGTCGTAAATGCTAATCGCCCTTCTTTGTAATTGGTTTCAACTAATGGCGTTAGACCGGGTTCATAAATAGGAATAATGCCATTTTTAAGGTCATCAATAATTTGTTCATTTATTTCGACACAAAGAACATCATGACCTGCATCAGCCAATACTGCACCCTGTACTAATCCGACGTAGCCTACGCCAAAGACAGTTACTTTCATTCATTCATCCAAGTGTGTTGAGTGTTATTGTTTTTTAAACGATTATAGTTGATATAATCGCGCTTGTATCTGTTGCTTAGACTTTTCTTTAGTGGCTTTTTTCAACCTATCTTTTCACTTTTTTTGCCTGATCAACGTGGTTATTAGCCGCTAAAACACTGGCATAGTTGAATTGCACCTCTACATTTTTGGGCAACGCAGTTGCTGCCTTGGCAGAATAGTCTAGCGTCTTATCGTATGCCTTAGTTTTCATATCACTACTGTCCCGTTAACTTTCAAAGCAAAGCCATCTGATTCAAGTTGACGCTATTGTTACAAGGCGGATCTCCTCGTAGCAACGCCATCAAGTCTCTTTTTTCAAATAGATTAAGCTGTAACCAGCGTAGCAATTGTTGCAAAATCTTCGTCAATTTTGACTGAAACTTGAGAAAGGCAAGTAACAAATAGACACACAAAGCAATCCATATCTGGGCCATCATTGCATTCTTACCTAGTGCCAATAAATGATTTTATTTTGAGGTTTTGCTTGACCCATTTAAAAAATAATTCAATCATTTGGTCGGAGCCAAAACCCTTGCTTATCAATACTTCAGGCGACTCACAGCTCGATTTTTTTCAATGACTTATCGTGATTTCACTGTGGCAAAATAAAAATTGACCATGTGAGCCCAAGTCCATCAACACTCCTCGTATATCCCTCTTCGACCTGGCTAAAAGTTTCTCTAGCGACTTAAACTTCCACTTCGTCCATCCCCTCCCCACTCCATTATCTGATACAGCAATAGTCCTCATGACTCAGGGTTGTTTAGAAGGGCCAACGTTCAAAATGCGAATTTTTATGCCTCAATCAAACAGACCTATCGAGTCAAAACAAAGTTGCGGTAAATAGAATAACTAAAAATGTCAAAAAAAGTGTACCTAGCTCATCTGGTGAGCCAGTAGCACGTTAAACTAATAAAACATATCGAGGCAGGCCAACTTAAAACCATTTACAATCGACCCGTTAAACGGTCATCGGAATGGTCAAAGTAACAAATGATAAGGAAACAATATGGAACAGCTCACCGATTTAAAAGCTATTCTCCACTCCAAGCGGGCGAATATTTATTACCTGGATAAATGCAGGGTAATGCAAAAAGATGGCCGTGTGCTTTACACTTTACGAAATGGAGCGGCGCTCTAGTGAATGATAAAACCTCCGCATATATAGCCCACGTTAGAAGTGATACACCCAAATCCAAACAGTCGCTAGCAACACACCTTTCTGAGACAGGGCAATTAGCAGCCAAGTTTGCCTCGAAAATTGGGTTAGAAAATATCGGGGCAGTCCTGGGTTTGCTACACGACTTTGGGAAGTACGCACGGGAGTTTCAGGCCTATATCCAATCAGCAACCCATTATATCGAACAGGATGATGAAGACTGGGTAGATGCAACGCTGCTACGAGGAAAAATCGATCACTCTACCGCAGGTGCTCAATATGTCTGGATTGAGTTGAGCAACATAGCCACAAAAGCTGGTCAGGGCGAAATATGTGGTCAGATTTTGGCGCTATGCATTGCTTCGCACCACAGTGGTTTAATTGATTGTTTAAACGAAGATGGCGTAGACGAAGACGGCAACACTAACTTTACTCGTCGGATGGCAAAGCCCGACGATAAAACCCACCTAAATGAAGCCATCAAAAATTCCGATCAATCCATTAAGAGCGACATCGATCAAAAGCTAACAAAAACGCTGGTCGTTGAAATGTTCACCAAAATTCGAACGATGATTACACTGTCAAATTCAAAAGACAGCTTACTATCGAAGGAAGATGCTTTTACTTTAGGCCTGTTTACTCGTTTTCTATTTAGTTGCCTAATTGACGCTGACCGTTTAAACAGCGCGGAATTTGAAACGCCTGATAACAAAGCTCATCGAATAGCACAGCAACGCTATTTTAGTTGGGAAATCGCAATCAACCGACTAGACCGCAAGCTTCAATCTTTTGGCGAAGACAAGCCCATCGATAAAGTCCGCTCAGCCATCTCAGATAATTGTTTCCACCGTTCAGCGGATGCCCCTGGCATCTACACGCTGTCAGTGCCTACGGGCGGCGGTAAGACATTTGCTAGTCTGCGCTATGCATTGAATCATGCCAAATCGCACAACATGGATCGTATTATTTATATCATTCCCTACACTTCAATCATTGAACAAAATGCTGAGGCCGTTCGCGATATCATCGAGCAAGACGGTGATCCGTTTTCGTGGGTCCTCGAACACCACGGCAACATCGAGCCAGAAAAACAAACCTGGCGATCAAAACTGGCAGTAGATAACTGGGACGCGCCTATTGTTTTTACAACCATGGTGCAATTTCTAGAAGTGCTCTTTTCTGGCGGCACCCGTGGTGTACGGCGTATGCATCAATTAGCCAATGCCGTATTGATTTTTGACGAAATTCAAACACTACCGATCAATTGCGTTCATATGTTCAGCAATGCGTTAAATTTCCTCTCACACCACGCCAATACCACCGCGCTACTTTGCACTGCAACTCAGCCGTTACTAGATCAGTTACCCAATTCAGAATACGGCCAAATCAAATTGGCCAACAATGCTGAATTGGTTGATGATAAATCACAGTTATTCGCTGACTTAAAGCGAGTGGATATTAACAACCGCTGCAAGCCAGGTGGATGGCAATCAGAAGAAATCGTTGACCTCATAAACAACCGATACCAAACCACAAAAAGCTGTTTGGTGATCGTGAATACAAAAGCATGGGCGAAAACCTTGTTCGAAGCGTTATCTAATACCGTTGACAGCGACGCACTGTTTCACCTGAGTACCAATCAATGTGCCGCCCATCGAAAAATACTATTGACCGAAATCAAACGAAGGCTTGCAGAAGGCTCACCTGTGCTTTGCATTAGCACTCAGTTGATCGAAGCAGGCGTAGATGTAGATTTTGCCCATGTTGTACGTTTTTTAGCAGGGCTTGACTCCATTGCTCAAGCGGCGGGCCGCTGCAACCGCAATGGCTTGCTAACTGACCAGCAAGGCAAACTCCTATCAGGACAGGTTGATGTCGTAGACCCGGCAGAAGAGCCGATTAACAGCTTAATCGATATTGTCGTGGGTAAGGAAAAGTCGCGACGAATATTTGATGAATTTGAGGCATCAGAGTTATTGTCCCCTCCAGCAATGGATGCTTATTATCAGTATTTTTTCTTCGATAGACAAGCTGATATGGCTTATCGAATAGGCCGCGATACCTTATTCAACCTACTGGCCAATAATGACCAAAATATTGGCTCTGGTATCAATAAAAAACGGCACTGTCAGGGAAAACTGCCCTTCTTGCAACAATCATTTATGGCGGCAGGTAAAGCCTTTAAAGCAATTGATGCGCCGACCCACAGTGTCATAGTGCCTTATGGCGAAGGTAAAGAAATTATCGATGAACTTTGCAATGTCAATAAAGAATTCAATGCCGGTCATTTCTATCGAACTCTAAAGCGGGCGCAACAATATAGCGTCAATGTATTCCCCAATGTATGGCATAAATTACAAGACAGCGGCTACGTGAATGAAATACAAGAAGAAGGGATCTACTTTTTAGACGAGCGTTATTACAGCGACAATTTTGGTTTATCGGATACAACGGTAAGCTTACAGCGGTGTTTATCATTATAGGAGATGAGAATGAAAAACAGTATCAGCTTTAAAGTATGGGGACGATACGCATTATTCACTGACCCAATCACCAAAATTGGCGGCGAAAAATGTTCGTATCATATCCCTACCTATGAGGCGATAAAGGGTGTGCTTAAATCGATCTATTGGAAACCCACATTGATTTGGTACATTGATCGGGTTCGAGTCGTAAACCCACTTCGAACGCAAACTAAAGGCACAAAACCACTGGTATGGGGTGGCGGCAATAGTTTGGCAATTTATACCTTTTTACGCGATGTTGAGTATCAAGTTGAGGCGCATTTTGAATGGAATGAACACCGACCTGAATTGATGCCCGATAGAGTTGACGGCAAACACTACTCTATTGCCAAACGCATGTTAGAAAAAGGTGGCAGGCAAGATATCTTTCTCGGCGTTAGAGACTGTCAAGGCTACGTTGAGCCTTGTGAGTTTAGCGAAGGTGAAGGCGCATATGATGCCATCGATGAGTTAGGGTTTGGTCTAATGTTCCATGGTTTCGACTATCCTGACGAAACCGGAAACAACGAACTACACAGCCGCTTTTGGCACCCAGTCATGAAAAATGGCGTTATAGAATTTGAACGACCTGAACACTGTGAAGTAAGGCGTTTTGTGCGCGACATGCAGGTAAAGGAATTTGGATTAGATGAAAACATATTGCCTGTTGAGCAACAGGAGCGTGCTTTATGAGCTGGCTGTCTACGCTTTACGATACTTATGAACAAGCCATGTCCCAGCCCAACATGGCTGATGACAAGCCCATGCCTGTCAGTCATACCATACAAAATGCGCACATTAATATCGTGCTCGACGGCGAGGGCAATTTTCGGCGGGCCAGAATATTGGAAAAGACGCAGATAGTTTTGCCCGCCACAGAGAAATCTGCTGGCCGTAGCAGTGGCGAAGCCCCCCACCCACTGTCTGACAAAATACAATATGTGGCTGGGGACTATGCTAGTTATGGCGGTCTGAAAAAGGCCTATGCTGAAGGCTATAAAAACCAGTTGAAAAATTGGCTAGACTCCGATTCCACCCACCCAAGTCTACCGCCTATTTACACCTATATATCTAAAAACAGCCTTGTAGCTGACTTGGTGAACGAGAAAATATTATGGGAAGCCGGCCATGTATTACTAACATCTTGGACGGATGAAAATGCCGATTCTCCCCTGCTTTTCAAGGTACTACCAAAAGAAAAAGGGACGTTAGATCAGGGTAACGCACTGGTTTGCTGGACGGTAGAGAATAGCGATATCAAGTACGCCAATACCTGGCTTGACCCAACGTTACAGGCAGCATGGATTGCATTTGATGCTAAGCAAGGTGGCATATCCGCACTATGTTATATCTCCGGCAAAGTAGAACCGATTGCACTAAATCACCCAGCCAAACTAAGGCACTCTGGTGATAAAGCCAAACTAATCTCATCAAATGATTTAGATGGATATACCTATAAGGGACGTTTTACAGATTCAAAAAAATCTATAGATAAAGTCGGCCTACAGGCCGCCGCTATAGGCAGCATCACCACCCAAAAGGCGCACAATGCATTACGTTGGTTAATTAGCCGACAAGGAAAGCGCAATGAAGATCAGGTAATTGTAGCCTGGGCAGTGTCAAGCAAACACATACCCCAGCCAACCGACGATCTGGTCGCATTAGATGACGAATATTGGGATGATTTTAGTGATGAAGAAAAGAATGATGACCAGCCTGAGCCTCTGGCCAAGCCAGACCAAGGTATCAACTTAGGGGGTAGGTATGCCGACAAACTCAAGCTTCATATGCAGGGCTATCATCAGGAGTTGAAGGCTAACGACACAATCTCCGTCATGTCGATTGACTCGGCGACACCAGGGCGGATGGGGGTCACTTACTATCGCGAGTCGATGCCAGCGGACTATTTGAACGACATCAGTGCCTGGCACAATGACTTTGCGTGGCCCCAAAGGGTAAAGAAAGAAACAATACTCAAAGGTGGAAAAACAAAGGATGTAACCAGTTGGCCCATTAAGGCACCTTCACCCTATAGCATTTTGAATGCCCTGTATGGCGATGTGCTTAAAAGCAATAAACCACTAGCAAAACAGCTCTATCAACGCTTACTGCCCTGTTTACTAGAAAGAGTCAATATTCCGCAAGACATTCAAAAGTTAGCATTTAACCAAGCCTGCAAAACCAGCAATAAAGAGTATTGGGAATGGGAACGCAATATAGGCGTTGCCTGCTCACTCTACAAAGGCTATTCCATTCGTCATTCAGATCAAAATAAAAGGAGCGATTTTTCCATGGCACTAGATACCACCATAACGTCACGCGATTATTTATATGGCCGCTTGTTAGCCCTAGCCGAAAAACTAGAGTCAACCGCATTGTTTGTTTCAGGCGCAAAAAGACCGACCACTGCGAACCGTTTAATGCAACGTTTTGCCGACAGGCCTTATTCCACATGGCTGACTATCTATAAACAACTCGACCCATATATTCGCCAACTAAGTTCTTCTAGGGCTGGTTTTTTAAACAACATTCAAAATGAAATTGATGAAGTCAGCGCTGCTTTTGATCGAGAAGACTATATGAAAGACAAGGCATTAACGGGAGAATTTTTATTGGGATTCCACTGCCAGCGACTTGCTTTACGCGTAAAAAAATCATCTGAAAATCCAACTGAATCTAAACAAGGAGAATAACCATGAGCTTACAAAACAAAATTGATTTCGCGATTATTTTTACCGTGAAAAACGCCAACCCTAACGGCGACCCACTTAATGGCAATCGTCCCCGCACTGACTATGATGGGTTTGGTGAGATTACCGATGTTTGTTTAAAACGAAAAATACGCGATAGGCTCCAAGAGCAAGGCGAGAGTATTTTTGTGCAGTCGGATGAAAAGAAAACAGACGGCATGACTAGCTTACGGAACCGAGCTGAATCTGATGAATTTGGTTTAGGCAAAGAAACCTTTAACAGCAAAAAAGTGCGGCCTGATGAAACGGCGAAAAAAGCCTGTGTTAAATGGTTTGATGTACGAAGTTTTGGGCAAATATTTGCTTACGGGGGAGACAAAAAAGGAGCCGGCGTATCAATACCTATCCGCGGTCCCGTGACTATTCAGTCTGCTTTTTCGATTGAACCAGTGAGTATCACCAGCACACAAATCACCAAAAGCGTGAGTGGTGAAGGCGATGGCGAGAAAAAATCCTCCGATACAATGGGCATGAAACACCGAGTGGATAAAGCAACTTTCGTTACATACGGCGCTATGACACCACAGCTCTCAGAACGAACTGGCTTTAACAACGCCGATGCCGAAACAATTAAGTCAATTTTGCCCAGGTTATTTGAAGGAGACGCATCCTCAGCACGACCTGAAGGCTCGATGTCGGTAGAAAAATTGATTTGGTGGCAACATGACAGTAAATCGGGCCAATACTCTTCTGCCAAAGTTCATGGATCACTATCAGTCAACGCAGATGGCAGTTACACACTCAAACCCTTAGATAATCTGGCACCAGAAGAAATCGATGGATTTTAAACCCAAGCTCATCGACTTTAAGAGTGTCCTCCCTATCACCAAATAGCTATTTGTACTACACTAGACTACAAATAGCCACAGTGAGATAAACCACATGACTGTCACCAGTGTCCGACTTAAAGCCGATATCGAACAACCGCTGGAATTGCTCGCCAAAAAAATGGATCGAAGCAAGAACTACATTATTAACCAGGCAGTGGGGGAATACCTAGAACGGGAGGTGTTGGCCGAACAGCGCTGGCAGGAAACTCAGCCTGCCCTGGAGTCGGCCAGGCAAGGTAACACTGTACCGGCCGAAAAAGTTTATGCATGGATGCGCAGTTGGGGTAGTGACCACGAACTACCCAAGCCCATCACTGACAAAAGCAAGTAACAGCACGAGGCATTTATGACTATACGCTTCACGGAAGAGGCCCTCGATGACCTTAATCGACTACGTGGATTTTTACTTACTGCCGTTGATGAGCCACTCGCAAATAGAATAACTAACCAGCTAGTAGGAAGCTTGCAAACATTGTCAGCCCACCCTGAGAAAGGCGTCGTTGTTAAACGAATGAGCGTTAACCGAAGCGTGCGGGATCTGTTCGTTCATAACTACTGCGTGCGTTACCGGTTAAGTCACAACGAAATCATTATCCTTCGTTTATGGCATCAACGTGAAAACGAAAGAAATCACTGAGGCAACAAAAATGGATGATTATCTTGCTATCTCTGCCCTGCAACACTATGCCTACTGCCCCAGACAGTTTGCATTAATTCATGTCGAACAAGCCTGGGAAGAGAATCGTTTTACTGCCGAAGGAAAGATTCTGCACGAACGAGTAGACTCAGGCAAAGCGGAACAACGAGGCAAACTGCGCTATGAACGTAGCGTATTACTAAAGTCCGAGCGTTATGGTATTCAGGGCAAAATGGATTTACTCGAAATCGAAAGTGGCGAGCCACTACGATTTCTCCCCGTAGAATATAAACGCGGCAAACCAAAAATTGAAGACTGGGATCGCATTCAAGTGTGTGCTCAGGCTTTATGTCTTGAAGAAATGCGTGAAACATCCATTACAGAAGGCGCGTTATGGTACTGGGAAGTCAGGCGTAGAGAACCAGTCACGATAGATCAAACATTACGCGCCACTACCATCGCCATGATTGACGGCGCAAGACAGCTCTTACTGAATGGTCAAACCGCGCCGCCGACAGACAATAAAAAACGCTGTAAAGGGTGCTCTCTAAAGGAAATTTGTCAGCCCGACACCTTCCGAAAAGACCGTTCGCCTGCCTATATAAACGAGCTATTTGAATCGTAAGGGAATGCCATGAAAAAACTGCTTAATACGCTGTATATCAATCGCCAGAAAAGTTATTTACACAAAGAACGAGATACCATTGTAGTTAAACTGGGCGCAGAAAAATTGGGGCAGTTCCCTGCAATAGCGATAGGCCATATTTTTTGTTTCGGCCAGGTTTCAGTATCACCTTTCTTAATGGGACATTGTGGAGAGAAAGGTATAGGCCTAACCTTCTATACCGAATACGGCAAATTTTTAGCCAGGGTCCAGGGTCGGCAATCAGGCAATGTCCTGCTACGCCGAAAGCAATATCGCTGGGCTGATGACGATGAAAAATCATTGGCAATGGTACGACTTACGATTGCCGCAAAAATAGCCAATAGCCGCTCCATTTTAATGCGCGACATTAGAAACCATGGTGAAAATACAATACTAAAAAAGTCGGCCGAGCATTTGGCGGCCAGTATTCGTCGTGCTAAACACGCCAAAAATATCGACGAGGCAAGAGGAATAGAAGGCGACGCTGCCAGTGTCTATTTTGGCGTATTTAATGAACTAATTCGAACCACTGGTTTTACCTTTAACGGCCGAGTACGCAGGCCACCAACCGATCCTGTCAATGCCCTACTCTCATTCGGTTACTCTCTGGTAACACAGGAATGCGCCTCAGCTTTGCAAGGCGTAGGATTAGACCCTTATGTTGGATTTTTGCATCGTGACAGACCCGGGCGAGTGAGTCTCGCGTTGGATATGTTAGAGGAATTTCGCGCAGCCTGGGTGGATCGCTTTATGCTGACATTAATTAACCGAAAGCAAATCAATATCAAAGACTTTGTCACAGAAAGCAGTGGTGCGGTCCGGTTAACCGACGATGCCAGAAAAACATTATTAACTGCATATCAAGAACGTAAACAGGTAGAAATCATCCACCCTTACCTGGAAGAAAAAATCCCCATTGGTCTGCTGCCGCATTGCCAGGCAATGCTAATGGCCAGACATATACGGGGAGATACCGAATACTACCCACCCTATCTGTTGAAATAGAAATGCTAATACTAGTGACCTATGACGTCAGCGTAATCAGCGAAAACGGGCAAAAGCGTTTACGCCGAATTGCCAAAATCTGCCTGGATTATGGCATGCGAGTACAAAACTCCGTCTTTGAATGCGAGGTCGATCCAGCACAGTTTGTTGTTTTTAAAGACCTATTGCTATCCACCTACAATGAAGAGCTAGATAGCCTGCGATTTTACTTTTTAGGAAAAAAAGGCCGCCAACGGGTCGAGCACTTTGGCGCCAAAGCCGTACCGGATCCTGTACATGATCCGTTGATTTTATAGCAGCGCTAATATCCGGCTCTCACCAATTAGGCCTGAGTTAGCGA
>JBDNJA010000023.1:0-12844 GCA_041688005.1 Gammaproteobacteria bacterium
GAGCGCAAATTCATCTAAGAATTTTTTATGTTCTTCACTTAGGCCGAGATAGTCAGTCAGGCGTAGCAAGTCTTCTTTTAACATTAGCGGAATCGCGCTGTTGTAACTCCCATAAGCCTGATAGGCCTTGCGATAAGCGATAAGTGCATTATCAAGTTCCCGGTTGAACTCAAATACCAGGCCCGACAGGTAGCGAGCAAAAGGTATCTGGATGTCATCTTCCTGCTTGAGTAATTCGTTGAGTTGTAATATCTCGACGCGAGCTTCGTCGTATTGCTGCAATTGCAGATAGTTGATGGCCTGGAAGCAATGCACCAAAACTTGTTCGAAGATTCGTGGTAGGTAACTGCGCTGGGAATCGTTGATAGAAACTGCCGCGGCCTGTTCCCGCAGGCTGATGGAATCGAGTGTCTGAGTTAGCTTTTTTGCCTCTTCGAAAGCACGATTGCTGTCTTCAAATCGGTCTTGCATGCGCAATAACATCGCCTTGTCGAGCAGGTAGAGGCTCTTGTTTCGATCATTAGGTTTATGACTCTCGAGCGTTGCCAGAGCCTGTTCAGGTTGCTGTCTTAGCAGATAAGGCTCGATTTCACCGCGTTCGAGCGTAACACTGACACAGGCACTCTGCGTCAAAACGATGGCTCCAAGGAAAAAAGGCAACGCATATTTCGCAATGCCTTTGTTGTTCTTCAGGCGCCTCGATTTCATTCGCTTCACAGGTGGCGGTTATAAACGTACGACCTAGTGGGCGTCTCTAAAGACGGAAAGTCGATTTGTCGACTAACTTCTTTATTTTCTTTTGTCCCGCCCAGACCTTGCGGTTATCCGTCAAGCTGATCAGATTTAGGTCTATCTGGTAAAAACGTACTTGCTCATCGCCTTCGCTATCCAGAATTGTATTGATCGAGCCCTTAAGCATGAAATCGGCGCCTAATTCTTGCCCCATTTTCTTGGCTGTCTCGCTACTGGCGTTGAGTTCCTGGTCCTTGCGTTCGTCTCTTATTTCGCCGCGTTCCGTTTTTGAGGCAACAAAATCAACCCCGCCTGAATTGATTAATTCTCGCTCAATATCGTTGATAAAGGCCGAGACATTGATGTGTTCATGGCTGAGGTTACGTACTTCTCCGACGATTACTGCGGGTCGGTTACCCTTGTCTGAGATAAAACGATCAATCCACGGACGACCCATTACATCGCGAATCATTTCTTCTGACACCATACGAGAATCGGTATCGTTCCACTCGCCGCTGAGGTCGGTGACTTCGCCTGCATCCAGGCGTTTAACGCTGGTGGAACACCCGCTTAGAATAATGCCAACAGATAGAGCGGCGATCAGAGTGAGGTTACTGGCCCATCGGTTTGTCATTGTTTAGCTCCCGTTAATCGATCAAAAATTGAATTGCTCTGTTGAGCAAGAAATTCGCGCAGGGCAGGGCTCATAGCCTCTGCCTTGTCTAAGGTTTTCTGTACCCGATCTAAATCGAGCTCGGCCAGTGACCAAATGAAACCCGTGTCGCCGTCCTGCCATCGACCAATGATTTTAGCGCCGGTTAAATTAATTTGGGTCAAGTTGTCGATCTGGCGGGATACCGCCTGTTCGCTCACTTGTTCGCCACCTTGGGTAGCTGCGGTGCTGTAATCCTTTGAAGCGACGGTGAGGTAGGAGCTGAATGTGCGGGCGACTTCGGCACGGGCGCGATCATCAGCAGTATTTTTTTGCAGCGAGTGATTACCCATTGCAGGTGCTGAGCCGATACCGTGAAATAGCCGACCATCCTTGTCGCTGAGCATTTGATTACCTTCGTTGACCCAGTCGGGAGCACCGCTAATATTCAGATCACTTTCCACCATGGTTTTATTACTACACCCGACGAAAAGCAGGACGCTGACGACTAAGGTGGCGATGCTAATGTGACGTCTTTTCATGGTTACAAATCCTTCGCTAATTGATGCGGTTTTAAGTTTTCTATTATGGGCCTTGTCAGGGTTTTTTACTAATGAGAATATCGGGTCGGATCAAGTCTTTGTGAATGTAGTCACCTTCCGTTTTGAGTAGCTATTAGCTAGTAGCTATCCCTAAATGAGAATATTCAAATTGCTGGCTCTCTAGTAATGACATTAATTTTGACCGGATGTTCAAATCATGCCGAGCGGCACCTCCTGAGCCCTATGCAAATCTTTCCACCGTTATCGGCTTTCTGATGACGTTTAGTTGAAAATAATCAACTGCTTAACAAGCGGTGGATGAATTGTTCTGGCATTACAGCAAATAACCCAGAAAAGGATAGATTCTGGATTGGATCTCGCAGATTGATATTGGAGGATAGGCCTTTTATACTACTGAAACTTTATTCTTTAAACCAGCAAAACACTAAGGAAGAAAATAATGGAAGTTGTATTTGAATATCTACTAACCGTGCAAACTCTTGTATTGGTTTTAATTGTGGTAGGGCTCAAAAGTTCGATTAAATTTGTCCCACAAAACCGCGCTTATGTCGTTGAGCGTTTCGGTAAATACCAGTCGACCAAAGAGGCGGGGTTAAATTTTATTTTACCTTTTATTGATCGCATATCTGCCGATCGCTCCCTCAAGGAAGAAGCCGTCGACGTGCCGGAACAAAGCGCTATTACTAAAGATAATATTTCCTTGTCTGTAGATGGCGTGCTTTATTTTCGTGTGCTTGACCCATACAAAGCGACTTACGGCATAGATGATTATGTGTTTGCCGTGACGCAGTTGGCGCAAACCACTATGCGTTCAGAGCTTGGCAAAATGGAGCTTGATAAAACTTTCGAAGAGCGCGATGTGTTAAACACCAATATTGTTTCCGCGATTAATGAGGCTGCTGGTCCATGGGGTATTCAGGTACTTCGCTATGAAATAAAGGACATAGTTCCACCTCAGTCGGTTATGGAAGCAATGGAAGCACAGATGAAAGCCGAGCGAGTGAAGCGTGCGCAGATCCTGGAGTCGGAAGGCGACAGACAATCCGCCATTAACCGCGCTCAGGGTGCAAAAGAATCGGTAGTCTTATCGGCTGAAGCCGATAAAGCAGAGCAGGTTTTACGTGCAGAAGGTGAAGCAAAGGCGATTGTGGCAGTTGCATCCGCCCAAGCTGAAGCCCTGAGACAAGTCGGTGAAGCAGCGGCAACCGAAGAAGGGCAGAAGGCCGTGCAACTTGATTTGGCGACCAAGGCGATTGAAGCCAAACAGGCCATAGCCAAAGAATCCTCAGTGGTGTTATTACCCGATAACGGTACCGATGCTGCCAGCATGGTTGCTCAGGCCATGACGATTATAAGCACTCTCAATAAGAATACCGGGGGCTAAAAAATGGATTGGGTAAGCAATAATTTAGCTGAAAGTTTGATTATTGCCGGATTGACATTGCTAGTTATCGAAGTTGTGGTTTTGGGTTTCTCCACCTTTGTATTGTTTTTTGTCGGTCTCGCAGCAGTGATAACAGGCGTGTTTTTGTACAGTGGTATTTTGCCAGATTCGATGCTTAGCGCGTTATCCAGCATTGGAGTATTGACTGCCTTATTGGCCATTTTTTTGTGGCGCCCGTTGAAGTCCATGCAAAACAAAGTTGAAAGAAAAAAAGTGACGAGTGATTTGGTCGGACACAGCTTTATTTTAAATGAAGCCGTGTCTATGAGTATCAACCCGGTGTACCGCTATTCAGGCATAGATTGGCATCTCAGCAGTGAAAAAGAATTGTCAGCAGGTACCTTAGTAGAAGTCATCAGGGTGGCTGTGGGTAAATTCATCATTCAAGCAAAAGCCGAATAGGCTTTTTGCTTTTTTGCCCTGAAACATGCGGTTTAACTCCCGTACATAATAGCCCTAAGCCGCCCAACACCTAGTGTGGGCGTCACCTTTATTTTTCGCTGAGCATAAGCATATTCCTTGTAAGTCAGTTATCTAGTCTTAATAAAGTTGAAAATAAGTAAGGTTGCAAGCTTATTACAAAAACTTTCTAAAACGCGAAGTAAAAATCCACGTTCTAAGAACGTGGATTTTTACTTAATAGTTGAATGAAATGACACAGATTGATGAACACGCCCGCCGGTTAGCGTGCCAAGTTGGAAAGGGAGTATCGTTACCTATTACGCCTAGCCTTATCAAATTGACGAGTGTGATGGCACGCCATTATGGCATCCGATCTCGTAGTCTGGGGACATATGGACCGGTCCACGCCTGGTAAGCAGCGTTTATTTAGTGATGAATAATTCAGCAGCCTTTTTCAGTTCTATTACCGCAGCTTCATACCCGCCCCGATAATATCGGAGGCGAGCAGTGCTGCGACTTTTGTGCTACGACATTAGGCTTTGAGGGTTAAAGCGCGGTTACCTCTAACTGCTGTGTAATAACAAAATCGCCAAGCTGTTCAAAGTTTGAGGGGCTAGTAATCACCGCTACACTGGCCAACTCTGGCTTCAGGTATTGGCGAGTAACGCGTTTTAAATCATCCAGTGATACCTGCAATATACCCTGACGGAATTCGCGGCGCTGTTGTGGACTGCGACCAAATAGACTGTTGTGGAATGCCTGTTTAGCTTCGCCAGCGGGGGAACCGGGTTTGTCGAGGCCGCTGATGACGCCGAGAATAGCCTGTTCCAGTGGTTCGGCCTCGTGATCCGTTTCCAACAACCATTGAACTGATTGGTCAAAATCATCCAGTGTTTCTTCGAGTCGAGGATCACGGTACGAGTAAAACCTAAAAGCGGCAATGGTTGAGTCTTGACTGGCACCGCCGCCATAGGCTCCACCCTGTTCGCGGATCACCCTATGCAGGAAACCATTGCGCAAAAATCCACCCAGCACCGTCAACGGGGCGGCATCAGGGTGGCTGATGGTAACGGTGGGATAGGCTTTGGCGCAGAAATTAACCTGCGTGTTAGCGACCCATAATTGTTTGGTCTTATTACGAACAGGCTCGGGCTGGAAGCGTTGGGTATTCGTGTGGTTTTGTCCTGTCCAAAGTTGAGAGATGGTTTGCTCGCAGTCAGCCAGTTTGTGAGCTTCGGCAATCAGCAATAATTGCTTGGGCGCTGCCAGAATAAGCTGGTGCAACTCGCTCAGTGTGGCGGCGTAATGGGCAAGTCTGTCATTGTGGCCCAGGCTCTCATCCAGTGTTTTAACCGATTGAATGCCCGCAAGACCGCCGAGTTGGTGGCTAAGAGCAGCGCTAGGGCTCATACCACTGCTGGCAGCGCTCATGGCCAGTATGTGACCGCTGTCAGTGACTGATTGTTCGCGATTTGCTCGTTGTTGGCTGAGCAATTCATGCAATCGAGGCAGTTCGTCAAAGCGTACGGATTGCAGGGTTTGCTGCATCAGCTCAGCCTGCTGCTGTTGATTGCGGGCCAGTGCTTTTGATGAAATAACCAAAAAACTCTTAATGTTTTGTTCATCATCAATGGCAGCACGCATTGTGGTGGAGGCGTTAATACCACCGCAAACTTCTGCCTGCCAGGCTTGAGTCTGCAGATAGTCTTTATCGCCCACACCCAGTTCGGTCAGGCTGTTGCTGTAGTAGGGCAGCATGGCCAATAACTCGCCAGAAAGCGGTGGAAGTTCAATCAATATTTGCTGGTAGACCAGGCCATTAGTGCCCTGGGCATAGCTGTGGCTAGGCATTGAACCCAGTTTGTTGCTGCTGCCCTCAATGACACGAATATCGGCAGGTACATCTTCTAGGCCTACTTTGGGCAAAATGGACTCGTCATCCTTTTGCTGCTGCCGTTTATTTAGGGCGTTGGTCTGGTCGATGATGTTTTGTTTTTGCTGTGACGATAGTCCCGTTTTGATGGCTGCCAGCTTGGCTTTTTCTGCTGCATCACGGCGCTCAGCCAACTCGGTGTCCGGGGTCATGATGAGTGTTACCCGGTGAGGGTTCTCAATCAGTAATTTGCGTGCCAGGTCTTTAATAAAGTTGGGATCTTTAATGTCCTGGTGTAATTGTTCTAGCACTGGATCGAGGTTTAATACGGCGATCGGATCACCACGGTGGGTAGCACTGCCGATCGCCCCCATAATTAATTGCAGGCCAAAGGGAAAGCCGTCACCACCCACTTCACGTTGGTGTAATTCGAGTTGATGTAATACCGATTCAACCTGTTGCTGGGGCACGCCGTTGTCGGCCACATCTTGTAGAGTGCCGAGAATCATTTTTTCAATGTCGGCGCTATCTTCCGCTTTGGCGCCTTCAACACCGCAGACAAAAGTCAGCTCACGCATGGAATCTTCCAGTCCACACAAAGGTGATGGTGAATTGGCTAGATCGGTGGTTTCGAGTGCGCGCTGTAAAGGTGAACTGCTATTGTCCAGTAGTACACTGGATAAAAGCTGCCCTTGCAGCATGTCCTGCAGATTGGTGCTTTGTCCCCACAACCAGCCCATCACTACATGGCTTTTGTCATCTTTGCTGCCTTCTTCATTAAAGGCGTAGCTTTCCTGGACAGATATCGGCGCAAGATAACGCTTCTCCTTGGGTACCTGTACATTAATGTCGAGCTTTTCAAACCGTGACAAAGCCAACTGTTCAAAGCTGGACTGATGCTGCTCAGCACTGATATCGCCAAAGGTCATAAAGATGGCGTTACTGGGGTGGTAGTGACTGCGATAAAAATCCTTTAGCTGCTGATAGCTAAGGTCGGGAATGTTTTCCGGTTCGCCACCACTGTTGTAGTGGTAGGTGTTGGTCGGGTAAAGGTGCTCACACAGCGTTTGCCACAGTGTGCTGGGTACCGAACTCATAGCGCCTTTCATTTCGTTGAAAACCACCCCTTTATAGATAAGGTCACTTTCTGGGTTGTCGCTCTCAAAAAACTCGACCCGGTGCCCCTCCTGGCAAAAATCCAGCTCGTCGAGGCGGGAGAAAAAGACCGCATCCAGATAAACATCGAGCAGATTATTAAAGTCTTTGCGATTTTGGCTGGCAAAAGGATATGCGGTCCAGTCGGAACTGGTGAAGGCATTCATAAAAGTGTTGAGGGAGCGCCGAATCATCATAAAAAAGGGATCGCGTACCGGATAGCGTTCACTACCGCACAGCGCCGTGTGCTCTAAAATGTGGGCAACACCAGTGGAGTTCATTGGCACGGTACGTAGCGCCACCAGAAAAACATTTTCATCGTTGTCGGCGGCCATGTGATAGTGCACGGCGCCAGTTTTGCGGTGGCGATACTCTTCAACGGTGACATTGAGCGACTCAATAACCTGGCTACGGATCCATTCAAAGGCCGGATGGACGGAGGTAGGCTGCGATGCTGCGGTGGATAAATTCATTAGCTATCTATTGTGTGGTTGCTGATTAAAGGGATTACTTAGAAGGGTGTTTAACCGATTATTGTACCGCTTAATGGCTTGCTCTGGGCAGTGCTAATTTGCCGGCATGATTCATTTCCACCATAACAACAGCGATTCAAAGTAACTTGGTTTGACGAAACTACTAATAATTAGTGGTTTCTACGAGAAGCCAAAAGCAGATACATACATTGCCCAGGCAAGGGCAGGGCTGAATGCCCAATAGATACATCTATTTCAGGTCTGCAGTCAGGTAGGTCAAAAAAATTTATGAGGACACAGTGTAATGAAAATAAACGTCCGGGTAACCCCACCTATTGATTCTAAGTTAAATGGATAAACTGATTCGTTTTTAATTTAATCAGTTATGGCTCATCGAATCCGTCGGAGTCAGGCGCAATGGGAAGATGGGTGTATTGTACCGGAAGTGACTCACCAAACGATCATTTGGATAATCCACCCAGGCGGGTTGCTCCGCACATGCGTGCCGAAAGTTTATCGAAGCGCAAAAAATAATCCGTAAATGCAGTTAAAAAGAGTTGGGGGGATTCAATCCCATTTCAAATCCACACCCCTCTCATTAAGTTTTTCAATTATAGAACCTCCAAAAACTAATCCACACTATCTCGATCGAACCCACAAACAAAGTAAGATATATAACGAAACCAGGCCAGGGTCTCCCTGGTGCTTTTGCGATAGTGAGTATCGAATGAATGAAATTCAAACCCATCAATACCAATCCACAGATCACCACGTGAAAACCAAATATCAAGTTAACATAGGGAATACCGAAGATTAGATCACCTTTGTTTAATAACCATAACCCAGCAATCACAATGGTCGTTGCAAACGTATAATTTCGAATGTTATCGAATAAATAGCTTAATGTTACAGGTTCAGCATTAAAGTTAAGAATTTGCTGGAAAAAGTTCAGCTGCCTCTCAGTTTTTTGAGCCTGAAATTCTGTTTGCTTGACGGCTTCTGTGTCCATTTTATTTAGTTACTCTCATGGCGAAGAAAAAAAGCGGGCTATTTGATGGATTTTCTAGACGAAAACTTATCACAAGTGCGTGCTTGATGTTTTGTGTATATGTATAACCTTGAGGATCGATATGTGGTTCATGCTTATTTGCTTTCCATGGGAACAGTATTTATCAATGTGAATTGCTAAGTCTTTTCGGTCGGCATTAATTCGACAGTTCTTTTTGTAAAGACTCCAGAAATTCTTGATAGTGCTTCCATCGTCCAATAGAAGATTTATAAATAGGCTGGCGTACCTGCCACAAGCTAGCCGTAGATACTGGTCGCTGCTGTTGATGAAAATCAAGCACTTTTGAGTCCCATTCAACACCACAAAAGGATAGTAATTTTTGAATCTGGTTTTCAGGCTCGGTAATGAGTGATTCATATTCAACATCGAGTAAATGTTCAGGCAACACTTGATGCCAGTGATCCATTAATCGCAAATAATCCCGATAAGCGTGGGCGAGATCTTCCAGGTCATTGGTAAACACCAACCCTTCTTTAAAATTTTGTTGGTAGCAGGACAAACAGGTATCTATCGGATCACGTTTACAGTGAATGATTCTTGCCTGTGGAAATAATAATCCAATGATCCCCAAGCGGAAGAAATTACCGGGCATTTTATCAATAATATGGGCCGCCAAAGGGTTTATATCAGATAGATCCTTTAGGCATTGAGCTGCAATTTGTTCTACCCGCTGCTGGCTTAGGTCTTGAAATTGTGATGCGTGACTTTGGGCTTTGTTGGCATCGAAAGGTTTTTGAGACTCGGCAACTTCTAATATGAGCGGCAGTTCACCCGCACCATGGATTATGGGATGTGATGTCAGAATTTGCTCCACCAGTGATGTACCTGACCTCGGCATGCCAATGATAAAAATCGGAAGATTGGAATCACTGCCCCAATTTTGTCGTGATGAAAAGAAATCATCATTGAATATTTCTATAATGTGGTCTATTTGTACTTTAAATCTATTTCGGTCGAATGGTTTAGCCTTGGACTTTAACTGATTGGCGAACTGATAATATTTAAAAGACGCTGCATAGTTTTCTTTCTGTTCATTAAATCGTCCAAGGCTGTAGCCAAGGTTGACCAGATGCTGGTTAGTTGGATTATTTTTGCATTGTTCATCGAACCGATTTTGAAGTTGACTAATTTGTTCGTTAGATACTTCAAAGTCTCGATTGAGCGATAAACGATACCAGGCATTAACATGGCTTGGATCGGTTTCAATCGCTTTTTGAAGATAACTATTCGCCTGATCAAACTTACCCATGGTCTGAGACAGAATACCAAGCCAGTATAAAGCCTCTGCATTGTCCTTATCCTTTTCTATTACAGACAAAAAGTATCCAGTTGCTGCAATAGGATCTTCGACCTGTAATAGTTTTCCGAGTTCTATTTTCACAACCATTGAAGCGGAATCTAACGCAAGGGCGATGTTTAAAACTGAGAGTGCATCTTTTATAGCGCCCTTTTTTTGGTATGCGTTAGCCAGTTTTACACGCAGGTTAATATTTTCTGGCTGGCGTTCAAGAACATTCAGATACTGCTCAATAGACTGGCCCAGCTGTTCAAGCTCGAATAGAGTATCTGCGAGATTAATGCGACATTCATCAAATTCGGGTTGCAGAGATAAACCGGTCAGGTAATGACGCTTGGCTTTTTGGTAATCACCAAAAAGACACAATGCATTGGCCAGTTCGTTGTGAATACTAGCGTCATCTGGTTTGATATTGATTGCTTTGGAAAACAAAGCTATGGCACTTTCCGATTGGTTTTCAATATAATCAATGCTGCCCAAAATAACCAATGCATCGACATTATCAGCCTGTAACACAATGGCCTGCTCCGCCAATATTCTAGCGTTTTCAAAATTACCTTGAACCCGAAAAATTTCAGCCTGATTTGTGATTATTTGTGGATTATTTGGTGATGATTTCAAGGCCTGTTGCATGTAATGTAGCGCAGAAGAATGCTTACCCATTTGTTGAAGCAATATTGCCAGGAACTGTAAAGCATCACTATGATTCGGTGATTGCTTCAGGATGTTTCGGTATTCACGCTCTGCGGCTGCAAAGCTTCCGCTGTGTTGCAGGCTCGTTGCATGGACGAGACGGTCTTGAAGTGCTTTATGAGCACTGCCATTTTTTTCTAATTTACTCTTTCGCCCCATTTTTAACGGCACCCTGTCAGATAAATTTAAAGGTTAGTAGAACATAAAAAAAACCGCCTCGAAAGGCGGTTAATATAGGGTAAAACACTACATTTTATAGTAGTTCTTTTTAGAGTGAGAACTTCGCGCCAAATTGAAGGCGGGTATTGTCGCCATCGGCGCCGTTAATTCTTTCGACGTCAGCATTGCTCACTTCCACTCCAAAGGTTACACGTTCGTAAGGATTCCATCGGTAGTTAGCGTGAATAGTGGAAATCGTTTCGAAATCATTTGCGGCTAAATAAGTGTCTTCGAATTCTACAGTACCGAATGCGACTGTGCTGACACCGTTTGACGGGCCACCCCAGTTTTGATTATAAGCAACTACCACCGCTGTATGATCAATTGTTTCGATTCTGCCCCCAGAGACGACGGCTGAAGGATTAGACCAGCCATAGTAGGTGTAACGATTTGAATTAGAATTAATCTTCGCCGATACCGAACCACTTCCAATGTCTAATGAAGCACCAGCAGTGAAACCAAAGTTACTTTCCGATTCCCCGTCATTGACGCCTTCAGTGATTTCAAACTGTTGAAATAGGGCGCCAACTTGCCACGAAAAGGCACCTGACCTTGCATATCGCAAAATAATATCAGGTGATGTATCGGTATGGGTTTCACCCCGTATCGCATTTTCTGGATTTTCGATAGCAATATCCAGACCCATGTCCGTTGACCAGCGCACCTGAGATTGTCGGGCAAAGGTTGCGGCTGCAGGCCCGCCAAAGTCTACCGTTGCTGGATAGAGCTTCCAGTATTTATCCCCAAAGGTTGTCCAGGTTTGACCAATTAATAAATTACCCACCTGACCATAAGCATGACGTAAGCGTAAATGCCCTGAATTGGAAATCGTCTCGTTACCACCGCCACCAGTAAAGTCGCCCTCTACAAAAGTTTTAACCGGGCCTTCTGTGGCGGTAATATTAAATCGCGTCTGCAATGACGCCATTCTAAATGAAGGGGTAGAATCTGTATTGCCTGTTTCAATAGCGCTAGCAAGCAGGGTCGTACCTAAATCCTGATCGACATCGTAGGTTATATCAGTTTTTACGTAACCCCCCACTTCGACTTCTAAAGCTTGGGCCATGCCAACCGAAGTCAGCAGGGCTGTTGTTGCTACGCCAAGCGATAGGCGTTTGATAGCAATAGCGATTGGCGTTGGTCTAAAAATATCATTCATTATAAATTACTCCAGTTAATTATTGGTTCAAAATGACGGTGGTCATCCAAAAGATTATGTTGGAGAAAAACAACTATGTTGTATCTTTCCGACAATTCTAGAACCACCACTTAACGCCATTGCAAAAACCGTGCTAAGTTTCGTAAATATATTAAAACATGATATAAAATAACGGGTTATAGGATAAAACGTTAATCTTAATCGAAGCAAAAATAGAAATTTAGCCACGAAATACGTGGTTTATCCACGCATTCCGTTAGTGGCTAACTGAAGCGTTGTTGTATCACAACAACAAATTATAGAATATAGAAAAACGATGTCAGAAAAACTGAACTGACAGGGCGCAACGACGTCTAATTCGATAATGAAAATATCTGAACCAACAAACTCAAGGTGCATAAGAATGCCGAACGGTTCTATCAGGAACGAAGAAGGAGTATTTGAATCTGGTCAGATTCAGTTCTGGCTAGAAAAGCTAAGCTCGCCAGCATTTTTAGTCACTGAATTTCGTGAATTGATTCTTTTCAACAGGTCGGCGGCATTGTTGCTATCTAATTCTGAGCAAATATTATGGAGCCAACAATTATTACCAAAGTCAACTTCGTGGAAAAAAGTTTGGCTACGCATTAATCAAGGTGATGTCGTAACTTCGTCCGCTTTTCTTGATGTGGAATCCATGTCGGACAAAAAATCAATATTATTATCCACTAGCCTGTCCCCTATTAATGTAGGTAGCCAGCCCCATGCATTATGCATTCTGTCATCAGAAGCTAAAAACACGGATAATACTAAAGTCGTTGGATTAGACAATTTTCCTGAAGAAAACCCTAATCCTGTGATGCGTTTGACGAAGGATGGCCAGTTGCTCTATGCCAATAAAGCGAGTAAATCTTTCCTGAAATGTTGGAGTCGACAATTGGCGGATAGTAAAGGCCATTCATTATTGTCAGAGGCTGTTGACAATGACGGCATAGGTTATGTAGACATTAATTGTGGAGATACTGTTTATAATGTCACATTTAGACCGATAGAAGGTAGCGACTGTCTTAATGTATATGCATTAGATACCACCGCCAAAAAGAAAACCGAACAAGACTTAGAGACTGCACTGAC
>JBDNJA010000193.1:0-23883 GCA_041688005.1 Gammaproteobacteria bacterium
AAAAGTACCAATCCTTATATCAACAACATGTTAACGCATTGCATCGACAAGGCAAGGCTGAGCGGACCATTGACTCATACGCCCGTGCCATTCGGCGGATTACCGAGTTCTTTGATCTGTGTCCTGATCAGTTAACCCAAGACCACCTGAAAGACTACTTTACCGCGCTGGTGAAAAGCCATTCTTGGAGTACCGTTAAAATTGATCGTAACGGTCTGCAGTTCTTTTTTAAATACGTTTTAGAGCGTCAATGGGTTTGGGTGGACATTGTTAAACCACCTCAAACGCGGGTACTGCCGGATATTCTGAGCGTGAAGGAAGTCGAGCGCATGATTAATGGCACCCGTGAGCTGCGTTATCAGACGTTCCTATTAACGGCTTATAGTATGGGCTTACGATTAGGTGAGACGCTTAACCTCGAAATCGGTGATATTGATAGCGACCGAGGTAAAGTTCACATTCGCCTGGGCAAGGGGCGTAAGGACCGGTTTTTGCTCCTGCAAAACCGGCATACACCACATCCTTGTGGATAACCGTTTCGTGACTCTACCGGCTGTCACGCTCGACGCACTGCGTCGTTATTGGGCGACTCATCGACATTCTCGATTGATCTTTCCGACCGGTAAGACAGCTGATTTACGACAGCAGGCCACTTCGGTGATGGATCGTGGCGGATTGCAGAAGTCCTTTAAAGTCATCGCTCGCAGTTGCGGGATCAATAAAAGGGTGACGGTTCATAGTCTACGCCATTGCTATGGGGCTCATTTAATCGAGTCTGGTTTAAATCTTCGGGCAATACAGCAGGAGATGGGGCATGAATGCCCCAAAACTACGGCGTTGTATACGCAGTTGACTGAGGTGACTCATCAAAATACCGCTCAGGTGATTAATCGCTTGATTGCTCGACTTAAGCTCAAGCTTGATGGCGAGGTGTGAGATGGACTTTGCCACGATCGCTTTGCGATATCGAGACCGGTTCAAGACTGCTCAAGGGCGGGTCACTTCTTCTGAGCAGTGGTCTGCGCTGAATGCAATCTTTGGTTGTCGCAGCGGGCAATATGGACAGGTGCATTTGTCCTGTCACGCTTGCGCCTGGCAAACTGAGCACCCTCAGTCTTGCGGACATCGCAGTTGTAATGCTTGCCAAAATCACAGTGCAACTGAATGGCTGGAACGACAAAAGGCGAAGTTGTTACCGGTCGAGTATTTTATGGTGACATTAACACTACCCAGTGAACTTAGGGCGTTGGCCAAAACCAATCCGAGGGTCATCTATGCCTTGATGTTTCAGTGTGCAATATCAACGCTGAAAGACTTTGGACGTAATGATAAAGCATTAGCGGCGGAGCTTGCCATGACGGCGGTATTGCATACCCATACCAGACGATTGAAGTACCATCCTCATTTGCATGTGATCATACCTGGTAGTGGGGTTAATCAACGTCGAAATGAATGGCGGAAACTCAAGGGAAAATATCTCTTTAATGGTTTTCAGCTGGCGACCGTGTTTCGAGGGAGGCTGCTTAATGCTATACAGCAATCGGGGCTAGTATTACCGCACCCCCCCCAAAATGGGTGGTGCAATGCCAATCGGTTGGCCAGGGATTGCCGGCACTGCAATATCTGTCTCGGTATCTCTACCGCGGTGTGATCAGCAATAAGAACATTCTCAGTGATGACGGCGAATACGTGACCTTCCAATACAAAGACAGTCAGACCAATACCTTAAAAACCCGCCGGCTACGCGGCGAGGATTTTATCGCACTGGTATTGCAACATGTCTTGCCCAAGGGGTTTAGACGATCACGGGACTATGGTTTTCTGCATGGCAATGCGAAACGGTTATTGAAAATCGTGCAGTGGGTTTTACAGGTTATTTTACCTGAAAAGATAGATCGAGCACGGCCCCAATTTATCTGTAAAAAGTGTCAATCGAAGATGACGGTCACAGGTTTTAGTCGCAGCAGGCTGTCATCAGGATAAAACCATCCCTGTAATAATACTGCCACTCACTTAATACGGAGGACTGGATAACCATCTAAGAAAACGTTTACCAAGTCAGTCATCGATTGCGGGTGAGGATCAGACTCGCCCGCAAAAAAACTGAATCGATAATAACGCTAGTATTACCCTTCGCCTATTTTTATTTATTTCCTATAGAGAGTACCTTCGAGACGGGCTTGTTCAACAACAGGATAAGTCGCGGCTGCGCGCGACTTATCCTTATTCGTTTATGTTTTCTACTTATGCATAGCCTCAATAATGGCAACCGGATTATGTTGCACAACCTTTAGCAAAACCCGTGCTGGCCCTCTTGGTGAGCGAAGACCTTGCTCCCAATGACGGAGTGTGCCAATTGAGATACCAAATGCTGCACAAAATTTCTGTTGGCTCATGCCTGTATTCTCACGAATAGCCTTTACATTAATTGCCTCAGGTTTATGCTCAATGGTATTAGTTGACTCGCCTTTAGCATGAGCAATTGCTGCTTCCAGTCCAGCCGATATTTCAGTGAATGCTTGACCCATTTCTCTTTCTCCAAAATGCTACTAGCTCTTTTACCAATTTTGACAGAAGATGCTTTTCTTCTGCTGAGATATTGGCTTTTTCATTTTTACCAAAAGCCGCCAATAGGTAAAGTGGCATAATTTCGCTGTGAAAATAATAAACGACCCTGATACCACCACTTTTACCTTTTGAGCCTTTAGCCCATCTTAATTTTCGAATACCACCTGTGCCTTGAATTAAATCTCCAGAACTTGGGTGCTCCGATAAGTAGGAAATCAAATCTTCCTTTCCTCAGATGAAAGCAGTTTTTCTGCTTTTCTTTGAAATGGCTCAATTTCTGCGACGGTTATCATTCTCAAATAATATACGCCATTGGCGTACTATGCAAGGTACTACCAAATTAGCAGGTATTAAGCGGGTCGGACCCGCCTAACTTTTCAAAAAAGAAGACAGTTTACGGAGGTCAGATTGACTGGCTTTGTTAGCACTTTTTTCCAATGACACTATACTGTCTAGCATAGCACTCCTCCATTTTTTTAGTTCCAGACTTTGTAAAGCGCAAATACTGCCCCTTACGTTTTACAAAATTGCTCGACTTCCCGAGATTAAGATCATGAGAATGATAACTAAGAACAGCCATAATTCGGTTTGCTTTACTAAGATTACATTCAATTACTGATTCTAAATAATTTACCTGCCCAGCTTTCCATTTCTTTATGCTTTCTTCGGATATAACACCGATCTTATTAAACACATCAACAGTTTCTACAACTCGCTTATGTTCAAGTATTTGTGAAACCACACGAACCACTTTAGGATAGTACTTATCTTCTTTGTAGTTGCTTAACGTAACTCGATAGTTCATATATTTTGAGTGCTAACGCCTGCGTAACCGGCAAATTGTAGTGGAGGGTTTGTGTAACAATTCACGAAGCGAATGCACAAAACCCGGAGCGTAAATTTGTCTGCGTTGACGCACTCGTTAGCCATTGTTACTCATAACTTTCCCAGATTTATCAGACAAAGAATCTGGTCCCTTACAAGATGAGAATAAAACAACCGACTGTTTAGAGTTCATACATGATACAGACCTCCAGCCCAAGCATGAGAAATCTTCGGTTATAATCTCTGACTCCTGAACAAGTGATGCTCGTGGGCGAGTTACGTATATTAGCAAATCCAGTTCGCCTTTCAACTCTCTATATCTATTATCATCCGCCAGTTTTTTGCTTCTTCTAAAACCAGTTCATACATCTTTGCGACTGGTGGAATATCATGCGCTTCTCCTACTAAAGACACTTCATCGAGGGAGGTAGCAGCCTTTATCGAGTTGTATGCATCCTTATAAAGTTTTCCACGCCGCATATTTGGGTCTGTCAACTCCTTAACCTGAAACCTGGCATCTCTAAAATGAACGTCTACTTTGCTTCTCTGGTCAGGAGAATTAAGCTCTTCATTTTGATGCTCAACGCACATTATTGAAAGGAACTCTGATACAGTCCAACGCTCTCTTTCTGCCTTTTTTGGATTCGAGAAATACTCGAAATCTTTACTTTGCCGATCTCTCTAAGTGAGTGAGCAATTCTTTATCATTCCTGTGCGCAGCGAAGCGGAGCATCCGCGTTGAAGTGCTGGTTAGTGCCTTGACTATAGTTGTATATGCTGAGAATATACACAGCATGATTGATTTAAGCAAGATTATCGGCTTTGATTGGGATGGAGGAAATGCCAGAAAAAGCCAAGACAAGCATGGTGTCACCCAAGCAGAGACCGAACAGTTATTTTTTAATGAGCCTTTGCTGCTTCTACAAGATGAGAAGCATAGCGAAGAGGAAGCAAGATACCATGCGTATGGTAAAACCGATGATCGAAGAAAATTACATATTGCTTTTACCCTAAGAGAAGATGGCGTAATCATTCGAGTTATTTCAGCTCGGGATATGCATCGTAAAGAGAGAGCGACTTATGAAAAAGCTTAAGAAAATACCTGACTTTAAAACCGAGAAAGATGAGCGTGAATTCTGGGAAAGCCATGATTCGAGCGAATATTTAGATTTGAGCAAAGCTAAACGCGCTGTGTTACCAAACCTTAAGCCCTCAACTAAGACTATTTCAATAAGATTACCCGAAGGTTTATTAGATCGTATAAAAGTAGAAGCTAATAAACGAGACATGCCATATCAATCTCTTATTAAAGTCTGGCTTGCAAAGGAAATTCAGGAAAGTCGTTAATCATTATTAAGCACTAACGCCCAGCTGTCAAAATGACATGTTATAACACGTCAAATCGACGTATAATTCCAAATAGTGTATGTAAGTGATTGATTTACAACGCACCAATTGTGAATATACGTCACTTTGATGGAATAATGCATTGACTGTCAAAGATGATCCTTTCATGACACAAGCGCCTAGTCTGCTAGAAGTCGTAGGTAATAAAATTCGTGTCAAACATTATAGTGTTCGCAGCGAAAAACCGATCATTCACTGAATTAAATCATATCTACATTTTCATTCATTGCAACACCCAAGGAAATTGGGGCCTGTCGTATAGAAAAATATTGAGTTGAAAGGGTCGATACAGATCGACCATCAAACAATATCTAGATATTTTTCAGACTTCCAGAAGTGGGATAAGCAATACAGTAATCTAATCGGTAATATAAAACCGACCTTGATAAGCTCTCCTTTTCTGTTGGCTGAACCTAATTAGAACTGCCCCTATCGCCTAACAACTCCCCCGCGTCTCAATCCAGTTCAAAATATTTCCAACCACCACAACACTGCCAGAAACGATCAAACTGCCAACTGGTAGGATCACCCCGTAAGTCAGCAGACAAGCGGCCAGCATTTCGCTAGAGCCATGGCATGACACCCCAGCTTGAAGTTCGGTTGTACTCAGGGTTAATTTTTTACTCGAAACATGGCAACCATCACTTGGTTCTGTATCGAAATTCGCTGATCGTTATTTAGCTTGCAATCGGTCCTGTAATGTGAATTAATCTTCAGGGCACGTTAAAAGGACACTTTAATGAACATAAAACATATTTTTGTATCCGCCATTCTGGCGCTTAGCTTATTTTCAAACCAGAGTTATTCTCATAGCTTCACGCCTAGTGAGATCGTATCTAGCGTAGACTGGAAAAACATGCAAGTTGTTGAAGTTGTATTAAACGAATATTCAATTACTCCAAGCTCACTTGCGTTCAAAAAAAATGTTCCGTACAAACTTATCGTAAAAAACATTGGTAAAGGAAAGCATTATTTTACCGCTAAAGACTTCTTTCACTCAATCGCTACTCGTAAAGTTCAGTCAAACCATGACGGCGAAATTAAAGCTGATTTTTTTAATGCGCTAGAAGTCTACCCGGGTAAATCCTTAGACTTATACTTTGTTCCAGTAGTAAAAGGAGTTTATGGTTCAGCGTGTACTATTAGTGGGCATAAAGAGAGTGGTATGAGTGGAACCATCACCATAGAATAATTGTATAAATGGTACGAGACGGTTTGGGTAGAGAGTCTTACTCTACCCACCTAATCGGATAGCCGAGGGACTTGCTCCCCATCTCCACAACACCCTGCATTGAATATGTAACCTCGCAAAAAAACTTCAACGGTAATCCAAGGGGGTCATATATCGATTGATTGATCGCTCACTTAACAAAGTCAAGATGTTCCGCCTGGGCTTCCAATATGACTAGCAACCCATTCAGAGGTAGGTTGTGACACAAAATACAGTAACTCCATTGGTGAGATGAAATCGACCCAAATAAGGATACCTCTTTATTGTTGGCTCAATGTAATTGATATCTTCTGCGCCACCTAACAACGCCCCCGCGTCTCAATCCAGTTCAAAATACTTCCAACCACCACAACACTGCCAGAAACAATCAAGCTCCCAACCGGTACAATCACACCATAAGCCACCAGACAGGCGGCCAGCATTTCGCTAGAGCCATGGCATGACACTCCAACTTGAAGTTCGGTTGTACTCAGGGTCAATTTTTTACTCGACACATGACAGTCATCACTCCAGTATTGATTCTGTGATTCACTTGCAACAAACACGCAGGATGCCACCAGTGTTGTCAGTATTACCATGCATAGTTTCTTTTTCGGGTTCATGTTACTGATCGAATTGGTGATCGAATTGGTGATCGAAATTTTCCGCCTACTCTCGCAACAGCTCGACTGCTTCACTTAATTCGAACCAGTCGTCTTCACTTTTCTGGAAATCAATACGGACCTGTTTTTGTTCGGCTAGCACTTTGCTGAGCTCTACTTTTTGGGCTTCCTGATAAACCGATGGATCGGCCAATTTTAGTTCTAACTTCTGTTTTCGTGCCGACAGTTTTTCCATCGCCGCTTCGAGCTTTTTGATTTGATTGAACTTGCCCTGATTAAGCTTGCGGAAATCGGCTTCCTGCTTTTTTTGTTGCTTGCGCGACGCCGTGCCTTCGACTACGGCAACTGTACCGGCATCGTTTGCCAGTCGCGATTTTCGTGTCGCTAACCAGCGCGGATAATCGTCTATGCCATCATCAAAAACCTCGACCTTACCGTCATCTACCAGCCACAAGTCATCACACACGCTACGCAATAGATGGCGGTCATGCGAGACGAGGATGACGCTGCCTTCGAATCCCTGCAAAGCCTGATTCAATGCCAGGCGCATTTCGAGATCGAGATGGTTGGTTGGCTCGTCGAGCAGAATTAGATTTGGGCGTTGCCAGATCACCAAGGCCAGCACTAGTCGGGCTTTCTCTCCACCTGAAAACGTGCCAACGGTTTGTAATACCTTATCGCCTTTGAAGTTAAATCCACCAAGGTAGGTTCGAATGTCTCGTTCGGTTAAGGTTGGATCGATTCGTTGTAGGGTCAATAAAGGGTTAACGGATTCGTCTAGCTGCTCTACCTGATGCTGAGCAAAATAACCCACCTTCAAATCTTTCGAGCGATCCATTTTTCCGTTTTGGGTTTGTAGTTCGCCCGCCAGCAGTTTAATAAATGTAGATTTACCTGCACCGTTCAAACCCAGTAGGCCTATGCGCTCGCCGGGTATCAAAGAAAAGTTAATGTTTTCAAGGATTGTTGTGTCGCCATAACCAACATTCACTCGGTCAAGCCGCAATAACGACGTCGGCATTGCACGAGGTGGCTTAAAGTTAAAATGAAACGGCGAGTCGACATGTGCCGGGCCAATGACCTGCATACGCTCAAGCGCTTTAACTCGACTCTGCGCCTGTTTCGCTTTGGTTGCCTTGGCTTTAAAGCGGCGGATAAAGTCTTCCATGTGAGCAATCGCCGCCTGTTGTTTAACATAGCCCGACTGTTGCTGGGCGAGCTTTTCGGCACGGCCAATTTCAAATGCCGAATAATTACCTCGGTATACTTCGATACCCAATTGTTCAACATGCGCAATAAAACCAACGACCGAGTCGAGAAAGTCACGGTCATGTGAAATGAGTAACAAGGTGCCTCGATACTGCTTTAACCATTGCTCTAGCCAGATCACTGCATCCAGGTCGAGATGATTGGTTGGCTCATCTAATAACAATAAATCGGAGCGACACATGAGTGCGCGCGCGAGGTTGAGGCGCATGACCCAACCACCCGAAAACTGCTTTAACGGATTTTCGATATCGGCATCGTTGAACCCTAGCCCTGATAACAAGCGGGCGGCTCGGCTATAGGCCTGATAACCGTCTATTTCTTCGAGTCTGACATGGCAGAGTCCAATGCTATTCGCATCATGATTGGCTTCGGCCTTGGCCAGCCTCGCTTGCACCTGGCGTAATTCGGCATCGCCATCGATAACGAATTCGACTGCGGGCTGGTCAGTTAACCGTGTTTCTTGTGCAACTTGGGCGATTTCCCAGTCACTTGGTATCGAAAAATCACCTTGATCAGAGCTTAGGCTTTTTAGAACGAGTGCGAATAACGAGGACTTACCCGTACCATTCGCGCCGGTTAAACCAAGTTTTTGGCCAGGATAAACTGTAAAAGATACGTTTTCAAATAACAAGTTGGGACCTCGGCGTATCGCTAAGTCGGTAAATTTCAGCATAAGTGTCGCAGTATTTTAGTCGGGGTCATTTTAGCCCGTATAGATGATTAGGATGGATCTTAGTTAGGATGGCCGTTAGTTAGGTCAAATCTTAGTTGAATTAAATCTCAGGTATTTTCTAGCTGATTATCGATCAATTGCGTTAAGATAGCATTTGAAAAAAAGGAAGTTTAACGCATGCAACTAGAAAAATACTACCGCTTGGATGATTCAAAACTATCATTTACTCAACAACAGGCTAGTGACTTTGCCAAGTCGGTCGCGGGTGACTTCAATTCTCTGCACAATGTTGGTTCGAAACGTTTCTGCGTTCCGGGCGATTTATTGTTTTCGGTCATTATCAAACACTATGGCTTAAGGCAGGTCATGGGGTTTTCGTTCTCTGGCATGGTGAACGACGACGTGACTCTTATCTTACCCGGGATCGAGGCGCGTGAAATTTCGATCTATGATCAAAATGACAAGAAATACCTGGATATTTCGACCAATGGCGACCTCAGCCAGGACCAGTCCCTGATTGACGCTTTAATTAAAAACTATGTCGAGTTCTCCGGCCACACTTTTCCTCATGTGCTAGTGCCCTTAATGAAAGACAATAATGTGATGATCAATACCGAGCGCCCGCTGGTTATTTACGATCACATGCGAATATCACTCGATACGCTGGATATCGACTCGGTCGAACTCTCTCATACCGAGCCACAATTTCGCCTATACGGAAAGCGTGGCGATGTTGCGCTTAACTTCGACATCCACTGTAATGGCGAGTATGTCGGCAAAGGCCAAAAGAAAATGGTATTAAGCGGCTTGCGCGAATACGATCAGGATAAGATTGATGCACTGGTCACTGCTTTTAACCAGCAAAAAAATAATTATGTTTGTGGGTGAGCTGTCCTAAGCTGACAGCCTATACCACTTAAGAAATGCCAATATTCTTCAGCTGTTGAGGATCACTAATTTCTTCACCTGCACTGATAATCCAGTCTTTAACCAGACCAATAATTTCATCAGGCGTTTTGCCTTCCGGGTCAACTGGCTTGCCAATTACGACACGTATCGTCCCTGGCCATTTTATCCAGCTATGGCGGGGCCAATATTCTCCAGCATTGTGAGCAATCGGTAACACGGCGTATCCAGTGCGTTGGGATATTATCGCACCGCCTGCCTTGAATGGCTTTTGCTGTTTTGGCATGACTCGTGTGCCTTCAGGAAATAACATCAGAATGCGTCCTTCGTCCATACGCTTTTTACTCTCCTCGATGAGCTGAGTAATGGCCTTGCGCCCTGTCCCTCGGTTGAGTGCTATCACATTCACTGCGATCAAACCCCAGCCAAAAATTGGAATCCAGGTCAATTCGCGCTTTACCACCCAGATCAACGGACCGAAGAACTTTTGTAAGGCAATCGTCTCCCAGGTCGAGCTATGTTTGCTCATCACGATAAAGCCATTTTGAGGAATGTTCTCAGTGCCTTCGACGACATATTTCAAGCCACAGATAACGTGTAACAATCCGAGGCTTATATTAATCCATAGCCTGACAACCGCCATGCGAACACTAAAGGGAAAAATCATTAACAGACATAAGACAAGTGCAGATGTTAGTGTGACTAATAAAAACGGCGGCCAAAATAGGGTTGATCGAATCACTAACCAAAATTTATAGATTGGACTGGGCATTAGGTTGGCCTGTTTTTAAGTGTGTCGCGTACAAAATGTGCCAGGTCATCGTATACCGGTACATTGGCTGCTTCGGGGTTGTTTTGTATGACTTGCTCGCCCTTGCCCGTTCTCAGTAATATCGGTTTTGCTCGCGCCATTTCAGCTGCTTTAACATCAGACATATTATCACCAACAAAAGGCGTTTGGATTAAATCGATATCAAAGTCTTGGGCAATTTTAATGAGCAACCCTGGTTTGGGTTTGCGGCAAATGCAATTCGCCTGCGGGTCGTGTGGACAGTAATAAATACCATCGATACTGGCGCCTTGCATGGCGAGCAGTTTAGTCATCTTGGCATGAATATCCTGTAGTGTTTGCTCGTTGAATAAGCCTCGCGCAATACCCGATTGATTGGTCGCGATGGTCACCAGGTAACCCGCTTTTTTCAATTGGCTAACGGCTTCCAGGCTTCCAGGTATAGGCGTCCACTCTTCTGGCGACTTGATATAGTCATCCGAGTCATGGTTGATGACCCCGTCTCTATCGAGGATTATCATTTTTGACATAGTTACCTCTCAGCAACGGGAGTCGGTCGAGCTTGTTTCACGCTAATTTGATACCGACCAGTTATGCTTGATCATTACGATTGGTCACTATGATTGAATTTTGGAAAAATCAGCGACTTGCCTAAAGCAATTCAATAACCGGCCTAATAATGCCAGGCGGTTTGCCTTGATCGCTTGGTCGTCGACCATCACCATAACATCGTCGAAAAATTGATCGACCACAGGTCGAAGTGACGCCAGTTCATTCAATCCCTGCAAATACTCACCTTCAGCAAACAGGGTATCGACCTTGTCCTGTAAATCGATTAATTGTTGAAACAGTTGCTTCTCTGCGGCGGCTTCAAACAAGGTTTCATCGATCGCTACGCTGTCATTCGGTTGTTCGTTATCAACAACCTGATCAATGCCCTGCTTTTTAAGAATATTGGCAATTCGCTTGTTTGCCGCTGCCAATGCAATCGCAGCAGCATTGCTCTGGAATTGATTAACCGCCTGCACCCGTCGATCACAGTCACTCAGTACCGCTGGTTTGGTAGAAATAACTGCATCGACAATATCAAAACTGATACCTTGCTCCTGATAATAAGCGCGGAGCCGGTCAAAGATGTAGTCGCTTACTTCGGAGCTTACTTTTGCACTTGCCTTGACACTCGCATCATCGACCACCGAACCTGTGGCAAATTTGTCTGCCAGTGCTTCGCAGACTTTATCGATCAGCTGCATTAAGTTCAGTGGCAAGTCTTTTTCGATCAGAATTCGCACGACACTCAACGCTGCTCGGCGTAACGCAAACGGATCTTTGACACCACTAGGCTTTTGCCCGATGCCAAAAATACCAACCAGACTATCGAGCCTGTCGGCTAATGCGACACATTGTGCAACATCATTGTCGGGCAATTGATCACCCGAAAATTTAGGCCAGTAATGCTGTTCAATTGCATCACTAACTGCCTTAGGCTCCTGATCGAACTCGGCATAGTAACGGCCCATTAAACCCTGCAATTTGGGGAACTCTCCAACCATTTCGGTCATTAAGTCGCACTTACACAAGTGTGCCGCTCTTTCTACCAGAACTTCATCAGCTCCGATTTGTTTTGCGATCGATACCGCCAGTTTGGCGATTCGGCGGCTTTTATCACCAATGCTACCGAGCTTGTTCTGAAACACGACTTTATCGAGTTGCGCGCTACGCTGCGACAGTGGTTGCTTTTGATCCTGGTCGAAAAAGAACCGAGCATCGGCAAAGCGCGGTCGAATTACTCGCTCATTACCTTTGGCGACCATCTCTGGTTGCTTACTCTCGATGTTTGAGATGGTAATAAAGTTGGGCAATAACTCACCTTGCTGATCGAACAGCGCAAAGTATTTTTGATTATCCTGCATCGTCATGACTAACGCTTCGACTGGTATCGACAGGAATTCGGCATCAAACGTGCCACACACCGCAACTGGAAACTCGACCAATCCGGTCACTTCGTTTAACAACGCTTCTTCGATATGAGCGACGCCGCCGAGGTTGGCTGCGCTTTGTTCTATCTGTTCTCGGATTATTCTTTTGCGCTCATCGAAACTCGCGACAACCTTGCCTTCATTCGCCAGACAAGCAATATAATCACTGGCATTCGAAAACGTAATATGGCCCGGCGCATGAAACCGGTGGCCCTGGCTTTGATTGCCCGAGCGCACACCCAGCACTTCGCCTTCAACCACTGTTGAACCAATCATCATTACCAGCCATTTCACTGGACGGACGAACTCAACCGCCTGATCACCCCAGCGCATACGCTTTGCAATCGGTAGTTTATTGATTGCGGTTGCGACGACTTCAGGCAGCATTTTCGCCAGACTCAAACCAATTTCATTTTTCTCGAAATACAGCCAGATACCTTTGTCAGTCTCGCGTTGCAGTAGATCAGCCACTTCGACGCCACAGCCACGGGCAAAGCCCTGTGCAGCTTTCGACGGGTTACCTTCTTTATCGAAGGCGGCCTGCAACGCCGGGCCACGCTTCTCGACAATTTGATCGGCCTGTTGGGTCGGCATATCACGCATCAATAGTCCGAGACGTCGGGGTGTTGCGAAAACCTCTATCGATGCTGCTGGCAATCCTGCGTCATTGAGCGCCTGAGTCACTAGTTTGGCGAAGTCTTCAGATAATGACTTGAGGTTTTTAGGGGGTAGCTCTTCGGTGCCTAATTCAATCAGGCAATCGTTGGTTATAGAAACCTTATTAGTTGATGCGTTATTCACTGTCAGTCTCCTTAGCAGCTGGAGTTACTTTGGGCGACAACGGACTCTTCAATAGAGGAAAGGCCAACGCCTCGCGAGATTCGTAATAACATTGTGCGACGCCTCTCGATAAAGTTCGTACCCGCAAAATAAAACGCTGGCGCTCAGTCACCGAAATAGCGTGGCGCGCATCGAGTAAATTAAACGCATGTGATGCTTTCATTACTTGCTCGTAAGCAGGTAGCGCTAACTTCTTTTCGATCAATTTTTGACATTGCGTTTCACAGACATCGAACCAATGGAATAACGCGTCTGTATCGGCTAGTTCAAAGTTATAGGTTGATTGCTCTACTTCGTTCTGATGATAAATATCACCATAGGTAATGTCACCATGTTCACTGCGCGACCAAACAAGATCGTAAATACTGTCGACGCCCTGCATATACATGGCGAGCCGTTCGATACCATAGGTAATTTCACCCGAAACAGGCCGACATTCGAGACCACCGACTTGTTGGAAATAAGTAAACTGTGTGACTTCCATACCGTTTAGCCAAACTTCCCAGCCCAGACCCCAGGCACCTAGCGTGGGTGACTCCCAGTTATCTTCAACAAAACGGACATCGTGGACCAGAGTATCAAAACCCAATCGTTCCAAAGAGCCAATATACAACTCTTGAAAATTATCAGGTGATGGTTTTAGCAATACCTGAAACTGAAAGTAATGCTGTAGCCGGTTCGGATTTTCGCCATAGCGACCATCGGTGGGTCGACGACTAGGCTGAACATAAGCGGCTCGCCATGGCTCAGGCCCGATAGCGCGCAGAAACGTCGCCGGGTGAAAAGTGCCCGCTCCGACTTCCATATCTAACGGCTGCATGATTATGCAGCCCTGCTCTGCCCAATAGCTTTGTAATGTTTGAATTAACCCCTGGAACGTATCTAGACTATCTACTGCAAGGTTGGTTTTTGCTGCGTCATTCATGGACTGGATTACTCATGGATTCTGGAGTCACTCAAAAATTTGGCGTGATTATAACTAACTGCAACCTAATCCTCATGTTTTTCATAGTAATAAGGAAAAACTGGTTTACTCATCGGAATTTGGGAAGAGAGGCCAGACTCACTGCAATACCCTATCCTTCATTGTCATAATTAGGCTCTGCCTATCCTAATGTATTAAACCTGGATTGAACATACTTCCTATACTTGCTGAATACAGGCCGTGGTAGTTGTTTTCGATACGCAACTAAGTAATCATTCGGCTATTCTTTATACCTGCTCCAAATTTATGATCTACCACCTGACCCAATGGGCTTATTCTCTGAAACATTATGTGATGATGAGCCTGCTATCCTCCAGCCCAGAGCGATTACCCAATAGTATTCAATGCATTGCATTAAGTCTGGTGAGCTATCTGTTGGTTGGACTGATGTTGGTTGATGCACAACGCGGCTACCTCACTATCGTCGGCCAAATTTCTCTCGAACTAGTCCTGCTTTCCCTGATTGCCTATGTCGGTTTACGTCTAAGGAAGACGCTGCCGCGCTTTTATCAAACGCTGTCGGCTTTAATAGGTGCCAATCTGGTGATGACGGCAGTTAGTCTGCCCATTTACAGGATAATCATAGCCAGTAGCCTGTCGAGTGAATCCCTGACCCAGATCGAAGTCAATTTAGCGGTGGCACTCATTTTGTGGAACCTCGCGGTATTGTCGCTTATTTTTAAACGCGCCTTCGACATAGGCACTCTGGTTTCAGCTATGATTACCTTCAACTATTTTGTGTTATATCAGCTCATCATTGTTTGGCTTTATTAGGGACTTGTCCCAATGCCGTTAAGCTAATAGGTAGGGTGGGTTAGCGATAGCGCCACCATTTCGGAATTGTGGCAGGGTATGTGCTTCGGGTAACGCGATAAGGCCGCTAACCCGACCTACGGTTTTTTCGTATTTGTTTAATTAAGGACTCTCCGCTTTTAAAGGCAATTTAAATTTGAAAATTTATATATTGGGCATTTGTGGAACATTCATGGCGGGTGTTGCTCTTTTAGCCCGCGAAAAAGGGTTCGAAGTCGAGGGATCTGATGCGGCCGTCTATCCGCCTATGAGCACTCAGCTTAACGATGCTGGCATCACACTTCATGATGGTTATGATGCCAACAGCCTGCCTGACGACGGCACTGTATTTATCGTCGGCAATGCTATTTCTCGTGGCAACCCGCAGTTCGAACACATCCTCGAGCATAATCTGCCGTACACATCTGGTCCGCAATGGCTGTACGAGCAAGTATTGCGTAGCCGATGGGTTTTGGCGGTTGCCGGTACGCATGGCAAAACGACTACCAGTAGTATGCTGGCGTGGATCCTTCAATTTAGTGGACTGAATCCTGGCTATTTAATTGGTGGTATCAGTCAAAATTTTTCTCAGTCAGCCAGCCTGGGCCAGATGAATGATGGGAGCGAGAGCCCCTTCTTCGTGATTGAAGCAGACGAATACGACACGGCTATTTTCGACAAGCGCTCGAAGTTTATTCACTACCACCCGCGCACCTTAATTCTCAATAATCTTGAATTTGACCATGCTGATATTTTTGACGACCTGCCTGCAATTCAACGTCAGTTTCATCATTTAATCCGAACCCTGCCAAAAACCGGCCTTATTATTCACAATCGAGATATCGAGGCGCTGGATGAAGTATTGGCCATGGGTTGCTGGAGCGACTGTCTTGGCTTTGGTTCAGCCGGTATGGGTTCGACCGGCAATGAGGCAGATTTCACCCTCGATGATCAATCCGTTATGAGAGATCAACGCACCGGACAAAGCTACTCTATCAAACTCGCTCAAACAGGCCAATTCAATGCCTTAAATGCCTGCGCCGCCGCACTCACAGCGCGTCACGCTGGGGTTCCATTGCAAACATCGATAGAGGCGCTAAGCCAATTTGGCGGTGTAAAGCGCCGTCAGGAAGTGATCGCCGAGATCAATGGTATTCGAATTATTGATGATTTTGCGCACCACCCGACCGCCATTGCGCTGACCTTAGAAGCTTTAAAAGCCCAAACCAAAGGCCGCCTGTTTGCGGTTATCGAAATGCGTTCGAACACGATGAAAATGGGATCACTTCGTGACAAAGTTAGCCACTCATTAAGTGCGGCTGATGTAGTATTAATGGTCGACAATCCGTCTTTGGAATGGGATATCAATGAGATGGCCCAATTCGTGAACACCACCGCTGACACTCAGCTGCTGGTGAAGAGCGACACGGGCCAAATCATCGATCAACTGGTTAAAGACTGTCAACCAACTGATCAAATCGTTATCATGAGCAATGGTGGTTTTGATAATATTCACCAGCGCCTAATTCTAGCCATGCACTCTAAACTCTAAACCTATGGCCCCTACATCCAATTTGGCATTGGTGAGCTATTTGAGACAAAACAATGATTAAAACTCTGACATTAGCGATGACCGGCGCGTCTGGCGCACCTTACACCTTGCGCCTCATGCAGTGCTGCCTCGATGCGGGGGTTCATGTTCAGTTTCTGTGCTCGCAACCAGGCCAAATTGTGCTGGGTATGGAATCTGATTTAAAGATCACCGGCTCACCACAAAAAATGCAGCAACAATTGTGTGACTATTTTAAAGTCGATTCGTCCTTCATCAGTGCCTATGCCAGAGATCAATGGACAGCGCCACCCGCCAGTGGATCATCGGTCGCCGACGCCATGGTCGTTTGCCCCTGCACCATGGGTACACTCGCATCGATTGCATCCGGAACGAGTGAGAATCTAATCAATCGAGCTGCCGATGTGATTATCAAAGAACGAAAAACATTAATACTCGTCCCAAGAGAAACACCTTTCTCCAGCATTCATCTTGATAACATGCTGAAGCTGTCAAACCTCGGCGTCGTCATATTACCGCCAAACCCGGGGTTTTATCAGGGGGTCAATCAAGTCAGTGATTTAGTTGATTTTGTCGTCGCCCGAATTCTTGATCAACTCGACATCCCAAATAAAATATCACCCCGCTGGGCGGCTAGCGATTAATGCCCTACCAACAATAAGTTATATCAATAAACGCATCTATGATCGAATTACCTCTATTCCCGCTAAAAACTGTCCTGCTACCGGGCAATGCGTTATCACTCAAAATTTTCGAGCCTCGTTATAATGACATGATCGCAAGCTGTATGCGCGAAGCATCTAATTTTGGCGTTATCCTCTATAAAGGTGAAGAGACCCAGAGCAATAGCGAAATTCACTCGGTCGGAACCATCGCCAGAATTTATGACTGGCAAGATAGAAATGATGGATTGCTTGGCATTACAGCACTCGGCATGCATCGTTTTGAAATTAAAAAAACACGTACTCAGTCGGATGGATTAACCATCGCTACCGTCAATGTACTTGATGAAGAAAGTAAAAAAGAGGTTCCAGGGCAGTACCTCTATATGCAAGAATTGCTAAAGCATATCAGCCAGCAAGAGGCCAGAATATTCAATCCAGATGATGGCTTTGCCGAAATACTCTACCAGCTCATTTACCTGCTACCGCTAGACAGTAATTTTAAACAGCGCTTACTCGAAGTCCCAAAATGCCTTGATCGGGCTGTAGTACTGCATGCCGAGCTAATACGCCTGGGCATCATTCAGTACCACAAACCAGACACCGAAGCCTAACCATCAGCAGAGCACAATCAACAGGGGGCATTGGCAGGCCCTAGCGTTAGAATGAAATCAGTCTAAACAAAGAGAACATGCACGAATGAAAATATTGATAATGACATTAGCTTTATTATTCATCTCCCCTCGGCTCATTCTGTCGAAAAGGCAGGAATTCATCTCGACGACGAAATCACAGCCGAAAACGGTGAAGTATTACAGTTAAAAGGGGTCGGGTTACGAGAAAAATTCTGGGTCGATATCTACGTCGGCTCGCTTTACCTGGCCGACAAAAGCAGCGATGTCGCCGAGATTTTATCTACCTCGAGCGCCTATCGCCTACAAATAGATTTCGTTTATAAAGAGGTCGAAAAGGAAAAGCTCGTGAAAGTCTGGTGCGGTGGCTTCGAGCAAAATCAAGATAAAGAAACCATGGCCAACTAAAAATCTGTAAGGCATTATTCCCGGAGTGGATTTTAAAAATGCCTTACTCGAAATATGGTTAGGCAACTTTCCGGCCGACAGTGATTTGAAAAAAGGTTTATTGGGGCATTAAGCGTCTGTCGGACTTAGAAGACAAAGCCGAACGGATAGCGTAAGCCGGCATTTCGAGACTACTTCGGGGTATGTGCGTCGGATTAATTGATAAATAATAAGCGATAAAGCCGCTAACCCGACCTACGTTATTTTTTATCTAACTTAACGGCATTGGGCTTTAGGCGATTAAACGACAAAAACATAAGGGAAAAACAGGCAGTATCGTTTACCCCTTAAGTTTCTACCAACAGCAATCAACCATTATCCCGTAATCTGCGATAACGCATTATCTACGCAAGCAATTGTCTGCTCTATCTGCTCGTCACTATGGGCCGAACTAACAAACCCAACTTCGAATGCTGAAGGTGCCAGGTAAACACCCTGCTCAAGCATTAAATGATAAAACTGTTTGAATCGTTCGGTATTACAACGGCTCACATCGGCAAAACTGGCCACCTGCTGTTGATCAGTAAAAAACAGCCCAAACATAGCGCCTACTTGATTCGCCTGCATGGGAATATTATTTGCCTTTGCTGCTTCAAGCACGCCTTCGACTAATCGACTGGTTTTCGCGATTAGCGCCTCGTAAAAACCAGGCCGTGAAATAATTTCCAGATTTTTCAGCCCCGCCGCCATCGCGACCGGATTACCCGCCAATGTCCCGGCTTGATAGACTGGCCCAATGGGTGCGATGTAATCCATGATTTCTGCTCGTCCGCCAAAGGCGCCTACCGGCATACCGCCACCAATAATCTTACCCAACGTTGTCAGATCAGGCTTGATGCTGTAATGCCCCTGGGCGCCGGTTAAACCAACCCGAAATCCAGTCATTACTTCATCCAGAATCAAAACACTACCGGCTTGATCACAACAACTTCGTAATGCTTCGAGAAAACCAGCCGCGGGCGGAATGCAGTTCATATTTCCGGCCACCGGCTCGACGATAATACAGGCGATTTCAGAACCTATTTCCGTAAACAGTTGAGCTACCTGCTCGGCATTATTGTATTCAAGGGTGAGTGTACTGGCCGCAAAGGCTGCTGGCACACCGGGTGAATCGGGCACGCCTAATGTCAGCGCCCCAGAACCGGCCTTTACTAATAGCGAGTCCGAATGACCGTGATAACAGCCTTCGAATTTGACGATTTTGTCTCGACCAGTAAACCCGCGTGCTAACCGAATCGCGCTCATGGTCGCCTCGGTGCCAGAACAGGTCATTCGCACCTTGTCCATATTGGGCATAACCGAACAAATTTGTTCAGCCAGTTCGACTTCAACTTCTGTCGGCGCACCGAAGCTCAATCCCTTTCTGGCCACATCACAGACAGCATCAATAATTTCATGATTAGCATGTCCACAAATCATCGGTCCCCATGAACCAACATAATCAATATACGATTTGCCATCGACATCGAATAAACAGGCACCCTCGGCACGTTCGAAAAAAAGTGGCGATCCGCCAACTCCGTTAAAAGCGCGTACGGGAGAATTGACCCCCCCAGGGATAACCTGAGTGGCGCGTTGCATTAGTGATTCAGATTTTGACATGGTTATGTATCCGGTAAAGTAATCCGTAAAGTGTGATCCGTAATAATAAAGATTGCAGGTATTGGAGGTGCTTTTTATTCTTCGTCGTGCATCCAGTAAAGTCTCGATGGTTGATACTGGCCCATGCCATATCGAGCACCATGCTTAAGGCTTTGCCAACAATAATTCTGTGCTTCACGACAAGCGCTTAAATAGTCCAGACCCTGGGCCAACAAAGCCGCAAGACTAGCCGATAACGTGCAACCAGCACCATAAAACTCATTGTCTAGACGCGGCCATTCAAATTGCTCGATCACTCGATAATTATGATACAACGAATTTACCACGGCGGTGCCCGGCTCACGTTTACCACTCAGTAATACATGATCGCAACCTTTATCCATCAAGCCCGTCATCATCACCGCCGGATTATCCGCTTCAGGAATCAACATACCTGCCTCAGCCGCGCTAAGTGTCATAATATCTGCATGATTAATCAGTAGTTCTCGAATCGATTTAACCATATCGTCATCAGCCAATTCCGTACCGTTGCTGCAAATTAAACTCGGGTCGAATACGACCGGGATATCAGGATAATCGAGTAAAATACTATGAACCGCCTGCACACCCTCATCACTGCCAATCAGACCAATTTTAATTACATCAACTGGCGTGTCTTCGAGAACCGCTCGCGCACTTTGCACAATAATATCCTCATCAATGGGTATCAGACTCGACACCATTTGTGAATCCTGCACAGTCAGGCAGGTAATCACCGTACTCGCATGGCAACCCTGACTGACAATCGCTTCAATATCGGCTGCCATACCACTGGCACCCGTCGCATCGTGGGCCGAAAAGCACAGAACAACAGGCGATTTAGATCTACTCGTCATTTCAGGCATATTCGCTTCGACTAGAAAAAGGTGTCGATTATAGCGGCAATCCTATCAGGATTAAATTACTTAACGACTGTGTGTAAACTCTTTTTATGATTAAAGCTGTGGCGGTTTAATCCGACGTGAAACCAGAGGGTATTCGAATAAAAAATAACCTTGAAAAAGTTGAGCTGGCAAAAGCCTATGTCACCTTGTCGAACGCACATCAATTATCACTGGTTGACCAGATGTTCGACGAAAACGCCTGTTACTATTCAGCCAACGTCAGCGTATTCAGCAATCGCTAGGCTATCAGGAAAATGCTGAACGGTTTCTTTTCTCAATATCCAGATATCAATTGGGTGACACAAAACTTTCACTGCAATAATGACTTACACGTGTTATTAGACTTCCAGATGGCTGCAACTCACGCCAAAACCGGGGGGGAACTCATCGTAAAGGCGTTAAACTGATGGCTTTCACTCACAGGGGGCTATTTCCCAGCTCGAAGTAAAAGGTAATGATAAGAAACGACCGCAAGGTCGAAGTGAAGGATCAGAAAGATAAGCTTAACCCGTTGAAAAAAGATCTAGCCGATATGTCAGCGGATTATCAACTCGCTGCGTCGATGGCCGTAAGCACAACGCTCCAACCAGGCGTCTATCATGCAAAGGCTCTGTCGACGACTACGGGCATAACCATTACGTTTGATGGCGGAAGGCGTAGACAACCATTGGCCTATCAATAGCGATTGCCGTTAATCATCTGCCCTTAATTTAAACGAAAATTGCTGTCGACGACTAATAAAAGCAATCAGCACTAGCACTGGAACGCCCATCAATGCAGTAGCTAAAAAGAAATTAGGGTAGCCCATACCATCGACCATGGTGCCAGAATAACCACCCAGCACTTTGGGCAGGAAAGTCATCAGTGAGGTAAATATTGCGTACTGCGTGGCAGTGAATGAAATATTGGTCAAGCTGGATAAAAAGGCTACAAACGCTGCGCTCGCGATTCCGGCTGATAAATTATCAGCTGAAATGACAATATACAACCAGCTGATGTCGTGTCCTTTCGAAGCCAGCACCATGAACAACAGATTCGTCACTGCCGATAACAAACCACCCAGAAACAACACCCGAATCACACCAAAACGCATCGACAGCAATCCCCCCATAAACCCACCGACTATGGTCATTAATAGCCCAAAGGTTTTCACCACGCTGGCGATTTCAGGTTTACTAAACCCAAGGTCCTGGTAAAACACGTTCGAAATCACGCCTAATACAATATCGGAAATACGATATAAACCGACCAGTGCGAGTAAAAGACAAGCCAGCGAGAGGCCGTATCGTTGGAAAAAATCCTGTACTGGGGCAATGTAGGTCTGGTCGAGCACGCCGTACTCGATGATTTTCATTTTGACCAATCCTAGTGCGAATAACCAGGCCACAGCTATCCCCACTAAAAGCCTAATCACATTGGGCAGAGCCGAGCTAAGGTAAATGCTGGCGATGAAAGCCCCGACAACCAATACGAAAAATAGCAATATACGAGAATAGCCCCTTCGGTTTTCAGGCAAGTTGTTTTCAGCCAGATCAAATTGTGACTGTCTCTCAGGCTCTCTGATAATCAGTGTCGTGAGAACTCCAACCAACATCACCATTGCCATTAGCAGATAGGTCGATTGCCATGCCTGATATAAATAAAAATCTCTATTAGACCCGAGCCAATGGGCAATAAACAAAGAACCTGCACCGGAAACCAACATGCCTATACGATAACCAGCGATATAAGTCGCCGACATTAATGCCTGTAAATCAGGTTCAGCCGACTCGATTCGGTAGGCATCAATAGCAATATCCTGTGTCGCTGCCGAAAAACCCAGCATCACTGCCGCAATAGCCATTAGGGTTAAACTATTCGATCCCGATTGAGGATCGACAGAAGCCATCAGAGCAATCGACAATATAATGGCCAGTTGGCCGAGTAGCATCCAGCCACGACGCCTGCCCAACCATCGAGTCAATAGAGGAACGGGTAATTGATCAACCAGCGGTGCCCAAACAAACTTGAACGAAAATCCAAGTGCCGCCCAGCTGAAATAGGTAACGGTCGCTCGTTCGACTCCAGCTTCACGTAACCACAGGCTCAGCGATGAGAAAATCAGTAATAACGGGATACCCGCTGAAAACCCAAGAAATAAAAGTGTGACTACTCGGGGATGAGTAAAACCCTTTAGAGTTGTCTGCCAGCTTTTCCCGGTTAATTCGTCACTCATTGATAATTTTACTTCTGTGCCGGTGCAAAGTCATAATCTAGTATTAACGGCGCGTGATCGGAGAAGCGTTCATCTTTATAAACAGAGGCACTCTGAATTAAGTCTTTTAGACCCGGTGTCACCATGTGGTAATCGATACGCCAGCCGACATTTCTGGCCCAGGACTGCCCTCGATTCGACCACCAGGTATATTGCTCTTCGCGTTGATCTACCTGTCGAAAACCATCAACAAAGCCAACACGATCAAACAGGTCATCGAGCCAGGCTCTTTCTTCGGGCAGGAAGCCTGAGTTTTTTTGATTGGGTTTCCAGTTCTTTAAGTCAATATTTTGGTGCGCAATATTCCAGTCGCCACAGATAATAAATTCTCGCCGCTTACGCCGCAATGACTGCAAATGCAGCATAAAGCTCTCCATAAATCGGACTTTCGATTCCTGTCTATGATCTCCCGACGAACCAGACGGTGCATACAACGAAATGACCGATAAATTGGCATAGCGATATTCAATATAACGACCTTCGTTATCAAACTCCGACTCACCAAACCCACGAATAACCTGCAACGGCTTATGTAAACTATAAATGGCAGTACCGCTATAACCCTTCTTCAATGCATCAAAGTAATTGCAGACATAACCCTGGGGGTGAAACAGGGCGTCTTCGAGTTGATCAACCTGAGCTTTTGTTTCCTGAATACAGACAAAATCTGCCTGTTGGGTCGCCAGCCAATCGAAAAACCCTTTACGCGATGCGGCACGGATGCCGTTGGTATTGACTGAAATCACTCGCATATAGACGTTTCCTGGGGCAACAAAATTTAAAGATACTTTCATTCGTAAAATCTGGCGCTATGATACATCAGTTAATTTTCATCTGGGTAAACTATGCAAGAATTTCAATCACGCTTTCTCGACTATTGTCTGCAACGCGGCGCACTTAAATTTGGTGAATTCACGTTAAAGTCT
>JBDNJA010000194.1:0-27851 GCA_041688005.1 Gammaproteobacteria bacterium
CTTGTCAGCAGAACCACTTTTTTCCGAATTTTTTGAACTCTCCTTTTCACTTTTCCTGCCAAAAAGTCTATTCTGCAGATCTTTATTTTTGGCCTTTTGACGAATGGTTTCCTGTAGGGCTTGTTCCAGTTTATTTTTCAAAATCTGGTTTTGTGCCTCCAGATAATGAAGTCTACACGTCACTTCAATCTGTTCCTGCCGGGTAATGCTAACCCAAACTTGTGCGAAGGGTGCTGGATCAGATAAATGGGTAATGGTTGATGCGCTTTCCATTGATCAGTTTATACAGTATTTCTCCCTATGTGTTCCGTGCTTTATTTAGCAGATAATGGGTTCACCGAATATTTACAATGAAATCACGACAAGTCATTGAAAAACAACAAGGAAATCAAGCCATATTTTTCGTTCTTAACGGGCAGCAGTGAGGCAATACATGAAATACTGTCTCCGCACTGGCTTGAGCAAGGTGTTTTATCGATGGAGAAATTACGCACCGATAGCACGGTCGTAGCCAGCAACATCGCACCACCAAGCGATTGCCATTTATTGAATGATGGCATCCGAGTATTGAGCCGACTACTGGCCAAGAGTAAAGATGCCACAGGCATTAATATCCGCTTTACGGATCAAAGGCGATCAAAAAGAAAAGTGGATGCTAATAGTGGAGCACTACAGGAACTTAATGCTAAAAATAATCTATCAAACTGAGCTCCGTGTTATCCACAAGAAGAAGATTCATTCCACGGAAAAACTCGTCAGCCTTTTCGAGCCGCACACCGACATTATCGTCAAAGGATTTCGCGACGTACAGTATGGTCATAAAATCAATTTGAGCAGTGAAAGTTGTGGTTTTATTACTTATCTGTCGATAGAAGAAGGAAACCCATCGGATAAGGACCTGTTCCTGCCAGTGCTGGAATATCATCAATCAACGCTGAAGGCACTCCCCACTAGTGTCGTCGCGGACGGTGGTTATGCCAGTCAGGCTAATGTTACCGAAGGCCGGGGCCAAGCGCGTGGCGTTTAATAAGCACGTCGGTCTGACGAACCAGGCCATAGGCGTGAAGCAGAAAACATTTGATCGATTACGGTATTTCCGCGCCGGTATCGAAGGGAATATATCGGAACTCAAACGCGCATTTGGTGCGAGCAAAGCAACCTGGAAAGGTCATAATGGGTTCAAGGCATTTGTGTGGTCTGCCGTGATCAGTTACAACTTGACGCGTTTAGCACGATTACAATCGGGATAAAGTATAACCGACTGAGGTAGGTGCCTGTTTTCATGGCCTGGCTTACTGCCAGGCGTTTTCGGGTGGCTGGAAAATGACGGATAGGGGTTAAAAACCACCAAAATGATCTGAACAGTCGTTGATTAATTAGGGCAAGAGTTATAGGCTGGATCGATTAATCACCGTGATCGTGATTTACGAAAAAAGGCCTATTTCTGGATGGGCACTGATTAGTGAAATAAACAGCATAGCCTTATGGGCTGAAATGATTCGGTTGATATTAACCGAAAGAATTGGCTTTGCCTGCTTGACCGGGAATTTATAATGGGTGACCCCTTATTTTGTTCGGCGAATTGCGCCGACGAGCGTGCGTGTTGTGCCGGTGCAGAACAGGGTTGCGTCGGGCATTGCTGCGCCTTTAGTGGGATTAATTCTTAGTCCAGGCAAACTGCTTGAACGGCTCGTCGATAGGTGTTTGGGCGATGTGGTTGGTGTAGTTGCTCATAACCTTTTGGCTAAGGCCCAAGATGACTTCCAGCACATTTTGCTGGGTATACCCGGCCGCATAAAAGTCTTGCACTTGCTTTGGCTCAAGCTCGCCACGTTGGCGCACCATGGCTAGAGTAAAGTCGCGCAACGCCTCAAGCTTAGCAGTGGGCAGCGGTGTCTCATCGCGCAATGCATTGCTCACTTCGTCCGAAACCTTCATCGACTTGGCGATGCCCGTATGCGCGGGCACGCAGTAATGGCAGGCATGCTCAACGTTGATTGTTTGCCATACCACGGTTTTTTCATCGGCGTTGAGGCTGCTGTTAAGAAACAGGCCATGCAGCACTTGATAACCTTCAAGCAAACCAGGGGCTCCTGCCATCACCGCATGCAAGCCTGGAATCATGCCAAACCCTTTCTGCGATTTTTCCAACAGGGATTTTGCGGCTTCAGGTGCGCTGTTGTGGTCATGCAGAATAAAAGAGCTCATTGGGTGTATCCTTTTTTGAGTGATCGTTCAAGTAAGGGGGCACCCTAATTGAAGCTGAGTAGACAATCAAGTTATAATTGAACGATCACTAAACCTTTTATCCGAGAGCCAATGATGCCCCGCACTGTTCGTTTTGATCGCCAAATCGCTCTGGACAGAGCCGTTGAGCTCTTTTGGTCGAGAGGCTATTACGCATCATCGATGAAGGATATTGAGAAGGCGCTGGATATGCGCCCCGGTAGCCTCTATGCCACCTTCGGCAGCAAAAGCGGCCTGTTTGCCGAAGTGCTGGAGGCATACGCCAGCCGTGACGGAAATAGCTTTCGTCAGATAGTCGAAGAATCACCGAGCTTTGTAGACGGATTAAAACGCTACCTACGCTCATTCGCTGGCCCCTGTAGCGGCGACGCGCAAGCGCCTGCGCAGGCGTGCATGCTGATTAAGACCTTGCTCGAAGTTAATGCCGAAGACACCGCGTTATTGACTCAGGTGGAGGCAATGCTCGCGACCATCGAGCTGAGGCTGTGTGAGGCGCTCGAGAAGGCCAAGACACAGAGGGAATTGCGTGCCGATGTGGAGTGCCCACGACTTGCCCGCTTGCTGCAAGCGCAAATCATCGGGTTGCGGGCGTTTGCCGAGCGCAACGTGCCCCGCACTCAGATCAAGGCGCTTGCCGACGATATAGCCAGCATGATTGAAGCCTACCGAACCCGCTGAATCGGTGCGGATGCCTTAGGCGCAGTCGATGGTCTGCTTTCAACATTGCGGAAGTTGGCAGCAAAAAAATACCTCTATCTAAATTTCCGGTTCAACTCAGTAGAAGTAGAGGACTACACATGAAGGAATACAGTAGGCACTGAGGGCCAAGTGCGGTACGTCTATCGAATGGCCTCTATCGACAAATCAAGATTGGTTTGTGTCAAAATTACAAAAGTCATTGATTTATTTGGATACGAAATCTAGATCTATCTGTGCGCCGAAGGACAATGCCCAACTCTGCGGTGGAGGCGCTTTAACACAAAGGTGAGCACAAGTAGCTTATTCGTCACTTTTCTCTACGGCCTTCTTAACTCGTATTTTATTACTGCCAACGGTTTTGTTGTTGAGATTCTTCAATGCAATTTTTGCTTCCCCAGCCTTTGGCATTTCGACAAAGCCGAAACCTTTAGATACACCGCTGACTTCATCCATCACTAGATTGCAGGATTGAACTTTGCCAAATGCCTGAAACAGATCGGTCAATTCCTTTATTGTTGTCGAACGAGCTAAATTCCGTACTAATAATTTCATAACTATTCCAGAGAACACTATTAACTAGTGATAATGATTTGATTGCCTAATTTCGAGCATAGCTTGGGGCAGTATACCTACTCCCCTTCACCTGGGTTTTGAAATTTGCTTCACTAGATCCTGTTTAATCAGCCATGGATAATCCATTCGTATCGGGTGGCGGTGGAGCGGCTTCTTTTTTGCTCGGCCCAATCTGACTGCCGGCAGGGGCGACATCTAATCCCAACAGGTCAAAGGTAGTTGCCACAACTTCTTCCGATTGGTCCTGCATGGTGCTACCTACTGGCGCAATGGTGACGGCTAAATCTGCAATTTTATCGCCCGTAATGCCTAGTGGATCGACTTGGGGCGGGATAAGCGCATCGGCTTCATCGGCTGATACGGGTGTTGATTGAACGGGTGCAGGCCTCGTCTGCTCATTCGGTTGCGGGGCATCCGTAGTGGCAGTATGGGTGACGGCAATATCCACAGTACCCTCAGCGACCATCGATTTAACTTCGGCGATTGCACCTGCTTTTGCAAACACATTTTGATACTTTTCAGCTGTTGGTCGATCAATATTTTTCTTGATTACAACGCGTCTACCAGAAAATAGTTGGACAATCTTAGTCGCGTCAGCATTGAACATTTTACCGACTCTGGCCTTCACGTTATCACTATCGGCGATATCGCTTACCTGATCGGAAAAAGCGACTTCGAATAATTCATCACTCATGTCATTATACCCCTGTGTAGGTCCTGCACGCCATTTTCACCTAAACTCTCAATACTAGAAGCAATTATAACTCTATGAGCAAAAATACGGAAACTACTCGCATCAGACCACATGGCCAACTAGAAATTTTGTCGCACATGGAAGTGGATGAGCTCAAGCAAAGCAGTGAACATGATAGCAGTTACGATACGTTTCGACGCTGCTCCCTGGCCGTGCTGAATGTTGGCAGTATTGTCGATGATACAAAACAGGTGCTCGAAGAACATCATGATTTTGATATTCGTGTCATTCCGCAGGAGCGCGGCATTAAGCTTGAATTCGAAAATGCACCCGATAGCGCCTTTGTCGATGGACATGTTATTACTGGTATTCAGGAGCAATTATTCTCGGTGCTGCGCGATATTGTTTATGTTAGAAATCAAATAATCACCAATCAAAATTTTGATATGAGTACTTCCACAGGCATTACCAATGCGGTGTTTCATATCTTACGTAATGCAAATATTTTACTACCCGAAACAGAGCCAAACCTTGTGGTTTGTTGGGGTGGTCATTCGATAAGGCGTGAAGAATACGACTACACAAAAGAAGTTGGCTATGAGCTTGGATTACGGGGACTCGATATTTGCACCGGTTGCGGGCCTGGTGCCATGAAAGGGCCGATGAAGGGCGCAACTATTGCCCATAGTAAACAGCGCATTTATGGCGGGCGTTATATCGGCATGACAGAGCCTGGTATTATTGCTGCCGAATCACCTAACCCAATCGTCAACGAACTGGTCATTCTGCCTGACATCGAAAAGCGACTGGAAAGCTTTGTGCGCGCCGGACATGGCATTGTTGTATTCCCCGGCGGTGTTGGCACAGCTGAGGAGATATTATATATTTTGGGCATTCTGTTAAATCCAGAGAATGCTCGCGTTCCCTTCCCGTTGATATTGACTGGGCCGGAGTCATCTCGTGATTATTTTGAACAGATCGACCAGTTTATCGAGTTAACACTCGGTCGTGAAGCACAGGACTTATACCAGGTCATCATTAATGACCCCATTAAAGTGGCGCAGCAAATGAAAGCGGGTATCGAAATCGTTCGTACTTTTAGACGTGAAAATAGCGATGCTTATTACTTCAATTGGATACTCAAAATTGCGCCTGAATTTCAACAGCCATTTATACCGACACATGAAAATGTCGCCCAGTTGAAGCTAGGCATAGATCAACCGAAGCATCATCTGGCGGCTAACTTACGCCGAGCCTTTTCAGCTATTGTGGCTGGTAATGTGAAGGAAGAAGGCATTCGCTCGATAGAACAAAATGGCCCCTTCGAAATTCGGGGTGAAGCGAGAATTATGCAATCGCTCGATCAATTACTACAGTCATTTGTCGAACAGGAAAGAATGAAGGTGCCTGGCACTCGTTATTCGTCTTGTTATACCGTTATCAGTCAATAAAGCCCCGAATAGGGGGCTAGATTCACCGTGGACACTCTAATCGATATTGCTTTTAGAGCAACGTCTAAAGTCCCAATGCAAACCTGCGGTCAGGCAAACATTAGTTTGGATAAAGGCATCGAAGGAGATTTTCGCGGAGCCGGAGCCGGAGCCGGAGCGCAGGGCGAGGGCGAAGCCCGAGTAACCATCGTGCGGACGACTGCATGGAGCAATTGTCGAGAACCGCAATGTACGTGAAGTACATGAGGATTCGAGCACGGAGCTGCCAACAGTAGGGACCACGAGGCCACGGCCGCAATCACGGAAAAGTGCATTTCTAGAGGTGCCCTTAGCCATTTTTAAGCTGGTATTTTAACTATAGCCCTGCCCCGAATTTTGCCATCCAGTATGTCGTTGGCCGCTTGAGGTAAGTCATTAAAGTCTAGATCGAATGATAAACGTTCGAGCAAGTCCATATCTAAATCTTGCGCTAGTCGGCTCCAGGCTTGCTGGCGTTTTTCTATAGGAACCATCACCGAGTCTACGCCATATAGGGTTATGCCACGCAAAATGAATGGTGCAACCGATGTCGGTAGATTCATTGATTCCGCCAGTCCGCAGGCCGCTACGGCAGAACCATATTTCATCTGACTGATGACATTCGCTAAAGTATTGCCACCGGCAACATCGATCGCACCGGTCCACAACTCCTTATACAAAGGACGCGCTTTCTCGGAATAGCCTTGACGTTCGATCACATCACTAGCACCCAGGGTTTCCAAGTACTCTTTTTCAGCCATACGGCCAGTCACCGCTGTCACGGAATAGCCAAGCTTACTTAATATTGCAACCGCGACACTACCTACGCCACCCGTGGCACCAGTGACTAATATATTTCCGTCTTCAGGTTTAATGCCATGCTGCTCTAACTTCATGATGCAAAGCATAGCAGTATAGCCAGCCGTGCCAATCGCCATTGCTTGACGAAAGCCTATTTTTTCTGGCAAGCCAACAAGCCAGTCACCATTCACTCGTGCCTTCTGGGCATAACCGCCCGAATGCACTTCTCCAACGCCAAATCCATTCAATACGACTCGATCCCCGGATTTAAATTTGGCATGGTCCGATTCGGTAACCGTGCCAGAAAAATCGATTCCTGGTGTTAAAGGAAACTTGCGTACGACAGGTGACCTGCCTGTTAAAGCAAGCCCATCTTTATAATTCAGCGTTGAATACTCGACCGCTATTGTGACATCACCATCCATTAAGTCATCGTCAGTTAATTGCTTTAGTACACAAGTTTGGCCTGATTCAGTTTTGTTAATCTGATAGCCCTGGAAAGTTTTGTTCATGGTGAATGCCTCAAAATTGTGTAATTATACTATTTGTAAGACAAATAGATGTCAACGCAATTAATTTGATCTCGAGTACAATCGCAACAATGGAAAAAATGAGCTTTAAAGTGCAAACCACCCCCTTTCTTAAATCAAATATTGATAAATCATATATTGATAAATCAAGTATTGTTAAATCAAGTATTTCTAAACAAATTGCTGAGCAACTCAGAGAAGCCATTGTGAGTGGCGGGTTCAAAATCGGTGACCGCCTACCAACCGAGGATGAACTCGCTCAGCGTTATGGTGTGTCGCGCCCCAGTGTCCGTGAAGCCTTGAAAAGACTAGCCGCGCAAAACTTAGTGCGTGCACGACGAGGTCCCAGTGGTGGCAATTTTGTGGTTCAACCCAGCTACGAAGAACTCGCAGGCTCATTAAGTGGTGCCGCGACATTGCTAGTGGGTATGGGTGCACTCGATATTGTTGAAATCATCGATGCCCGACGAATTCTGCAAGGTGGCTGCCTGGAACATGCCGTGAAAAATGCAACAACGGCGCATATTGCCGATATCGAAACTGCACTCGAACGCCAGAGGAACCCCGAAATCAGTGACGAAGCCTTTTGCCAGTCCGATGTCGCTTTTCATCGAGCGTTAGTCGATTCAACTGGAAATGGTATGGTGAGGTTTGTGATGTATACCGTTATCGAGGCGCTGATACCCGTCACCAATATGATCGTCACGGTGGTGCGAGAACGCAGTGATATCATCAGCCTACACGAAGAAATGTTGCAGCATTTGATCGATAGAAACTCAGTATTACTCAATCAGTCGATGAACAAACTGCTCGATTATTTGCTAGCAAAGTTTGAACTAGCAAGCCAGAGCTAAGTATTTAGGTTATTGTCACTTCTGTCGTTCCAAAGAAAAATACCGACAGGCCAACCAATAATAAGATCGAGAGTGCGGTCAGTCCCACTCTAGCCCAATGGATATCAGATTTACGAGCCTCATCGAAACCCTCTATTAGTTGATGAGTATTCGTCGATTAATGATAGGCAACGCACTGTTGGCTAATTTCCATTTTTTTAAATCTTCAATAACCTGTATTGAGCGTGTCGCTTTAGAGCTCATGGTTTATCCTGTGAATGCGAAGACAATGTAGTTTATGATGGTCTGAATCAGTCAATATTCAACACACTAACAACCTGTTTATGACGCCCATCAGACGCCAACCGTAGAATCTACCACTCGTATTATATGAAATCACCACTTTCCATCATTGCAGTACTAGCCATTATTTATTTGCTAGCGATATCTTTACTGTATATTTTTCAACGAACCTTGTTGTTTCCGGCTGTCGGTGAATTAAGCGGAATTAATCGAGAAACCATCATCTTCACAAACAAAGATATCGACCTACATGGTTGGGTACTCAATCAAGGGAAGCGCAAGGCTATTATTTATTTTGGTGGTAATGCCGAACAAATTAACGGCAATATCAACTTGTTTGAAGCTGTATTGCAACAATATAGTGTTTATCTGATCGATTATCGGGGTTATGGAAAAAGTACAGGAAAACCAACCGAAGAGGGTTTATTTTCGGATGCTCTTTTTATATACGACCAAATTAAAACAGAGCACTCATCGATATCCGTCATAGGTAGGAGTTTAGGCAGTGGCGTAGCGGTTTATTTGGGCGCCAATCGAGACATCGAAAAACTGGTGTTACTCACTCCTTACGACAGCATCGCTGAGGTGGCCCAATCACATTATCCAATGTTTCCGACCCGTTATCTGGTTCGAGATAAGTTTGAATCGATTAATCGTGCTGCCGACATTACAGTGCCTGTACTCGTTGTGGCTGTCGAGTTTGACGCTGTCGTGCCTAACATTCACACCGACAAATTACTCGATCAGTTGGTTAATTCAGAGGTTAGTTTTCGGATGGTGAAGAATGTCGCGCATAATAACGTCGAAGAATCTGATGAGTATCGGGCAGCGCTGCTCGACTTCTTTCAAATAGATTAACTTCAGGCTCATTAGATCAGGACTATTTAATTTGAATCTTTACGCCATTGCACAATTGAATTGGCATAGTAGTGAACAATACCCAGTAGGTCGGGTCTCACTTGACTCAATTGATCATCCTCTCGTTTTTCGATAAACCCTCGCCCGAGTAACATCGACATCGCAGCTGTTAGTGCGGCCTCGCTAGTATTTGATTTTATTTTTATCGGTGCGCCTAGCTGTTTCAGTTATGTCATTCGATTAACCCCAAGTGATTTCAATTCGAACTCGCTCAACCATTGTGATTGATACGCCAACAACACTTCATACATCAAGGCCACTGACAAAAACAGGTACACCAATGAGGTGACGAGCAGCAGTACGAAAAACCAAATCGGCAGGTTGATGCTAGTTCCATAGCCCGACCCTAGATCCTATCGACTTCTAGCCGACGCATTAAACCTGACGTTTTCTCAAATGTACTTTAATTCCCGCAAAAACAGCCTTGGCCAATTTTTGTTGATGCTTACTGGATCGTAGTTTGCGCTCTTCTTTCGGGTTTGAGAGAAAAGCAGTTTCGATCAGAATGGACGGCATGTCTGGTGCTTTTAATACGGCAAAACCTGCATGCTGTACTTTGTTATTATTTAGTTTAGATACTTTGCCCATTTGCTTCAACACGGCCGAGCCGAGTTCCCGGCTATCTTGAATAGTGGCTGTCTGTGATAAATCAAGCAATACCGATGCGATCAAATCGTCCTTGTCATCCAAGCTAATACCACCAAACAAATCCGATGAATTTTCCTTTTCTGCAATCCATTTAGCCGCTTCTGAACTAGCGCCCCTAAGTGACAATGCATAAACCGAACCGCCTTCAACCTTTGAGTTTTTGAATGAATCGGCATGTATCGACAAAAACAAATCAGCTCGATTATCACGCGCGATTTTTACTCGGTTGCGTAGCCCAATGTATCGATCACCATCCCGGGTCATGACAGCTCTATAACCGGGCGTGCGATTGATCAGTGTTTTCATTTTTTTGGCAACGGCAAGAGTAATGTCCTTTTCACGTGTTCCTTTTCTACCCACTGCGCCTGGGTCACGACCACCGTGGCCGGCATCGACAGCAATAATGTATTCTTTCTTACGTTTGCGTTGTTCCTGTTGGCTGGTTTTAATCGGTGTTGGACTTAAATTGGTGCTATGTAAATCAACGACAAGACGATGGCCTGATTTTCCGTCCGGTTGTAACGAAAAACTACGAGGCCTTACTTTTCTTTTTAAATCGAGAACGACTCTTAAATCACCCGAGCTTTTATCTGCCGAGCGCATATTACGCATTAAACTGGTTTTTTTATTCGAGACAGAGAGTGCATTACTTTCGTGAGTCCCTTTAAAATCAATCACTATGCGAGGCGGATTACTTAGAGTGAAAAGCTTGTGCTCAACACCCGATGACAAATCAAATACAACACGAGTGTGCTCTTCGGATGTTTGCGAAACGCGAATGCCGTTTAGTGCCACTTTGGTGCCAGCGAAGACTTTGCCACCACCAGTGAGTAGCGCCGCAGTAGCGCCGTAACGAGCCAAGCGTTTGAGGAATAATCGTCTTGCTATAGCGAGCGGATCCATAATATTTTTGAAGATAACCCTTTGTGACTAAAACTTAGGATCTAGTTATAGTCACATGTTGCCAATAAATCAACAACTAAATAAACATTTATCTATATTTATTAAGCAGATACTGAACCTTTCTAAAAAAAAGTTAAAGATTCAATCCGAAGACAATCTCCCGTCCCCATGCGTTGCAAGGTTCAATGCTGAGCCGTCTCCCCTTCTCGTCGTATGCCAGATATAAGTTCAACCCGATATCACTTAGGTAGCCCTCAGCCTTGTCGGGCCATTCGATCAGGCAGAGCGTATCGGGTGTTAAATAGTCTCGATAGCCCAGATATTCCAGTTCTTCGCCATCCGCTAGGCGGTATAAATCGAAATGTGCTATCGACAATGGCTTAAATTCATAGTATTCGACCAGGGTGTAAGTCGGGCTTCGCACACCAGAACTAACACCGAGCGATTGCAACGCCCCCCGAACCAGGGTTGTTTTTCCGGTGCCGAGCTCACCATGCAACGCAATCACCCCCCCGGAACTGCAGGCAGTGATTAGCCGAGCGCCCAGATGACGCATTTGTAATTCGTCAGTTATTAGTATTGTTTCAGACATTTTTCAGGTTAGTAATTGAGTGATCAGTCAGTAATACGATCCTAGGTGTCTGTCCTTAGGATGAATGCAGTCGCAGTTGCTTTATGATCTTGGGTAACCTGTCGATAATATCAGTTGCGATCAAGCTAATCTCATCATTATCATCAAGATAGTCCTCAGCACATAATGCGTGAATTAACACGCTTGCTTTTGTGGCATCAAACAGCGGTAAGCCTTGACCAATCAGTCCTGCAATTAGGCCAGCCATTACGTCGCCCATACCGGCTGTTGCCATGCCTGGATGTCCTCGGACATTAATCACCGGCATAGAACCTGATTGTTGAATGAGGCTTCCTGAGCCTTTCAGCACACTCACCACCCCAAAGCGATCGACGAGTTGCTGACTTGCCGCTAGTCGGTCACGTTGAACCCCGTTTGTTGAAGTTGCCAACAGCCTGGCTGCTTCTCCGGGGTGCGGCGTAATGACAATTTGGCTGGATGACAACGAATCAAGAAACGTGGCGGTCAAAGCGCTGGCATCGACTACCATGGGAATGCTTAAGGCGGTTAACTTCTTCAAACAGTTAGTGGCTTCTTTCCCCTGCTCTTTCCCCTGCTCTGGCTCTAATCCTAGCCCAGGCCCGACCACAATCACTGTGGCTGAATCGAGACAGCTATCAATCTCGCGCCAGCTTTTTACCATGAGTTCTGGCGTTGTCGATAGCCGATGAACACAGTCAGGATGCACCAAAACACTGACAACGCCAGCACCAGCCCGCAATGCCGTTTGAGCTGAGAGCAATGCAGCGCCACTCATGCCCTTGTCACCACCAATCACGAGTACATGCCCAAACAAGCCTTTATGCGAATTGCGTAATCGCTTGGCTGGTAAACAACTATTTTTTTCATCGATGACCTCTAAGGCTGGTAGCGCTTTAGATAGCGTTCCAGCAGAGACGCCTAATTCATTAACAATAATATCGCCACAAGTGTCTGGACCATCGGCGAGATATTGGCCTGTCTTGTGGGCAAAAAAAGTAATGGTGACATCTGCTATTACCGCGACGGGCTGAGGCATACCGGTATCTGCGTTTAATCCTGACGGAATATCAATGGCAACTGTGTGGGCTGCGTTTTGATTGATGGTGTTGATGAGGTTTATATAGTCTTCGTCTAACGAGCGACTCAAACCGATACCGAGCAAACCATCGACAATGACCTGCCCCTTTACGGCCTGACATTGCCAGATTTCTATCGACCCACCGGCTTGCAGCCATTTTTCTCGGAACTGTGCAGCAGTACTAGACTGGCCAGTCAAATCACCATGACTAATCAGTTGTACAGTGAAACCAGCCGCGCTTGCTTGAAGCGCTACGACAAAACCATCGCCACCATTATTACCACTACCCACAAACACCGTAATGGTATCCAGATGGCTGCCCCATCGAGCTTTAATGACCTGCCAAACTCGCGTTCCAGCCCGTTGCATCAGTTCAATTTCAGACAGGCCATCGAGCTCGACGGCCATTTTATCTAGTGCGTACAAGGCAGGTGTTTGATATAGAAACATAGTCGTTTTATACATCAGCAATAACCTCATTGAAAGCAACATTCGTCATTGTCCAGCCTATTTTATGGCCTGAATTACGTCAATCAAGGCGTGTCGTCACGGCCATGGAAATAATCGGTTTTACGACAAACGACGAAAACGGCTTTGCTATACTGATCGTCTGTCATACTGGAAATTACTTAGGCTATCAATAATGAGTACTCAAGCAATTAGCTTTCATGCAAAGTCGGACAAAGATCTACGCTCGCGCGTAAAGCTGTTGGGTAAGTTAGTCGGTAACGTGTTGCTCAAACACGAAGGGCCCGAAGTTTTTCATGCGGTTGAATCACTCCGAACCGGCTTCATCCAGTTACGTCGACGCAATAGCGAACCTCAGCGGCATGCTCTGATGAAACTGATTGAGGGTCTCGACCCTTATGTTGTTAATCAGGTGACTCGCGCTTTCACTATATACTTCAATTTGGTCAATATCGCCGAAGAGGATTTCCTCCACCGCCAACGACGAAGCTCCGTTCAAAAAGAAGGTCATGCTGCCTGGACAGGCTCATTCTTCCATACCATGCAAGAGTTTCAAGACCAGGACATTACTGCTGAAGAACTGCAAACTCTTTTCGACAATTTATCCTACACTCCCGTATTTACCGCTCACCCAACCGAATCAAAACGTCGAACTGTGATGCAATTGCAACGCTCGTTCTTCACCATTATCGACCAGTTAACTGACCCTAGATTAACCCAATTCGAACGCGATGATCTGGTTGACGATTTGCAAACACAAATCGAAGTTTTGTGGTTAACCAACGAAGTCCGTGGCACTAAGCCTTCCGTATCAGACGAAATCAAGCTGGGCTTGCATTACTTTCAACGTAGCTTATTTGAAGCCGTTAAAATCGACTATCGCCACCTGGAAAGAGCGGTTATCCAAACCTATGGCGAAGATATTATTGGCAACCCGATTGTCAAAGTACCCAGCTTCATCAACTTCGGTTCGTGGATTGGCGGTGACCGAGATGGCAATCCATTCGTCACATCAGACATCACTCGCATGGCTTTGCGTATGCACGCTGAGGAAATTCTGGCCGAACATGTCAGTGCAATATACAAGCTGACCCAGGTACTCACCATGTCGACCAAGTGGTTCAGCCCAAGCGATGAATTTATGGCAAGCCTGCGTGAAGACGAAAAAATGGGTGTGAAATCATTTGACGACAAGCGCGACCAATTCGAAGACGAAGTCTATCGGCGCAAGCTTTACCACATGCATTATCGGTTAAAGAAAAACCTCGCTGTTATCCGAAACCAGCTACGTAATGCCGATACGCCAAAAAGTGAACATGCCTATTCGAGCGAAATAGAATTCCTTAATGATCTGTACCTGATTCGCGATTCACTTATCAGTCATGGCGAATACTCGGCTGCCAACGGTGATCTAAAAGACGTTATCCGAATCGCCGAGACCTTTGGTTTCCACATGGTCGCACTTGACCTTCGCCAGGAATCAACGCTACACACCAATGTCGTCACGGAGATCGTATCGCAATGCGGTATTAGCGACTATGAAAAGCTTGACGAAGCACAGCGAATACAGTTTCTGAGTGACCAAATCGAATCAGGCAACCGCCCTGATTTCGACATCGAAAAATTACCCGAAGATAATCAAAAAACCTTTGATCTATTCCATACCATTTATGAAATGCGCAATGAAATCAGCGCACGCTGTATCGGTAGTTATGTCATATCGATGACCCATACGGCGAGCCATATCATGGAAGTCATGTACCTTGCCTATCTGGTTGGTCTTGCGGGCAAAAAAGATCAGAAATATTTTTGTGATATCGAAATTTCACCGCTATTTGAGACAATCGACGATCTGGCCCATATCGATATCGTGCTCGACACCTTACTGCAAAATGCGACTTACAAAAGCTTGCTCGCCGAGTCCAACAACATGCAGGAAGTCATGCTCGGTTATTCTGACTCCTGTAAAGATGGCGGCATTGTTTCAGCCTCATGGGGGCTTTATCAGGCGCAGCAAAAAGTGGTCGAAATTACCAAACGGCATAATGTGCAATGTCGTATGTTCCATGGACGTGGCGGCACTATTACACGCGGTGGTGGTCCGACTCACGAAGCCATTATGTCTCAACCACCGCAAACGGTACTCGGTCAGATTAAGTTCACAGAACAAGGCGAAGTGCTATCACACAAATACGGTAACGTCGAAACCGCGCATTACGAACTGGCGATGGGCATTACTGGTTTGATGAAGGCAAGCCTGTGTATTGTGCGCGAAGACAAAACCAACTACGACAAATATCTACCCATCATGCAGGAACTATCCGATTTATCCGAATTCTCCTATCGAGAATTAACAGATAAAACCGACGGTTTTTTCGAATACTTTTACGAGGCGACACCGGTTAGCGAAATTGGATTGATGAATATAGGGTCAAGGCCGTCGCATAGAAGAAAAGGTGATATGTCCAAGTCTTCGGTAAGAGCCATTCCCTGGGTCTTTGGCTGGAGCATGTCTCGACACATGATGCCTGCCTGGTATGGTGTCGGGTACGCCATGTCACAATGGTTAGAAAAAAATCCAAAGAAACTAAAACAGCTACGTAAGATGAATCAACAATGGCCGTTCTTCGCTGCCATGATTAGTAATCTACAAATGTCACTGTTCAAATGTGACATGCGAACTGCGCTCGAATACAGCAAACTATGTCAGGACGAGACACTCGCAAAAACTGTATTTTGCAAGGTACAAAAGGAGCATAAAAAAACAGTCGAACAATGTTTAAACATCGCCAATATCAAACAGCTGTTATCAAATGACACAGTACTAATGCTATCCCTCAGCCGTCGTGATCCTTACCTGGATCCGCTCGGATATTTACAGATCAACCTGTTAAAAAAATATCGAGACGAATCAACCACCGAAGAACAACGGATGGAATGGCAAGGTGCATTGCTTAGTTCGATTAATGCGATTGCGGCCGGATTAAGAAATACTGGGTAATTATTACTCACTTTTTTATACCACTGATTTCTTAGTTAGCAGGAGAACTCAGCGGTTTATTTCATTTCTAAAAATATCCCCAACCTTTTACAAAAGTCAGATTTAGCGTTTCCAATGCGAATTTTTTGCAATCATGGTTTATTGATTACAATGCGTAATACCAAACAGATTCAAATTTTGATCACGAGACAGTAACAACACCAAAATTTCACTCACGGATGATAGCTCTTTTAGTAATGCCTTATCATCTGGCACATGGTAAATGAAGGTAGGGATATTGCCTAAATATTGAGTAGCGCATTCGTTTGCCATAAACACAGGCACCAGAAGTAGCCCGCGATTAATGAGATTCCTCTAAAAGACCAGAGTGTCAAGCCGACGAAAAACAATATTATTATTGTGGCTAGAAAAAAACAGAACCGCTATTTTTTTTCTGAGCATAGAAATGTTCTCACTTTGTTTACCTGGATTAGCTACAATTTAGCCATCAGTATCAACACTATTCGGTTCCCAATAAACATTAGCATTTAAATCTTCGCTGATGTTCCTGGCATTTCTGTTTTTGGAATACGTGGTCACAGTCTTTGCTATTAGCAATGTAATAAACCAGGACAAAAGCATGGTGACCATCGTGTGACCTAAAAAATGATCTCCGATTATCATCTTGTATGCACCCATCACCCAACCGACACTTAAGGCAACACTCACAGCCAACACTTTATGCTTTTTCTTTTTGAATAAAAATACCAACGATAAAAGCGCAAAACCGCCACTGGCGTGACCTGCGGGGTAGCATTTTATTTGCTTGGTCTGGTGAAAATTTTCGGGATATGGTTTTAATAAAGAAACCGTTGGGTAGCTACCACCATAATGCTTCAGGTTCTTCGGACAGGGCATGTTGGTTATTGCCTTTAAGCTACCCACCAGTAGAGGTATCAATAAAATAGATAGTATGACAATTGCCAAACCTTCTCTATGATTCTGGACACATAGTGATGTTCTAAAACATACAGCACTAATCAACATCACCAAAAAAAACACGACGATTAATATTTTAATGCCATCATAGAATAGAAATTTTGAAATCTTTTCATCTCTGTCCCAGAGCCAGGTGGCAGATTCAAAATCATACAGGAAATTTTGCAGCCACATGTCGATGGGACTGTATTCGAACAGGATGATACCGAGTATCAAGATGAACCCGGCACATAATATTTCACTACTCCGGATCACGTTCAATTATGTCCATCGCCTTATCATAAACTTTCGTTTCAACCTCCATTAACCCCAACATAGTATGAAAAATATTGGCGTGGGAATATTGGGTATCAGTGTTATTTTTTAACGACTCGAAATTTATCTCATGTCTGAAACTTTCACCAAACCACATGATAAGCGGCACGCGCTTTTGATTATCTGGCGCAAGTATATAAGGCAAGCCATGTAGGTATAGATTATTTTCACCAAGGGACTCGCCATGATCACTGATATAAAGCATTGCAGCCTCGAATTTATTGTTATTTATTTTCAATAACTGAATTACCTTGGACAAAAAATAGTCCGTATACAAGATGGCATTATCATATGTATTGCTTATTTCTGTGGGGTTGCAGTTTTGTAACTGATTGGTATCACAGGTTGGCACAAACTTTCTGAACGATTCCGGGTAACGCTTATAATAGGCTGGGCCGTGATTACCCATCTGATGCAAAACAATGACGATATCTCCCTTTGGGTGTTGGTCTATATAAGGCTGGATGCCCCTCAACATTCCAACGTCACGACATTCGATATCACAGACTGAGTTTTTATCTGCCGATTTGTAACTCTCATAATCAATGCGATCTGCAACACCTTTGGAACTTGAGTTGTTATCTAACCACAAAACATTGGCGCCACTGCGCTTAAGAATATCTAGAACATTTTCAGTTGAATCAGCTTTAACACGGTCATAACTCGATTGGTCATAAATAGAAAACATACAGGGCACAGAAACTGAGGTTGATGTCCCACAAGACCAAACGTTATTAAAGCTAACGACTGCCTGTTTTTCTAGATATGGGTTAGTCAATTTATCATAACCATTCAGTGAAAAGTGATCTGACCTCGCTGTTTCGCCCACTACCAGAATGACCAGCTCTCTATCGACATCCGATGTCGGAATTTTTGCTTCTGGTGCAATCACTTTAAATGGCACAGTCATGCTGTCAAAAGAACTACCCGAATATTTGATTGCTGAATATAGGTAATAGGAAGGGTTTGCATATTGCCGAAGTAACTTATGTTCTCTGAGAAACGAGGCATAGAAATCACTGAGCAGGTAGATGGGTAATAGCACCAACATGAGCGAAAAAACAATAAGGAAAACTCTGGAGGCCACTGCCACCTTCAGGTGCTGGAATGCAATTTTTGTTTTGTAAACGTATAGAGAGGGGATAACCCCCAAGAAAAGTAGGTAAAGCAGTTGATAAAAGCCGAATAAATCTTTCGATTCATTTGTATCTGTATTGATAATGTTGTTAATCATCACCTCGTCAATGACCACGTTATAAGTGTCCATAAAGTAGGCCGCAGACGATGACATTAACAATACGGCAATCAATATTGGCTTTACCGTATATTTAAAACAGACAAGGGCTAACAGTAATGATGTCACGCCACCAAAAACAAGCGCTAACGAAAATAAAAATACGCCGTTTTTAAAGCTGAGAGGATAGACCTCTATAACGTTAGTTATAAAGGTCATATTGCCAAACAGAAGCACGAAAATGGACGTCATAACTACCAGTTTAGATAAAGTCACTGGCTTCATAGAACCAGGAAAAATAAGCGCCCTAATCTGCATTGGCGGTCACTTCTTTGAGTGCCTGTGTCGGTAGTCGATAGGATTTTGTTTTATAAGCCCACATAGCCCACTGTGCGTGGGCTTCACTGCGTTGTTGAAATCCCAAATCTATTGCCGACGAAGGAATCAGCTTTTCATTCTGATAATCAAACTGTTGTGGTTGTAAGTCCTTTTGTAATATGACCACCTTTTCATTTTCTAAATAAGCCTGATTACTGCCATATTGCATTATCGCTCGACCCGGTATATCGGCTAGGTCTGGGCGTGTTAAATCGATACCAATCGCCGGATGCTCTGCAGACACACCAATCAGTGATAAAAGCGTGGGCAGCATATCGATTTGACTAACGATTCGGTCGACTTCTTTGGGTGCAATGCCGTCTCCAAAGATCAGGCCTGGTATACGAAACTGTTTTATTGGTACCAAATCGCTGCCAAATACTCGATCGCTGTGGTCCGCGATAACAAGAAATACTGTATCTTTCCAATAATCCGTTTTTTTTGCTTTGGCAATGTACTCGCCGAGGGCAAAGTCAGCATATTTCACGGCATTCTTAACCGTTGCTCGCGGCTGCTCGGATAGCTCGATACGACCCTCAGGGAAATCAAAAGGGCTGTGATTGCTCGAGGTAAATACCAAACTAAAGAAAGGTGTCTCGTCGTTATGCAGTTGACTAAAAGTATCGTGCGCTTTATTGAATAAATCCTCGTCAGATACACCCCACGAACCATAGAAGTCAGGGTTGTCATAATCATTTTCATCAATGATATTATTAAATCCATTCTGCGAGAAAAAACGCTTCATATTATCGAAATGCGCTTCACCACCATAAATAAACGATGTTGAATATTGTTGCTTAGACAGCAGTTCTGCGAGGGTAAAAAAATCATTCTGGCTCCCACCCAGTTTGACTATGCTACGGGCAGGCGTTGGTAAGAACCCGGTAATAACCGCTTCGATACCACGGACAGAGCGCGTACCTGTCGCATAGAGCTGATTAAACCAGATACCTTGTTGCGCTAACGCATCAAAATTTGGTGTAACGTCATGCCCACCTAGCTTGCCTACATAATTAGCCCCCAGACTTTCCTCTAGGATAATCACCAAATTTTTGGGTCGATTAAGATCCTCTGTCAATGTCGACTTTTGAAAATGCGAAGTTGAGATATCCGAGCGAGTAAAATCACTTTTCGTCATCCCCATTCCTTGATAGATCTCACCGAGCATAGTGGCCTGCGTCATATTGCCATAGGGATGCTCATCGCCATTTTCATAACGTAATTTTTCGTAAAGTGCGTAAGCAACCGAGTAACTAGAGCTAAGAGGCAACGAATTGACTAACGAATCATTTGAGAAAGCAACCGTACTGGGATTAATGGGTCGATGATCCAGTGTTGATCTGGCCGCAAATAGACACAATATAAATGCCAGTAACGACAGAAATGGTGCACTCCAGATGATACTCGGCTGTATCGATTTTGTGGTTTGCTTTAAAAGTCCGTTCATGCCGTAAAGTGCGAAGCCAGTCACCGTCAGGACGAGCAGTAACTGAAGCGGGTATCCCTTCAGTAACATGGTGAGAATTTCCTTTGGATATTTCAAATATTCCCAAAATAAGATATTCGGCCTGAAGTCAAACTGCTGGATAAAATTCGGAGTTGCTAGCTCTAAAAAAACCAGTACAGCGGTCAGCATGAGTAAATATAGTTTGAGAACCCAAAGTGCCATGCTCAGGATTCTCTGGTTAATTCCGAGTATCGGGAGCGAAACAAACGGCACGACCAGTAACATTGCTAATAAGGAAAGGTCAAAACGAATGCCTTGAAACAGGACAAACCATACCCCCCCTGCGTCAGATACCCGGTCAAACTGCCAGGCAACCATCAATAATCGAGACAATGAAAGAAAAACTAAAATAGCTAACAAAAAGCTGGATACGGGCAATATCCAGTTAAAATGGGACTTCTTCATCTAATCAATCGCACCAACGAGCTTCAATCGGCTATTATGGCAAGCCACTCGTGAATCAAATGTCACATGTAGACCAACTAGATGAAACTATTACTACTGGAAGACAATCTGGCTTTAGCAGCCTCTCTTGGAGAGTATTTTGAGGCCTTAGACTGCTGCGTAGATTACGCTTACTCTGGAAAGGCATGCCTTGAACTAGTGAGGCATAATCAATATGACGTACTAATTTTGGACATTGCAATGCCGGGTATTGATGGATTAGAAGTTTGCCGACAAATCAGACAGGAGCTTAAAATAGGAACCCCGGTCTTATTCCTCACCGCAAGAGATACCATCGAAGATAAAATTACAGGTTTTAAATCTGGTTGCGACGACTATGTGGTCAAACCTTTCGCACCAGAGGAACTATTTTACCGTCTAAACGCCCTCAATGCCCGAGGCGCTCGTAGAGATATCGGTTCGCAACAATTAGGAGAAATTACGATTGATTACGCCAGAAAAACCATTACTCGACAGGGCTTTGTCATTCCATTACAGGAAACACAATTTCAAATAATTAAACTACTGACGAAAAAAAGTCCCAGTACCGTATCCCGTGAAACACTCGAAACAGCTATATGGGGAGATGACATTCCGCAAAGTGACTCCCTTCGAACACATATCTACCGACTACGAAATTTAATTGATAAACCGTTTGAAAAAAAATTAATAAAGACAATTCATGGAAAAGGGTTTCGTCTTGAAATATAACAAATCATTACAAACCCAATTAACCGGCGCCTTCATCTTCACCACCTTCACCATCAGTATTCTCTATGGTGTATTGGTGTTCAATGCGATGAAATATACCGAAGATGATATTTTGAACCAACACGTCAATCAGGAAACCCAATACTATATCGATCAGTACCAGATCGATCCAGACCAAGCCAGGTTACCCAATTCGATAGGCCTCACCAGTTACCTTTCTAGCTCTCCTGATTTACCCGATTGGTTAGTCAATCAACCCATTGGCACACGCGAACTTCATGACCAGGAAGTACATATTGGCGTCAGGGCTCTACCTGATAGTCAGCAGTTTTTTTACATAGTCATTAGCGAGTTTGATGCCTCCAACCTGGAGCGAGAAACTTCAAAACTAGTTTTAATACTGGTGTTTATAGGTGCATTAATCACACTCATTGGCCTGATCATAGGTGTGACTTTAAGTAAGTACCTTTCGATTCCTTTTGTTCAACTAACCGACGAAATTGAACAAAGCAATGAACACAGCGAACTACCTTTTTTGGGTTACGACCGAAGCGATGAAGTCGGTGCACTTAGTCGAGCGTTTACTCACTCTACGCAGCGACTACATTCATTTTTAGAACGAGAAAAGCTATTTACCCGATACGCCAGCCACGAGCTTAGAACCCCAATTACCATCATACGCAACGCGCTGGCAGTGCTAAACTTAACCGAGCAGTCACCTGACCGACAGAGCAGAAATTTAGAACGCATAGAAAATGCAACACTCGATATGGACAGCCTGATCAACACTTTTCTGTTACTTGGCAGAGACAAGTACTCGCATCAAAACAGTAGGGTTGATATTTCCACTCTATTAAACGATAGCCTCGAAAAAAATCAACTCCTCGATCAAACTAATCGGTTGGATATTACTGCCGAAATCGACTCACCCACAACAATTGACTGTGATCCTAGATTAATGTCGGTATTGATCGATAATATCATCAGGAACGTTTATAGCTATGCCCATACCAGGGCTCGGATAGAGCTAAATGAAAGAAAACTAGTGGTTAAAAATGACATCGATTTAAGCAGTAAGGAACCGAAAAAGAACACTTACGGTATGGAAATTGTGCAAAAAATTAGTCAGCTTTGTGATTTTAAAACATCAGTTATTAGCGACACTGAAACATTTGAAGTCATTCTCTATTTTCGAAATAGTAAAGATCAAGCTGTATCTTAAAACCTGTGCCTGGAATTTACTTTTACAAATCAGCCTGAGTTCTGCTCTACGCCAAAAACATAGGTGCCTGAAAAATCCTGATTAGCTTGTGTCAAGATTAAAAAAATCATTGATTTATTTGGATATGCAATCTAGATATATGTGTGCGCCGAAGATGAGCCTCATTATTATCCACTAATTCCATTGACGATCGAAATTGTTGGCCATTTCTATCCTTGTAATTTAATTTCTCAACACGCAAAATAGTTTACTTCGTTTACCACCGGTCACTATGATGATTAAGACTGCAGCCGAATTAATCCAACAAGCACAGCAGGAGATTTCCTGTGTTGATGTTGCATCTGCAAAGCAATTTTTTGATAGCGCTGAAAATGCTTTCATTATTGATGTACGCGAGGCTGAAAATGTCACAAAGGACAAAGTCAGGCAGTCGATTCATATTTCGCGTGGCTTACTTGAGATGAAAGTTCCTCAGCACTGCCCTGATGCTGACGCGATGATTTTGACGCATTGCGCGGGTGGTGGCCGAGCGTCACTCGCCGCCTTAACACTTCAACAGATGGGTTATACGCAAGTATATGCGATTACCGCCACCTTTGAAGACATCAAGGCAGCTTTCGATTCCTGATCAGCTGATTAGTTATTTTTTATTTCGTTTTACTGATAGATAACGTCACGCCATCTATGAAGGCATTTCTATCGATCGAACCGGTTTCGATATATAAATCACCTAGCTGAGCCACCGGGTTACCCGACTTCGACACTCTGGCACCTATTATGATTTCTTCAAATGAAGATAACGTCATGCTGGGAATCATCGCATCAGCATCACTCAGTTCAACCGTGACGGGTAAATCACTAACCGTTAGCCGTTTGACGGCAAGCGGCATTGGCGGTCCACTAGCGGCCTTCACGTAAATAAAAACCGCGCTGTCAGATGACACCTGTGGCTTCAAATTGTCAAGCAGACTCACCGACACCTTCAAACTACGACTTTGTACCGGCTCTTTAGTGGCTGTTACCAGAGTCGGATCCTGATGCTGTAATAGTGCAATGATTCGATTCACCTCAGTGGTTGACTGTGCGTCATTGGCTACCAGTGGCAACAATGCGTTCATGTACTCGAAGGCTGCCTTGTAGTCCTGTCGCTGTTCGGCGGCAAGCCCAGCCAACCAAAGGCCGGTCGGATCTTGCGGGGCAATTTTCAACCCTTGTCGAATTATTGCCTCAGGCTCCCCCGCCATGAGTCCATCTTTTTGCATAGAGAGGGCGTCGGCTAGTGAAAATAAAACACCCGCTTCTTTGTCACCCACTAGATCGAGGGTTCGTTGAAAGGCAGTGACGGCTTCATCGAACGCTCCCTTTTCCATCATGGTCTTACCCAGCACAAACCAGCCCCTGGCATCGTCAGGATTATTTTGCAGGCGCTCCTTAACGACCTCAACCATTTGGTCGAGCGTCAAATCACTTTGTTGGGATTGATTTTGATGTGGCGCTATCGTCGCCAGCGCCGGATTATCGATCACCCGATACTCGCCTATCTTTAGATAGAGCCCGATACTCGCCAGTGGAAGAGTCAGTATTAGCAGCCACACAACCCACCTGCCCTGCTGGTTTAAATTAGCCGATTTAGGTTGCTCAAGGTCTAGCGCAAGCGATGTTTGTAACTCGAGTAAGGCGTTATCATATTCGACTTGGGTTAAGCTGGCTTGAGCTAAGTTGGTATGATCCAATTGGTCATCTAATGCGGCTTTTTTAGCTCGTGCAATATTGACATTTTGTTGCTGCCTATCGCTCGATTGCACATCTTTAGGGGTTCTTAAAACAGGCAGGATGACACACACCAACCCGACCAGTAGCAAAGCTGCTACCACAATCCAGAATATCATTATAGTTTTTCCACTTGCTCTTTTTCGTTCGACTGTGAGAGGAGCTGTTTTGCCTTTGCCATTGCATCCTGTTCAGGCGCAACCAGCACTTGTTTTTTACGCATTTTCATAAAAACCACGACAACGACCAAAAGCAATAAAAAGAAAGGCCCAAGCCAAAGTAATAAAGTATTTTTTTGTAACGGTGGACGATAAAGAACAAAGTCACCATAGCGAGCGACCATATAGTCTGCTACTTGATCTGGGGTATTGCCTTCCATTAATAACTCATGTGTTTGTCGACGTAAATCTTTGGCTAGATCAGCATTCGAGCTGGCCAAATTTTGATTTTGACATACTAGGCAGCGTAATTCACCAATCAGTTGATTGTATTCAGCCTCCATTTGAGGCGACTTAAATTGATGGAACTCGATTGCCGCCTGAGATAGTCCGTTAAAAATCAGCAATCCCACAATCGCAAATAATCGCATCTGTTTAACCCACATCTGTTTAACCGCTATTCGTTTAACCGACATCGGCTTAACCCAGTAATTCTTTTATGGCCGGTATCACTTCGCGCTCAAGTGATTCCTTGGTTACAGGACCAATGTGTTTATATTTAATGCGCCCATCCTTACCAATAACAAAAGTTTCAGGAACACCATAAACACCCCAGTCGATACCCACTCGTCCATCGATATCCATTAAGCTAGCTGAATATGGGTTACCAAACTGCTGTAACCAACGGCGTGCATCTGTGGGTTGATCTTTATAATCCAGTCCAACAATATCGACCAGATTCCTGCTGGCCAATTCAGTGATAATGGCATGTTCAGCTCTGCACGACACACACCAGGACGCCCAGACATTCAACACCCAAACCTGACCCAATAAATCCTTTTTTGATAGTTTTTCCTCTAGTGCATATAGCTTGCTCAGAGAAAATTCCGGTGCGGGTTTGTCGATTAATGGCGATGGTATTTTCTTTGGATCAAGCGTCAGGCCAAAACCAAGCAGGCCAGCCATCAATATAAAAATACCCAGCGGCAAAATGAAACGCATTAAACAACAGCCTCTCTTGTTGGCTCAGGTATTTTTTCTTTTGATTCCTGGCGATAGCGTCTATCGCTCGCAGCAAACAAACCACCCAGGGCCATGATGATAGCGCCCAACCAAATCCAGCGAATGAACGGTTTATAGTAAATTCGAATCGCCCAACTGCCTTTATCATCGAGCGGTTCGCCCAGCGCAATAAACAGGTCGCGGGTAAAACCAGCATCGATTGCCGCTTCAGTCATGGGAGATTGCTGCACTCGGTAAATGCGTTTTTCGGGCGATAGCTCAGCACGAAAGTCGTCCGCTTGTGACGTTACCGTAAAATGACCGCGGGTCGAGACATAGTTTTCGATGTCTTCCTTTTTCACACCATTAAACTGGAAGTCATAACCTGCCACCGAATAAACATCACCGGACGCCATACGCAAATCCTTTTCCACGTTGTACAGACTCGTAAGTGTAATACCAACGATAAACACGGCGATGCCAACGTGGCCTAAAATCATGCCATAAAACCCACTTGGCGTTGCCCTTAAACTAGTCATCAATGGCCTGTTCTTGAACCGCTCGTGTATTGCCATGATTGCAGTCACGGCAATCCACAGTGACATAGCCAAACCAGCGAAAGCACTCCAGATCCATTGCGGCAGGGTTAGACTTATCAGAAATGCGACGAGTAATACGCCAATAGCTGGAATTTTTATTCGAGACCACAAATTTTGCGGCGTATCTTTGCGCCAGCGAATTAACATGCCAATACCAATAAAAATGCCTAGCGGCGCAGTAATACTTAAGAATACAATATTAAAATAAGGTGGACCTACGGATATCTTGCCACCCATTGCATCGATGGCGATAGGATACAAAGTACCGAGTAAAATCGCCGCAGTAGCCACGGTCAGAAAAATATTGTTACACAACAATGCCATTTCCCGTGACAGTAAATTGGTCTGTGCCGCACTCTTCATTTTAGGGGCACGCCACGAATACAGAGCCAGCGATCCACCAACCACGATAACCAGAAAAGCCAGTATAAAAACACCCCGTTCAGGATCACTTGCAAAAGCATGTACCGAAGTCAATACGCCAGAACGCACCAAAAATGTGCCCAGCAAACTTAATGAAAATGCAAAAATAGCCAGCAGTGCAGTCCAGGCTTTAAACGTTCCTCTTTTTTCTGTAATCGCTAACGAATGCATCAGTGCCGTACCCATTAACCATGGCATAAACGATGCATTTTCCACAGGATCCCAGAACCACCAGCCGCCCCAGCCAAGTTCGTAATAAGCCCACCAGCTACCAAGCGCAATGCCAGCCGTGAGAAACAACCAGGCGACATTAGTCCAGGGGCGTGCCCAACGAGCCCAGGCAGAATCTACCTGACCGGAGATTAGCGCCGCAATTGAAAACGCAAATGCAACTGAGAAACCGACATAACCGATATATAACATCGGGGGATGAATCGCGAGGCCAACATCCTGCAATAATGGGTTTAAATCACGCCCTTCCATTGCTGCCGGGAACAGACGGTCGAATGGATTGGATGTCAACAATATAAATAGTAGGAACCCAAAGCTGATTAAACCCATCACCCCCAATACCCGTGCACGCATCACCTGCGGCACATTTGGACTAAATATAGCGACCGCCCCACTCCACAACGCCAGTATTAACACCCAGAGTAATAGCGACCCTTCGTGCGCGCCCCAGACACCCGATATCAAATAAATAATGGGTAGTTCAGTATTAGAATTAGTCGCTACATATAAAACTGAAAAGTCATTTTGGAGGAAGGCCCAGGTTAAACAGACGTAACTTATAGCGACAAATAGCAGTTGTGTCAGCGCTGCTGGTTTCGCTAATGCAACCCATCGCGAGATGCCTAGCGATGCCCCCGCGAGTGGGAAAACCGACTGAACTACCGAAAGGAATAAGGCGATAATGAGGGCGAAGTGACCGATTTCTGGAATCATAACTTAGGTATCATTTAGTTTTAGACAAGAATATTTTCAGAGAGTACATGGTTTAGTAAGTTTTAGTCGAATCAACTTTGGCTTTCATCGCCGCGGCAACTTCTGGCGGCATGTAGTTTTCATCGTGTTTGGCTAATACTTCCTGAGCGACAAATGCACCCTCACTATTTAGTTTTCCATTGGCGATTATCCCCTGCCCCTCACGAAACAGGTCAGGCAATATGCCGGTATATTGCACCGTGACGTTTTCGGCATTATCAGTGAGATCAAACATCACCGTCAAGCCCTCTCCTGGCCGGCTGACACTGCCGTCAACTACCATGCCACCCATTCGAAACAGGCGATCTTGTGGCGCCTTGCCCTCTGCCACTTCACTGGGAGAAAAGA
>JBDNJA010000195.1:0-5023 GCA_041688005.1 Gammaproteobacteria bacterium
CTTGGCAGAATTTTGCTATCGGTTTAACCGTCGCTTCAACCTGGAAGATATGATCGCTCGTTTGGGCTATGTCGCTGTCCAAACACCGCCTATGCCTGACCGGCTACTTAAAATGGCTGAGGCATGGGGGTAATCAGGAAAAGAAATAATCGAGCTTGCCACATTTAATGGGCTTCTTATTGACTAAGCTAGTTGCTAATTTGGTAATCCGCTTTGTCGAGCCATTCGGGGCTTATCTCCACGCCCCAACCGGGTGCATCAGGAATAGTCGCTTTACCGTCGACAATGTCATAAGGTGATTTGACAAATAATCCTGCCTGCCAGGGATAATAGTCTTCGCCTTCAATCGAAAATTCGAGGTACTTCCCTGCATTAGGTATAGCCACCAACAGGTGCATGGTAAATAGGGTTACCATCGATAAATTAGCACAATGAGGTGTACATGGCAGACCTGCGGCTTCTCCCATTTTGGCGACTCTCAAAGTACGCGTCAGTCCACCGAGATAGCAAACATCGGGCTGAATAACATCAACCGCTCGCATATCAATCATATGCCGCCAGGTTGAAATATCACAATCTTGTTCACCACCAGACACATCGATGTCGAGTGCATCTGCGACTTCTTTGGTTTGCTCCATTTCCCAATAAGGACATGGTTCTTCGAAATGACCAAAATCATTATCTTCCAATATACGACCCATTTCGATCGCTCGCTTTGGTGAGTAGCAACTATTCGCATCAGCCAAAATAGTTACATCATCACCCATTGCTTTACGCATAGTCGGGATGATCTCTTCACTGCGACCTGGCCATTCATCCTGATCACGACCACATTCAGAACCAACACGAATCTTAAAAGTATCGAACCCATACTCATCGCGTAAGCGTACTAATCGATCTGCCTCATCTGCTGGCGTGATATCGCGCTTCATCGATGATGCGTAAGCCCGAATCGATTTCGGCTTGCCGCCAATGAGTTCACACACCGATTTATTTTGGTGCTTGGCATGCAAGTCCCAAAGAGCGGTATCAACGCCACCAATAGCACGACGCAAATACGACCCAGGAAATTTATGTTCACGCTCGGTAATCAGGTCGACCAGACCATCGATATCAGTCGCATCCCAACCCAGCGCCCAGGGTGCCACCTGACGATGCAAAATGGTTGAAGTAATATCCGAATGATAAGTCGAAACCTGTCCCCAACCTTGCTCGCCACTGTCGACAGTGACTCGAACAAAACTGACAAATTCTGTGCTAAATGTTTCAATGCTTTTAATTTTCATGACTTGATCATTGGGTAGTTTGAAATTGGGACTGAGGACAGCCCAGGCCATATACCCAGATAATACAACTATCCACCAAGAATAATCCAGCTTCGAGGGAGGGCTGGATCATCAAATACTGCAGCCATAAAAAAAAGGGGGGGAACGAAACTCGCGTTTACCCCCTTATGCTAGAACAAAAGCTGTCGGCAATGATTATACGATGGCTTTCATTCCAGTCATGTAACCACGGAGTTTCTGGCCGACTATTTCAACTGAATGCCCACGCAGCGCAGCATTGATATCGACTAGCGTTTTGTTGTCGACGCTAGCGTTGTTATCGGCAAGACCAGCGCCAATAACGTCAGACTTGATCGAAGGCATGAACTTTTCCGCTAACAAAGGACGTGCCAGGTGATCGAACAAGTAGCACCCGTATTCAGCCGTGTCAGAAATAACCACATTCATTTCGTAAAGCTTTTTACGCGCCACTAGATTCGCGATTAATGGTGTTTCGTGTAGTGACTCGTAGTAAGCCGACTCTTCGACGATACCGGCTTGAACCATGGTTTCGTAAGCGAGTTCAACACCAGCACGAACCATAGCAACCATCACAATACCCTTGTCGAAATAGTCCTGTTCAGATATTTCTACATCGCCAGCAGCTTGTTTTTCAAATCCAGTTTCTGCCGTTGCTGCGCGCCATCTTAAAAGGTCAGCATCATCGTTGTCCCAGTCGGCCATCATCCCACTAGAGAAATGCCCTGACATGATGTCGTCCTGGTGCTTTTGAAACAATGGACGTAACAAGTCTTTTAACTCTTCTGATAATTCATACGCTTTAATTTTTGCAGGATTGCTCAGGCGATCCATTATATGAGTGACACCACCATACTTGAGTGCTTCGGTGATGGTTTCCCAGCCGTACTGAATAAATTTAGAGGCGTAACCAGGGTCAATACCTTCTTCAATCATCTTGTCATAACAAAGTATCGAACCGGTTTGCAGGGTGCCGCAAAGAATGGTTTGCTCGCCCATCAAGTCAGACTTTACTTCGGCTATAGGTGACGATTGTAGGACGCCAGCATGATGACCACCGGTGCCAACCGCTAATGCTTTGGCGATTTTCATGCCATCACCATTGGGATCATTTTCACGGTGAACAGCGATTAGTGTCGGTACGCCAAAACCACGAACGTATTCTGCACGGACTTCTGATCCTGGACATTTTGGGCACATCATCACCACAGTGATGTTTTTATTGACCTTCATGCCTTCTTCGACGAGGTTAAAGCCGTGCGCATAATCAAGCGTTGCTCCGTCTTTCATCATCGGCATAATCGCATTCACGACAGCACTATGTTGCTTGTCTGGTGTTAAGTTCATAACGATATCAGCAGTAGGAATAAGCTCTTCGTAAGTGCCAACGGTGAAACCATTTTCAGACGCATTTTTAAATGACTGACGCTTTTCAGCGATGGCTGCAGCTCGTAGTGTGTAGCTCACATCGAGGCCAGAATCACGCAGGTTCAAGCCCTGGTTTAAGCCCTGGGCACCACAACCAACGATGACAATTTTCTTGCCGCGAATGTAGTCGACGCCATCGGCGAATTCATCTTTGCCCATGAATCGGCATTTAGCCAATTCTTCGAGTTGTAGCCGCAGTGGTAAGGTATTGAAGTAGTTTTCGCGCATCAGGTTTTTCCAGTTAAAATTTCGACTGGCGTATCATGCCTCTATTATCATGTTGCGTAAAATGAAATATACGCTATGTTACGTTGCGCATTACTCATCAATAAGACTCATCACTAAAATTCATCGAGAGCATCTATCACTAAGAACCTAAGGACATGAATTTATGGACATGAAGACAATGCAGATATTTCTGCACCTGGCCGACTCATTACACTTTGGTCAAACCGCAAAACATTGCAATTTGAGCCCCTCAGCTATTAGCCGCCAATTACAGCGTCTGGAAGAGGCAGTTGGACACCAGCTATTCGAGCGCAATAATCGCCAGGTTCGATTGACACCAGCGGGACGCCATTTTCAGGATTATGCTCACAAGGCGCTAGACGACTGGCAACGAGTACGCGGTGATTTAAATACTAATCACACCAGCTTGCATGGTGAGGTGAGCCTGTTTGGCTCGGTAACTGCGAGCTATAGCATGTTGACCCAAATACTATCGAAGATGCGCGAGACCTGTCCTGGAATCGAGCTTAAACTGCGCACGGGTGATCAGGCCGATGGTGTTGAGCGTGTACTAGCAGGTCTGGATGACAGTGCGCTTGTCGCAACGCCAGAAATCTTACCGGATAAGCTCGCTTTCCTGTCGCTACGAACCACACCCCTGCAATTAATTGGTCCGAAAGCACCGAGTGCATTGGGCCGACAGATTGACCAGATCATTGTCGATAATATTGAACCCGACTGGGCAGCAATACCTATGGTGTTGGCCGAACGAGGCCTCGCGCGCGAACAATTGCTAACTCATTTGAAGGAGATCGGAGAAAAACCCAATATCTACGCCCAGGTCGCAGGTCATGAAGCCGTGGTGTCGATGGTCAGCCTGGGCTTTGGCGTTGCGGTGGTACCAGAGCTGGTTATCGAGCATAGCCCGAAGCGTGACACGGTGCGGGTTTTACCGTGGCTGACGAACCTTCAGCCATTTACCTTGAGCTTATGTGCATTGAAGGCGCGTATCAAAGACCCATTACTGAAAGCATTATGGGATTGCGCGCAACAAACCCATCCGCAGCACCTGTGATTAGACCCTTGGATTCAACTCAGCAGTGCATAACCGGTATTGTCACTTTATGTTTCAGGAAAAATGGGCATAACCACTCTGCTCTGTGTCCCATTGTTGACAATGGTAGATCCTACTGACATTCATGCTGAACTACGGCACGGATGCGATCTTTGAAGCGGGCGTTCATTCATAGACGAACAATCTCTGGTTCGTGAATAGCGACCTTGGAAAAAAGGTTAACTCAATCCGTCGGACACATGTCAAATCAATGATTTTTTTCGTGCTAATGATATTATAGCGCCACAGGTTAATTATTGAACCCGGTCTTGCCAAATTATCAACATGAACATTTTAGTATTGCAAATAATCATCAAACAATGGGATAAGAGCCAACGAACAGAGGCATGTGTTGAGCAAAGGGCTGAAATACCAGCCCAATATCCCATAGATTTCCCACCCGCTTTTTATGCATTCAACAATCAATGTGTCATAGACCAGCACGGCGATGACTTGCTCGGTGATCGAGTCACCTATTCACAGGGTGATAATGGCAAGATAAAATTTGATCGATTTCAAGTTTGCTTAAACAGCAAGGTGCTTGAATACACAAGTATGCCTGACTCTGGCAAAGACAGTAGGACCATTGGTTCGCTAGATAATAAATGGATCCAATGTAATTATGATTGGCGCTATAGCGTATACGAAGGTGGGTTCTATTATTGGCTGTATGAAGAAGTAACCCTAAATGTAATGAGTATCAGCAGGTTAAACGAAAGCATATTTTTAAGCTCTGATCCGGCGATTGTTTTTACTGGATAGAATAAAATTGTTAGGGTCAGAAAATCCTTATGGTTAGGTTAGGTTAGGTTAGGTTAGGTTAGGTTAGGTTAGGTTAGGTTAGGTTAGGTTAGGTTAGAATCGATTCGAATCCAAATGACTTCGGGCTAATGTCTCCCATGGGCAGAGCTTCTACCATTTAAAGGATTCCAAGGCAATGTTGCAAAAC
>JBDNJA010000024.1:0-10739 GCA_041688005.1 Gammaproteobacteria bacterium
GCTTTATGCTGAGTAAAGTTTTGCAAGCATTGCTGGCGAAACTCCTGCTCGGTCGCGCCTTCTTTGGCACAAATAAAAGCCCAGGGCAGGATGAGGGCATCTTTGATTAGGTCGGCGATGTCGAATACGAGTGCGCCGCGCCGTGTTTTACCGTGCATAACGGCGAAGCCGTGAGGAATGCCCAGTACCCAGAGTGTGGTGGCTGCCAGGCCATAGGCGAGGTAATTACCGTGGTTTAAAAATTCGTTTGCGGTGTCGGTGGCGCTGCGTTCGCGAACGAATTCGCCATGTTTGGTGTGGGTTGCGGCTATTTTGTAGAGGCGTTTGGTGAGCAGGGCTTCGGTTTGTAGTAATTCACCGACTTTGTTAGCGGCTTGAATTTTGTCGCTAAAACCGTCTAAGGCGCTATTGATTTCAGGGTCATTGCTATCAAACCCTTCGTTTTGTAAGTCTCGGTCTTTTGACCAGAGTTGTTTGAGGTATTGAATGCGTGCTACCTGGAATTGTTTGGCGGCCTGCAAGCGTTTGTCGTCGTCAAACCAGAAGCTCATCCAACCTTGTATGTATTCCGTAGGCCGGTATTCACTTTGTGGTGACAGCCACTCGATCTCGGTTGCCATGAGTAACGGCGTGCCACCGCCACCACAAAACCCGACCAGTACCCCAGCTTGCGCAAGCATTCGCATCGCCGCCTGTGTGATCGAAGTACCAGTGCCTAATAACAGGCAGGTGGTGTTAGCGATAGGGATATTCCAGTATAGGTTTTCGCTCTTTTCCTCTGTGAGATAAAGCACACGGCCATCTTTTTGCATTACCCGGCATTTATCCAGGTAATATATATTCGCCCGCTTGGAGTGGAGAATAGCTTTTAAATCGGTGAGCTGTTCCATGCTGTTTCCTTATCATTTGTTACTTTGGCCATTCCGCTGACCGTTTTACGGGTCGATTGTAAATGGTTTTAAGTTGGCCTGCCTTGATATGTTTTATTAGTTTAACGTGCTACTGGCTCACCAGATGAGCTAGGTTCACTTTTTTTGACATTTTTAGTTATTTTATTTACCGCAACTTTGTTTTGACTCGATAGGTCTATTTGATAGAGAGTCATACTTGGCCCTTACCTTGGGATTCTCCAAAACTTTTTTCGGGATTTTTCTAACGTGGGTCGTTTACTCATTGGATTGCACGTCAATTATGCGTTTACGCGCGGCATCCATCTGTCTATTCGGACCGAAAGCTCTATCAGTTCGGTAATTCGTAAAAAATGGGTCAGAATGCTAGGTGGTAGAACCTGGGTTTCTGCTTGAACTTTTTCGCTATAAAAGGTGATCGTCCATGTTATTACTGAAAGTTATCATAAATGATAACTGATTCGAGGCCTTTCTTTCAGCCAGAATGGATCGTAATTGATCGAAAAGATTACACGACGAAGAGCAAAAAACCTCTTTTTCACCCGATGATTCTTAAACGTGAAAACTAGTCGAATGTGTTGTCCTAATTGGGCTCCTAGTCATTGAAATGCCAAAACTTTTATAAATGTCGCGTAGCCAACATGCGATCATGTAAAACGCGCATAACTTCTACTCCATAATTTGTCTCACGGTAATAAACGACATGGCGCATAACAGGATATTTTCGGTATCCTGTTCGGATAGGCTCACAAGCTGTACCAGCCAGGGGGCTTTCGACTAAAAAACCGAATGCTTCAGTCAAATCGTCAATATATCGTTCTGTCTGTTGTGTTCCCCATTGTCTCAATGAGTACAGCCAAGTGGCTTCCATATCTTGCCTAGCCTTTGGGGCTAGTCGATACTCAGCCATGTTTTGCAATCATTTCTTGCTTGAACAATTCACCGTTAAACGCCTGAGGCTCTCCGCTTTGTTCACTCTCGATGAGTGCAGCGCGAATTGCTTTTATATCGGCTTGGCTGGCTTGGTCACGGCGTATCAAATCACGGATATATTCACTATCATTAGTAAATTCTCCCGATGAAATTTGCGCCTTAATCCAATTGTTTTGCTGATCGGTAACGGTGATTGTTTTTCGAGTAGTGCTCATAGGTAGCCCCCAATTAGCGGTGTGATTAAATCATACTATTGATACAATTTATCATGGTTCACTTCCCGAGCAAATGTTTTTGATTAGTGAGGTTTGATTAAATCGCCATAATAAGCATTTGTAAGTTCACTTATTAAATTCCCCGACCATTATTCGATCCATAGAAGATTAGTCTCGACTATTTTGCTATGAACCGAATAATGGTCGAATAGGTCGATATTCGGGCTAAAACGTTTTGCCACAATTACCCTGATCGTGTCTGATGCCTGTTTGATATTCGGCATTTGTAAGCTGTTGAATGAAGTTGGTTAGCATCAACGAATTCAATTCGTATTTCGTCGGTTAAAACCTATAATAGACCGCGCCATATTTATGGCTGAATATTCGCTTCAGGTGACTAATCTTTGTTCTTCGAAAATCAACAGCAGGATTTTTTCCGTCCACTCACCAGTAAGTACCGTGCTCAGGTGCTTGAGTGTTTGCAGCTGTTGTATGTGCGGCTGTATACCAGTCAGGCTGATTATTCTCAGTTACTGTCGCGGGATATGCTGATTGAGTGTTTCGAGGAGGCGATTACGCGCGCGCCGTTGCTGGAGTCGCAGGTGGATGATGAGTTTAGTCAGTCAAATAAAAATCAGCGCGAGCAGGCGAACTGGACGCTGAATTTATTGCTGGAGCACGGTTGGCTGGAGAAGCAGGTAGACGAGGCGACTTTGCAAAGTTCCTACGGTTTTACTCGGGTAGGGCGTTTGTTTACGCAGCCTGTTATCGAGATGAGTCAGGGGCGTTTTCGCACGCGCCATCGCAATACGCGTAACACGCGCAACGCTTTGAAGATGTTCGTGGAACAGGGTGATGTGTATGACTTGCTGGATGCGTATGAATATTCTGAGCGCATTATCAGTGACTTTACCGATGTTATCGGCGAGCTAGAGGAGCGCAAGCGGCTGTTGATACACGAGGTTGAATCGCAGCAGTTAATACAGAAGGCGAGTGAAGAGTTCTTCGACTTTATGGAGAAGCGTTTCATGCCTGATCTGGCGATACGCCTGTCGGTGGATAGTGTGGAGAAGTATCGCGATGAGATAGTGACGACCATTAATGCCGTGAAGCGCAAGCGCCGAGACTTTAAGAGTAAAGCCGAAGCCGAGTTACGCAAAACGGCGCCAGAGTTGATTCAGTCGAGTCAGCAATCTTTACTGTTTAATATCCTCGATAACATCGAACACCGCATTCACAACGCCAGCGACATCATGCTGCCATCACTTCGTCGGGCGTTGCTTAATTTCACTCGCCGTGCCGATATTATTATGCGTCAGCTCAGCTTTAGTCATCAGGGTGGGGGCGATTTACTATTCGATAACCTGCGGCAGTTGTCGACTTTGAATGATGATGAGTTTGCCCTGGCGATGAATGCGGTGAGCGAGCATATGGCCGAATTAAACGTCGGCTTTGCCGACCCTGCCCAAATCAAACTGCGTGCCGAACGCGTGAAGAAGGTGGTCGACACTCAGATAGAAGCTGCCATCGACATGGACGAGGCATCGCGCAAAAGGCTTTACCTGCAACAGATACTGGAAAAAGCCTTTAGTGTGAATAACCAGCAAATGAGCGATTATTTGATTGACGCCATTGCCAGTGGGCATCGTATTTCGTCGCACCAGTTACCGGTTGCGGATGCAAAAGATTTAATCATGCGCAGTCATGTCATCGAGGCTGGGAGTGCGGGTCGGCAGTCGAGCGAGTTTGAGTTTATAGTCACTCCAACAGGAAAACGGGTGGGTGACGATTACTTTATGGATAGTGATGAGTTCACCATCGAGTTAGTTAGGATTGGGTCAGTTAAAAATAAAGCAGAGAGGAAACCACATGACGTTTAATCAGTACTTGCTACAGCGACTGGAGCAGATTGGCATAAGCGAATATGAATTCCAGGAGTTGATTATTCGGCTGATTAACTACTCGGTCATCGTGCGTGACGAAAGCCAGACCGAACAACAGTTGTTCGATCGGTTGATTCGTGCGCGGGCATTGGTAGAAGAATATTTATCGGTTATGGGTATTCAGTTATTGATTGATAAGCGTTTTGAATATGTACGGGTTTATCCGCCCGCGAGCGAGATTTCGGGTGTTAAAGAAGCCGAAGACAATGCCTGGAGTGGCAGCTTGCGCCAACGCCTGACACAGTATCAGACTGCGCTCGTGCTGGTGATTCGCGCCCAGTATGAAAAGGCTTTAAAAGAGGGCAAGATAGACGAAAAAGGGTTTGCCATTGAATCAATCGAATCGCTTACCATCGCTTGTAAAAACCTACTGGGCCGTAACCTTGCCGATAAAATATCTGATCGCAAAAAAATATTTCAGCGTCTGCGCCAGTTACGCCTGATTGCTTTCAATTCGGATGAAACCTTTGAGAGTGGTCCGGGCGAAATGAGCCACGGAGAAGTAAACGACGGCTGGATAAAAATTCACCCTATGATCGTCACCTTTGTTAGCACGCCAGCGATTGAAGCGATGACACTTGACAGTGAGGACACTCAGCTAGCAGAAACTGACCTAGCCGTAACAGAGGAGCCCAATGCGATAGATCAGGCGATTGAAGCAGTTGCGGCGCAAAATAGCGAACAAGGAGAAACCGATGTTTCTTAGAAAGCTAATCATGGTGAACTGGGGTAATTTACCTAACTCGGAATTCGAATTTGGCCCCATTAATTTGCTGTCGGGTGGTAATGGTTCCGGCAAAACAACGGCCGCAGACCTGATCCAAACTATTATGACAGCGGCTCATGATACTCTGTTTCAATATAACCCCGGTCAGGACGAGACGACTCAAAAAGGCCGAGGTGGCAAAAAAGTACGTACCCTGGCTTCTTATATTCTGGGTTGTGACGATGGCAGTTACGCCCGCATGAACCCAACTGATGGTTATCTGGCTGCAACCTTTCATCCTACTCAGGGCGAAACAAATGACGCCATGACTGCGCTGATTTCGGTGCGCGCCTGGCTCGAAGTGGCGGGGCAAAATCGGCTCGCCAGGCAAGATGACCTGGTGTTTTATATCCTTACCCAACAACAGGAAAAAGCGCTTAGCCTCGAACACCTGCAGCCCGATAATAATGTGTTGCGGCTAGAAAACTTGCACACCAGTTTGATCCACCTGTTTGGCAAATCCTGTGTCGAAAAATACGACACCAAACGAGCTTACCTAAGGCGTTTATATGGCGCACTGCGCGGCCGTAAAGATTCGGTAACCGAAGTTGAGGCAATGTCGGCCGCAAAAGCTTTTTCGCGTTTTATGGCTTACAAGCCAGTGCAAAGCATCACCCGATTTGTCTCTGATGAGATTTTAGAAAAGAAAGATCTTGGCGAAGCCGTACGATCTATTTCCGGCCAGTTGAAAACAATCCACGGTATGGAGCGTGATGCCGACAGAATTCAGCAATCGGTTAATGCACTCGACCAGGCATTTCAGGTCAGTCAAAAATATCTGGATGGCTGGCGTGATTTACAGCTCACAAAATACTGCATTGCGAAGCACCTTTACCTGGTTTGGCATAAAGAATATTTAAACGCAAAAGATAAAGAAAAGGAATTTCATCGGCGACAACAAGATAATGACCAGCAAGTCGAGACCACAGAACAACGCACCATGCAACTGCACGAGCAGCGTATTGCGCTCGAAGCTCAACGGCTTGGTATTCCCGCTTTGCAGCAAAAAGATGACCTCGAAAAACAACGAGAAAACCAGAACAAACAGTTAGGTGGTATTGGTCTCGGATTGCTCACGCAACGTCAGGTATTAGACGACGGTGTGAACGCCACCCGACAAATTGTAAAGTTGATCCAGGCACCCAATATCCAGATTGAGTTGCCGCACCTGGCCGAGCTCAACACACTGGCGGCAGCAAAGGCGCTGCTGGCGCTTAACCCTGACGATGCCTTTGATGTGGCGTCTATTCAGAACATGGACATTTTTAATAGCGTCGCAAAACCTGAACAAAAACTCGACCAGTGTCAAAAGATCCAGAGCCAATATAACCAGTGGCAGGCGCTCTGGTTTGAAGGTGAGACTGGCGCGAAGCCATTACAAACCCAGGTTGCCAATTATCACTATCAGCTCGAAACCGCCTATCGCCAGGCCGACAAAGACCGCCAGCAAAAAGCGCGTATTGTTGATAACCTCGAACAACAAAAAGTGGCTTATCCCGACTATGTCGAGAAAGCATTGGCCGCATTACACAACCTGTGTCCCAACGCCGATGCACGTGTGCTTTGCGATTATGTCGAAGTGACTGACGAGCGCTGGCAGGCTGCTATTGAGGGTTATTTGGGTGGCGCTCGGTTCTCTATTCTGGTTGATGAAAGCTACGAAGCCGAAGCCATCAGGATCGTGCGTGGACTGCCGGGTCGGAAAAATAATGCGCGTATTATTCAGGGTGCAAAGGCAGAACGAGATGCCCAGAAAATATCGATCGATAAAGAATCGATTGTGCATGTTATGCAGTTTACCCACGGCACCGCGAAAAGCTTTTTAACCGCCAGCTATGGTAATGTGGTGCGGGTTAAGGATGAACAGACATTGCGTTCCACTCGTCGAGGCGTGACGGTTGATTGTCTCGCCTCGGGTAACTATGCGATGTTCCGTTGCGACATTAACGAATCCGATCTGGTGTTTGGTGTCGAGGCACGTAAGCGCGCTTTACTGAGTCAACAGCAAGAGCTGGAAAGGCTAACGGCAGCGTGGGATGACTTGAATCACCGCATGGTCGATGTCAGGCAATTGAGCGAACAAATCACTCGACTGAAAAAAACTAACTTTGCTGATCAGTTAAAAGATGCACTGGTTTGTCATCGGTCATTGCAGTCGATCGAAAACTTGTTGAGTCAAATTGATCTATCTGATCACCAGGCACTGGAGCAAAAACTCAGCCAGTTAGGTGAAGAAGAGAGCGCTCGAAAATCTGAGTATGAGCAGTTGCTCGAAGCACGGGGTCGGTTCAAAAGTGAAATCGATAGTCTGCTAAAAAGTTATAAGCGCTTAAGTGACGAGCTGGATAAGGCTAACGAAGTGGTCGAAGCCCGTGAAAATGAGCTGCAACAATTACACGAGAGCTGGGTCGATTTTGACCTCAATACGCATCTCGATCAGGTCGACCAAAAAGCCTTACAGTTGGATCTGGACGGCGAGAACTTGTCCCGAACGGAGCAGGAAAGCCTGCTGCATAAATTTGAACGTCAGTTCGATGAGGCGGTAAAAAATCAAAACCAGATATGCCTACCGGGTGATGCCCTAATTTATGAAAGTTACACTGGTGAATTGAACCTGAGGCTGTTCACCCACATTGTCAAACTGCAGCGCCAGATTGACACTATTTATAATCGACTGAAAAATAATGTGCTACTTGAAAAGCACGAGCAATTGAAGCAATTGAAGGATAGCTTCAACCATACGTTTGTGTCTAATCTGTGCCACTCGATTCATCACGCTATTAATGATGGCAAGCGTCAAATCGAAATGCTCAATACCGAATTGCAAAATCATCACTTTGGCGATGACCGAGAAACCTTCCGTTTCGATTTCCAGTGGGTGCCAGAGTTTCGCGAATACGCACGATTTTTTGATGACGTCATTAAAAATCCTGAACTCAACGATGGTACCACCTTATTCGTCGCCAACCTCAAACCAGAGTCGAGCCAGGTCAGAGACAAATTGATGGATATGCTGCTCGATGACGACGGCGATAAAGCGCTACGAGAACTAAGCCGCATTGCGGATTATCGTAATTATCGTCAGTACGAGATTTACAAAGAAGTCGAAGGCAAACCGCCAATAGCGCTGAGTGAATATGGCACCGGAAGCGGTGGACAACTCGAAACTCCGGCTTACATCATTCGTGCTGCGGCAATAACATCGGCCTTCCGGTTTTCTGAAGGCAGTAGCCATTTACGCACTGTGCTGGTGGACGAAGCATTCTCGAAAATGGACGAAGCTCGTTCGAGGGAAGTGATCAGTTATTTGACCGAATCACTTGGCCTACAATTGATCTTTATTATGCCAACCAGTAAATGTGGCCCGTTTATGGACTTGATCAGCAATGAGTTTGTGTTTGCCAAGTGCCCAAGCGCACAAAAACGCGGCGAACTAAATACCCGCGTGCTGGTAGATAGAAAAGTGTGCAATCAAGAAAAAATACAAGCACTGTGGGCAAACCATAAAAAGATGGTTTATCGTCAGGCAGAGATCGACTTTTTAGATGACCTGAACTTGGGTAATGGGTAATGGGTAATGGGTCATAGTTCATAGGTAACGGACAATGGATAAACCACCCTGGCTAGAAGATGAGCCTGAAATTAAGCAGTTGTTGCAATCGTTTGTGGGCCGTATTGCGAAAATGCCCGACGCCATCAAGCCACTGCGCAGCAGCTTAAAGCCAGATCACTTCGCGCAGAATGAACAGGGCAATCAAAGCTGGGCGTTGTTGAAACGGCTAGCACCTGACTTCATTGACATCAAGCCAGCGACTAAACGCAATCTATTCGACCCTGAATGGAGTGGCGCAATCGTTTATTTCAAGATCGAAAATAAAGACAAACTGTTTGAATGGTTGAACTTTAAACTTGACGATTCGTTACACCGATGGCAACAGGCATTAAATGCATCCGATCTGGCAGCCTGTGACTCGGTGAATTTTGATAGCCTGAATGTAAGTCCTATTACCTTTCCAGGAAAAACAGATTCGGAGATGATTCAAAAGCTCGTTTTGATCGCGAACGACAATAGGAAAGAGCTCACCTTAAGAGAAATTAGCGCCCGCCACTTTTGGGGTGACTCGAAGTTTCTCGATAACAAGTCGGACTGGTTGGCGAATAGCTTTATGAATTTGTCCGTCAGCGCCAGGAAAATTCAGGTGAATTATTTTCTACCGGAATATTACGACCAGGTATTATTTGTCGAAAACCTCGATACTTATCACCAACTCATTCAAAAGCGCGGTGATTTTACGCAAACCTTTGCCATCGTTTATGCCTCTGGCTTTCGGTTAACCGCATCTAGAATCCGCGTGCCGGGCAGTGTGAGCTTGCATCAGGTATCGCAAAACCAATGCCAATCGCAACCGCAACCCTTCATCGACTGGTGGTTTGGAAGGTCGGCGGACAATCTGCCCAGTTTTTTCTGGGGCGATTTCGACTTCTCTGCCATGAGTATTTTAAAACTATTGCGCCATCAATTTAATGATATGCAGCTTTGGCAGCCAGGTTACCAGGCAATGCAACAACAGGTTGAAGCGGGCAATGCTCACTTGATGTCATTGAGAGATAAATCGGGTCAGAATGATCCTGTCGACACAGGTTGCGACTATGCCGACAGTGTGATCTTGCCATTGTTACGTCAACACCAAAGCTGCTTTGACCAGGAAGGCATTGATCTGGATAGGCTTCGATAACTGCTCAGGCCGAGAAAAGTTTAAGGTGATTAGCAGGATGGCTCAGTAGGTCGATAGTGAAAATCACTAAATCGAGGTGTTGTGAATTCTGACTGGGGGTATGTGAACAGTACCAACGAATTATGGTTTAGTGAGCGGCGCGAACCCCCAACAATTCCAACAGCTAATCACCAAGTTTAAATACGAAGCCAGGCAGTGGTGCGAAGCAACAGGCACACATGGTATCTGCCTCTAAAGCTGTCCGTTATGATAGTCATAAACTGCCTGTCGAATTTCATCTTCAGTATTCATTACAAACGGCCCGCTGCGAGCAATGGGCTCGTTTAGTGGCTTACCGGCAATGAGCAGAAACCGAGCAGCCTGTTCGGTAGCCTTAAGGACCAAGGATTCTCCTTTAGTGAGCACGCCTAGTTGGTCTCGCCCTATTAATACGGCCTCATTGTGCTCATTTAATAAACGCACTTCCCCTTTGATGACGTAGATGAACGCATTGTGTTCTGGTGCCAGGGTTTCAGTCAATTCGGTATTGGCTTCCAGTTTGATATCGAGATACAGCGGGGTAGTTAAGGGTTGGACGACTGGGCCTGTGGTGCCGTGAGAGGTTTTGCCAGTGATGATTTTGATGTTGGCATTGTTTCGATCCTCGGTCGGTATGTTGTCTTGGTCATATTCCTGATATTTCGGCGCTGTCATTTTGTGCGATGCAGGTAAATTGATCCACAGTTGAAACCCTTCGAGCAGACCATTTTCTTGTTCGGGCATTTCGGAGTGGATGATACCTTTGCCTGCGGTCATCCATTGTACGCCGCCCGCTGCGATGATGCCTTCATTGCCCGCATTATCTTTGTGGCGCATTCGGCCATTGAGCAGATAGGTGACGGTTTCGAATCCTCGGTGTGGGTGTGACGGGAAACCGGCAATATAGTCGTTTGGGTTATCTGAGCGGAAGGCATCTAGTAGTAAGAATGGATCGAGTTCCATGATTGCGGGTTGGCCGATAACGCGCACTAGTTCGACACCGGCACCGTCGGTGGTGGGCATGCCGGTGATGACTCTGGCGACTTTTCTTCTAGATGTTTCAGTATTCATTGTGATGATCGTCATTGGGTTAATGTGGGGTATTATTATTGTTCCGGTTATTTAGATAAATAGCCACTTTTGAAAAATTCTGTTCAGAATATGCGAACGATATGAATAAATTTGAAGAACTCGAAGCCTTTGTGGCCGTTGTCGACCAC
>JBDNJA010000196.1:0-44228 GCA_041688005.1 Gammaproteobacteria bacterium
ACCACCCAACAGACGTTAAGAAAATAATCGTATTAAATGACGGGGTGCATTGTTGGTCGAAACTTGCCGGAAGGCGCTTCGCTTTTCCGACCTACGCAGCTTGAGGTTCGTCATTAAAGCCAAAAAGCAACGTAGGTCTAATAAGCCACAGCGCCATCAGGCGCGGCCAACGTGCCAAAACCACCCAACAGACGTTAAGAAAATAATCGTAATAATTGGCGGGATGCATTGTTGTTCGAAACTTGCCGGAAGGCGCTTCGCTTTTCCGACCTACGCAGCTTGAGGTTCGTCATTAAAGCCAAAAAGCAACGTAGGCCTAATAAGCCACAGCGCCATCAGGCGCGGCCAACGTGCCAAAACCACCCAATAGACGTTAAGAAAATAATCGTATTAAATGACGGGGTGCATTGTTGGTCGAAACTTGCCGGAAGGCGCTTCGCTTTTCCGACCTACGGAGCCTCTGCTTAAGGTTCGTCTTTAAAGCCAAATAGATCGTTGGTATTACGCAGCAAAGTTTGCGCTAGTTCATTTTCAGATACGTCTCGCAGTAAGGCGATCGTTGCGAGTTGCTCAATAATAAAGGCTGGCTCGTTACGCTCGCCCCGGTGATTCGCACCGGGTTGATCTGGCGCATCTGACTCTATCAATAATCCAATGTCAGGCACTGTGGCGACTATCGAACGTAGTTTTTTGGCTCGTTCAAAACCCACAGTTGCACCTATGCCGAGCTTAAATCCTAAATCAATCAACTGGTCTGCCTGCTGTTGGCTGCCTGCAAAACTGTGGATAACGCCGGTAAGTGGCGCGAACTTTCGGAGCAGGGTGATGGTTTGATCCATCGCTTTTCGGGCATGGACGATCACTGGTAAGCGGTGGTTTTTTGCTAGTTGTAGCTGGTCGCTGAAAATCTTTATCTGCTGCGCCTCATCTACACGTCCAATAAAAAAATCAAGTCCACATTCTCCGACGGCAATGGGTTTTTCTCGGTTTAGCCAGGCATCTAGCTCGCTGATATGTTGTGTCTGGTGCGAGGCCATAAACATCGGGTGTAGGCCGTAAGTCGGGTATACGCCTTCGTACAGTTCGCTCACTTGTTTTACTTTTTGCCATCGCTGCGCTGTTGTAGCGGGTATGACAAAGCGGTCAATATGGCATGCTTTTGCACGAGCGACAATTTGATCACGATCAGGATCGAAACGGTCGTCATCGAGGTGACAGTGGCTGTCTATTAACTGCAAGTTAGATTGTCCGCCGGCGGTCCATCAGGTCAGCAATAATGGGTGGGAAAATAATTTCCATCGCTAAGCCCATTTTTCCGCCCGGTACGACAATGGTATTTCGGCGCGACATGAATGAGCCTTGAATCATGCTCAATAGATTTGAAAAATCGGTGTGGCGGATGTCTGGGTTTCTAAACTGGATAACAACAAAACTTTCGTCTAGGGTCGGAATGTCACGGCCAACAAACGGGTTTGAGGTATCGACCGTTGCGACCCGTTGGAAGTTGATATCGGTTTCCGAAAACTGCGGTGTTATGAACTTCACGTAATCGGGCATGCGGCGCAAGATGTTATCGACTATCGCTTCTTCGCTATAGCCACGTTCGACGCTGTCCCTGTGTATCTTCTGGATCCACTCCAGATTGACCACGGGCACCACCCCTACTTTTAGGTCGACATAACGCGGTAGATCGATTAACTCAGTTTTTATCAGTCCATGCAGCCCTTCATAAAACAAAAGATCGGTGTCGCAGGGAAGCGGTTCCCATGGGGTGAACTGCCCTGATTCGAACGCTGTATCCAGCCTTTTGCTATGGCGTTTAACCTCTTCTTCATTATGTAGGTAGTGGCGTTGTTCTCCGCTATTGGTTTCGCCATAGTTTTTAAAGAGTTGCTCAAGCCTTTGAAACTGATTGGCCTCAGCACCAAACTGACTAAATTTTTCACCCTCACTCGTCGCCAGTTCTTGCAGGCGTTGCATTTCTTTGCGGTTGTAGCGATGAAAACTATCACCTTCGATTACCGCAGGATTAATTTTCTGCCGCTGAAAAATCGAGATTAGGGTTTTCTTTACGGTTGAAGTTCCAGCACCGGACGAGCCGGTGATAACCACAACGGGATGTTTTTTCGACATGTTATTTATCCAGACAATTTTTCACTGAACCGGGTAGACGATTCTTTTCATGTCTTAGATTTTAACATTTTTTAGAATGTTATCGCGAGCCAGATTGATGTTCTTGACTATTAGTTGATAACCGTCAGCTTTTGTATGACCATCGGAATGCATGTAAACTAAACCTCCGAATGACAGCAGGGTGCGCCGACAGAGCCGTGACGGTTCGAATACTAACGCACAAACTAAAATTCTTGTCACCAGAGGCTACAGGTAAAGTTTGTTTAAGCTAAACAAATCTCAGCATATAAAATCGATCGCAGGACTGATATTTATTTGTCTGGGGGCTGATAGTATCGACCCCCAGCATTGAAATCGCCTGGGTTAGTTTATTACTCCTCCTTACTATTTATCTTTTTTCATTCGAAGTCGTTAGTGTTGATGAAACCGCCATTTCTATCATGGTGCTCCTTGGCTTAACCAGTTTGCTCGCGCCTATCATGGGCTTAGAGCAAGGACTGGTTTCGACCGATCACCTATTTGATGGTTTTGCCAGTAACGCAGTGATGTCGATTATCGCGGTGATGATTATTGGTGTAGGCCTGGATAAAACGGGCATGATGGGCAAGGTCGCTGGTTTCATTTTGAAGATCGGTGGCAATACCGAAGGGCGGATCATTCCCATTATTTCCGGCACGGTCGGCATTATTTCTTCGTTTATGCAAAACGTGGGGGCTGCGGCTTTGTTCCTGCCTGTTGTTAGTCGTATCTCGGCTCGGTCAGGATTGGCTATGTCGCGCCTTTTAATGCCAATGGGCTTTACCGCTATTTTAGGCGGCACGGTGACGATGGTAGGGTCGTCACCACTGATTTTACTGAATGACTTGATCGACACATCTAACGTCGCGCTATCAGCCGACCAGCAAATGGAAAACTGGGGCCTGTTTTCTGTGACTCCGATCGGCCTTGCTTTAGTGATCACTGGTATCATTTATTTTGTTGTTGCGGGTAAATATGTTTTGCCGAATATGTCGACCGAAAGATCGGCTAACGTGGCTGGCACAAGCCAGTTTTTGTTAGAGGTTTATGGGGTCGATTATTCACTATTCGAGGTCAATGTTCCAAAGGATAGCCCGCTGGCAGGGCAGGTGTTGGATGATATTGAGTCTAAAAATAAAATTAGAGTTATCGCTATGAAAGCTGCCAGCGCCAGTATGCGCGCTGGGCGAGGTGATTTATCACGGGACATTAACATCGGCGGCGACGCGACACTGGGCGTTCTGTGCTCTCCTGCTAATCTAAAAGACTTCGTTGATAGTTACGGATTAGTGATTCAAAAAGGCTTGCGAGTGTTTTCCGAGGTTTTGTCGTCAAATCAGGCCGGTATTGCCGAGATTGTTATCCCCCCAGGTTCTTCACTTATCGGTAAAAGTGCTCGTGATGTCTGGATGCGAAAAACCTACGGTCTGGCGATGGTTGCTATTCACAGAGACGGCGAGACGCAATTCGAAGGAGACAGTATTCGCGACATTCCGTTAGAGGCCGGTGACACCATGCTCGCTCACACCACCTGGAAAGCACTGGCCCATTTAGAGTAATCGTGACTTTGTGATTGTTACCTCGGAATATCCGCATGAAGAATCTCGGCCTAATAAAGTTGGATGGGCAGGGCTGTTTTTTGGCCTGTCATTATTCATGGTACTGTTTACCGACCTGCGGTTGTCAGTCGCATTGATGTCAGGTGCTATTGGTATGATTGTCTCCGGTGTGCTCAAAATCGATGAGGCTTACAAATCGGTCTCATGGGGCACAGTGTTCTTACTCGCCAGTTTGATTCCACTTGGACTAGCGGTCGAAACCAGTGGCACTGCGAAATGGATTGCCGAGCAAACCTTGCTAGTGGTTGGTGACATGCCAATTTGGGTGATACAACTGGCTGTCGCTGTGTTGGCCACTTTTTTTACTTTGGTGATGTCGAATGTGGGCGCGACCGTACTATTAGTGCCCCTTGCGGTTAATATCGCTATCGGCGTCGACGCCAACCCTGCTGTGTTTGCACTCACGGTCGCCATCGCCACTTCCAATTCATTCATACTACCGACACATCAAGTCAACGCGTTGGTCAAAGGACCTGGTGGCTATCGTGTTCCCGACTTTATGAAAGCAGGCATTGGTATGAGCATTTTGTTTCTCGGCGTGATGATGATAATGATGCACCTGCTTTTTGACTAATTTCACTCGAAATCACTATTTTTGAGTCTATAACCTCAACACTCTATTCTGACTCTGTTTTCTGGAACACCAGGTCCCACACACCATGGCCTAGCTTTAATCCGCGCTGTTCAAATTTAGTCAGTGGGCGGTAATCAGGGCGCTGTGCAAAACCATCGCTATTGCCACAATTCGAAAAGCGCTCATCCGATAAAAGCTCCTCCACCATATACTCTGCGTAATCCTGCCAATCAGTCGCGAAGTGCAAATGGCCATCAGGCTTTAATAACCCAAAGGCCAGGTCGCGGAATTTCTGATTAACAATTCGACGCTTATGATGCCTTTTTTTATGCCAAGGATCGGGGAAAAAAAGTAATATCTTATCCAGTGATTGCGCTGGAATCATATGCTGCATCGCTTCCACCGCATCGTGTGACACTAGGCGCACATTGGCTAGTTTATCTCTTTCGATAATGCTCAAACATCGACCGACGCCAGGCCTATGTACTTCTACGCCAATATGTAAAATATCAGGCTCGTTGCCTGCCATTTCAATCAATGCATCCCCATTACCAAAACCAATTTCAAGGGTGACAGAATCATAATCCTGTATTGCTGTACTGACGCCCTCGTGCGTTATCTCATAGTCGAGGCCATAAAGCGGCCAATACTCGCTAAGCGCATTCTTTTGCCCAAGCGTCATGCGTCCGGAGCGGCGCGAAAAACTCCTAATCGCCCGATCAACTTTTAATTCTTCTGTCATCAGTTACTTATATCTTTCTCTGTGTGGATGTCTATAGGTGCATTCTATTGGTGCAGGAATTCTAACCTATTCAGGTAGGTCAGTACCGTTTATTGGTGACTTTTATTAGCCACCTGGCCTATGCGCGTAATGAGGCGGTTACCCGAAGCGTTCAGGTTGGTCTATGTGCCAGCGACAACACGACTTCTTGCTCCGGTGATAATTGGTCATTAGGCTGGATTCTTTTTGTTGACGCCGACAATGCTGGTTTAAATGGGTCGGACAGTATTACGATTCGGGGCACCAAACCGGGGCAGCTCAATATCCCAGAGTAATGACACCGACTGCACTGCCCTGCCCTGACATTAACCAATACTGGGGTCAAAGGTGGAGCAGGGGCCGACGCTTCCGAGTGCTGGTAACTCTTTTACACCAATATTCCTTTGTCAGGTTCTGTATACTCCGCGTTTTTACAGAACCTGATTACATCTCAAATGACTTACAAAGCAGTTGCCCTGATTTCTGGAGGGCTTGATTCATTACTTGCCGCTAAGGTAATCCAGGACCAAGGCATTCATGTCGAAGGCATTAACTTTTTTACCGGCTTTTGTGTCGAAGGGCATACGCATGCCATTCGTAAAAAAGATAAAGATAAAGTTAAGCGCAATAATGCACTGTGGGTCGCCGAGCAGCTCGGTATTAAACTCCACATTGTTGATGTCGTTGAGGAATATAAGGATGTTGTCATCAATCCAAAGCATGGTTATGGCGCTAACCTGAACCCCTGCCTAGATTGCAAAATATTCATGGTTCAAAAGGCGCATGAATGGATTAAGGAAAATGACTTCGACTTCATTATTACGGGTGAAGTCATAGGCCAGCGCCCGATGTCTCAGCGCAAAAGTACGATGCCTGTCATTTCTGACGAATCAGGTGCCGATGATTTATTGCTTCGGCCTTTGTGTGCTCACAACCTGCCTGAAACCAAACCTGAATTACAAGGCTGGGTTGATCGCGAGAAATTACACAGCATTACTGGGCGCTCGAGAAAACCGCAAATGGCATTAGCCGAACAATTTGGTTTTGAGGACTATGCCCAACCAGCTGGCGGCTGTTGCTTTTTAACAGACCCAAACTACTCGGTAAAATTACAGGACTTATGGAGCAACCGTGGCGAGAAGCGATACGAACTCGACGATATTATGTTACTCAAAGTGGGCCGTCACGTTCGACCAGAAAGTTCGTTCAAGTTAATTATTGCTCGCGAAGAAGGTGAAAATCGATTTCTCAGCGGCTACAAAAAACAGTTTCAAACCATTAAAACGGTTAGCCATTCCGGACCTCTCACTATTATCGATGGCGGCAAGCTCAACCAGCAGCAAATCGAGTTAGCTTGCGCCATTACAGCGAGATACAGCAAGGGCCGCGATGAAGAATCAGTCGAATTGATATTTAGTTATCCAGATCAAACGTCACATCCGGTGCATGTTAAACCACTGACGATTGAAGAAATCCCCAAAGAGTGGTTACTGGCATGACCGACGATATAGCCGACGACATGACCGAAGTCGATGCACGACGTTTGTTGTGCCCTATGCCGGTGATCCGTTTGCAGGACAGCATCAACAAGCTGTCTGCCGGTGCTCGAATTCAGATCACCTGTACCGATCCGGGCACGATGGCCGACATTCCGACCTGGTGTCGAATTAATAACCATATTGTGATCTCTAGCATTAACAATGAGTCTGATTATGAATTCATATTTGTAGTGAAAAAGTCGGCGGATGGAAGCTAAACAACGCCACCAGGTTACCAAAAGGGTTACTTTAATCGGTGCCCTAGTTAATGCACTCTTAGCTTTTTTACAGATTTCATCTGGCCTACTGGGGCATTCTCAAGCGCTGCTAGCCGATGGTATCCACACCCTGTCTGATCTGGGTAGCGACTTCATTATTTTACTGGCAACTAGTCAATCGGCTAAGGTAGCCGATAAAGAGCATCCCTACGGTCACGGCCGTATCGAAACACTGGCCTCAGTTCTACTAGGGCTCATTTTGATTGGAGTGGGCGTCGGCATTGGTTTTCGCGGTTTCAATAGTATTATCTCATCAAACCAGATCGCGCCAGAACCCTTCACTTTAGCTTTCGCTATCATCGCAATTTTTTCTAAGGAAGGACTCTATCGTTACACTCTGAAAGCCTCGAAACGTATACATTCAACTATGCTCGAAGCGAACGCATGGCACCATCGGTCAGATGCCTTATCGTCGATTATTGTTCTTTGTGGCATTGCCGCCCAAATGATTGGCGTGCCGTACATGGATTCACTCGCCGCCGCTATAGTCGCGCTGATGATCAGTTTCATGGGATACAAGCTGGGTCGTAAAGCCCTAGACGAACTCATCGATACCAGTCTCGAGCGAGAGTTGGTTAACAACATCCAACACACCATTGAAAAAACCGATTGCGTCAAAGATGTGCATAGCCTCAGAACCCGATCAATGGGCGGCCAAGGATATATTGATGCTGAAATTCGGGTCAACCCGAGGCTAACGGTATCAGAGGCTCACCACATTGCTTTCTCACTAGAACAACAAATAAAGACTGAATTCCCTCAAATTATTGATGTCGGTATTCATGTCGATCCACTGACCGAGTTTGGCCATCACTGGGTTACGGATTTACCTTCTCGTCAGGAAATACTCGATAGACTCACTAGTCAGTGGTCTAGCATTGACTGCAGCGACAAAATACAAGAAATTCGTTTACACTATCTCAATAGCCGGGTCGAAATTGATCTGATTTTACCGTTAGAATTAGCTGTCAGTCGCTTCCAATTGCAGGTCGATGAATTGGTCGAGCAGGCATCTAAGGTAGACTTTGTTGGGCAGGTAAACATCTATTTTGCGCGATAGCTTGCACTATGTTGGTGCAAATTAAATGACACTCAATAAAATAGTACGGTAAATTCACGATAAATTGGTAATGACCCAATTATCAGTACAATACTTTCGACATTCATATTCATATTCATATCCATATCCATATCCATATCCATATCCACTGTAACGGAGACACCCACGATGTCAGCTGCTGACGTATTAAATACTATTAAAGAATACGGCGTTAAATTTGTCGACTTTCGATTCACCGATACCCGTGGCAAGGAACAGCATGTTTCTATCCCGGCTTATCGCCTCGAAGAAGAAAGTTTCACCGAAGGTCAAATGTTTGATGGTTCTTCAGTTGCTGGCTGGAAAGGCATTAACGAATCCGACATGATCCTCATGCCTGACCCGGCGACTGCGGTATTAGACCCCTTCACCGACGAGCCGACCATCAACATCAGCTGTAATATCGTCGAGCCAACGACAGGCGAAGGCTATGAGCGCGACCCACGTTCGATAGCCAATAGAGCGGAAACTTACTTGAAGTCGACAGGCCTTGCTGATACCGCTTACTTTGGCCCTGAGAATGAATTTTTTATCTTCGACGATGTGCAGTGGACAACAGAGATGGGCGACTGCTCATTCCGTATCGATTCTGAAGAAGCTGACTGGAATACTGGCAAAACTTACGAAGACGGCAACAGCGGCCATCGCCCACGTGTAAAAGGCGGTTATTTCCCAGTCCCACCGGTTGATTCATTGCACGACATTCGTTCAGCCATGTGTTTGGCTCTGGAAGAAATGGGCCAGAAGGTTGAAGTTCATCATCACGAAGTTGCCACTGCAGGTCAGTGCGAAATTGGTGTCGCATTTAACACCCTGGTCAGAAAAGCAGATGAAGTTCAGGCCTTCAAATATTGTGTTCATAATGTCGCACATAGTTACGGCAAAACAGCGACTTTCATGCCGAAGCCACTAGTAGGTGACAATGGTAGCGGTATGCATGTTCACATGTCTTTAGCGAAAAACGGCGTCAACCTGTTTTCTGGCGACGGCTATGGCGGGTTATCTGAATTGGCCTTGTTTTATATTGGCGGTGTTATCAAACATGCTAAAGCCATTAATGCTTTTTCTAACCCAGCGACGAACAGCTACAAACGCCTGGTACCTGGTTTTGAAGCCCCAGTGATGCTCGCCTACTCAGCTCGTAACCGTTCAGCGTCGGTTCGGATTCCTTATGTTGGCAATCCAAAAGGCCGTAGAGTCGAAGTTCGGTTCCCGGATTCGACCGCCAACCCATACCTATGTTTTTCCGCTTTGCTAATGGCTGGTCTGGACGGCATCAAAAACCGAATCCATCCCGGTGAAGCAATGGATAAAGATTTATATGACTTACCACCAGAGGAAGAAGCAGCGATACCCCAAGTCGCTTTTTCACTCGATCAAGCGTTAGATGCGCTCGATCAGGACCGTGAATTTCTAAAAGCTGGTGGCGTATTTACCGATGATGTCATCGATAGCTATATAGCACTCAAAAACGAAGAAGTTCAGCGCATGCGTCTGGCAACTCATCCTGTCGAATTCGACCTGTATTACAGTTGCTAGTTTTCTCTAGCGGTTTTCATTAGCACTGTTAAAAAGGCCTCTTATAGAGGCCTTTTTATTATGGATGAATATCGCCGATGAATGGATGGCAGCATAAAATACAGCCATTAGTGCGAATCAAATGTTGCCGGTACGCACCAAAATAGTGCATCATTAGCTTTATATGATCTTTCCCGAATCTAAAAAAACAGCCAGCAAAATACTCGACACGCTCAACAGCAGCGTTATCTGTCTGGATAAGAAGAGGACTATCAGTTATCTAAATTTTGCAGCCGAAGAGTTATTCTCAAGCAGCGCTTCCAACTTATACGGCAAAAATATACACCAACTATTGAGTCGGGTAGAGCCGAATAACATCACAAAAAAACTCGATGCCTTTAGCGCCGATTCTTTTGCCGTTACCGAGCATGATGCGAGGATTACCTTAGCGAGCGGAAAATCGATTTCAGCCGATTACAGCATTTATCCGATCGACAGCTCAGAGGATACCCACCGCATTCTACTCGAGATAAAACCACTCGATTGGCAGTCGATAATTACCAGCGAAGAATTTACCAACCTGAAGAAACAGGCAAGTCTTCAATTTGCGCAAGGCATGGCCCACGAAATAAAGAACCCTCTCGGTGGTATCCGAGGGGCCGCTCAGTTATTGGAACGCGAGCTCAGCGAGCCTAAAATGAAGCAATACACCGAGGTCATCATTAGTGAAGTCGATAGACTCACGGCACTGATTAACAATATGCTAGGGCCCAATACCGAAATTATAAAATCACCCGTTAATATTCTGGAAGTACTCGAGCATATACGTCGATTAATGCTGGCTGCCGAATCTACCCGCATCAACATTAAAATTGACTACGATCCGAGCATCCCAGAATTGATGGGTGATAAGCGTCAACTCATACAGGCGTTACTCAACATTGTGCAAAATGCCGTCCAATCAATCGATACCACGGGCCAAATAACGTTTAAAACACGTATTGGGCGACGATTTACGGTTGGAAAAATAACCCATCCGCTGGTTGTCCAGGTTGATATATCGGATAACGGCAGTGGTATCTCAGCCGAAATTCAGGATACTATTTTTCTACCGATGGTGACTAATAAAGCACAAGGCAGTGGCTTGGGTTTACCCATTGCACAAGAAATCGTGTCGCGTCATGGTGGCATTATCTTATTCGACAGCTCGCCACAAGGCACGACCTTCAGCACTATCTTACCCTTATCCCTAGACAGTCGGACTTAGTCTCCTAGCTAAAAATGGACAATTACAATGACTCCTAATAATGCACGCTCGGTTTGGCTAATTGACGATGATCAGTCAATTCGATGGGTGCTCGAACGCGCTTTAACGAATGCTGATTTTGCAGTCACCGTGTTTGAAACCGCATCCAGTGCGCTCAGTCGTTACAAACGCATACCGGCCAACGAGCGCCCACAATTAATACTGACAGACATTCGCATGCCCGGTATCAGTGGCTTTGAGCTACTTAAACAAATCAAGAACGTCGACTCGAAACAGCCGGTCATTATTATGACCGCTTATTCCGACCTTGATACGACAGTGCAAGGTTATCAACAAGGTGCTTTTGAATATTTGCCTAAACCCTTCGATATTGACGAGGCCATCGAGTTAGTAACAAAAGGCTGTGCATCACACCATCTGAATTTTGACAATAATGATGGCATTGCTCCCGATAACGAAATCATCGGCGACTCATTACCGATTAAAAATCTTTATCGAAAAATGGCAAAGATCTCTACGCTCTCTAGCAATTTGCTCATTACTGGGGAACACGGCACTGGCAAAACCCTCGTCGCTAATGCCATTCATTTGGCCAGTTTCAAAAAGGATGCTCCCTTAGTAGTAATGAATAGTTCTAGTTCAACTACAAGCAACAATATCGCTGAGATATTCACTCCCCTCAAACAACAGTCCAATGTGACCGTATTGCTGAAGAATATCGAAATTCTACCGAAAGAAGCACAGGACTATTTAGCTCAAACGCTGACCCAATATAGGCAGGATAAACAGGCTTCAACGCCAAGCGTTATCGCTACAACAACGACCAACCTGTTTGATCTTGCACAACAGGGCAAATTCGATCAATCTCTCTACCATTTATTGAATGAAGTCGCGTTAACCCTGCCGCCATTGCGCGAGAGGGGAGGTGACATAGCCGCGCTAATTAACCACTATCTTAATCGCTTTGGTGACGAATTGAATGAAGATACCAAACCAATTGATGCAGATGCGATGACCTTCCTCGAACAATATGAATGGCCGGGTAATATCAGCCAGCTAAAGAATGTGTGTCGTAGCATTAGTATTTCCACCGAAATGAATATTGACTTAGATAACCTGCCACCCGAGCTATTTCAAACACAGCAGGTAGAACGATCGTTATACAGTGATAAGAACATTAGTGAGTGGGAGTATCAGCTCGGCATCTGGGCGATGCGGGCGTTAGCCGCAGGTTATCAAAATATTTTGTCAGACGCTAATTCGAAACTTGAAAAAAAACTACTGGAATGCGCCCTTCAAACTACTCGAGGCCGTAAGCACGAGGCTGCAAAGCTACTAGGCTGGGGTAGAAATACGCTGACTCGAAAGCTGAAAGAATTTTATTGAGGTAGCGTTGAAATGCATTTCATATAAGCCAATTCAAGCGTGTCTGCTTTATATTTTTCCATACACTCACCTGGCGTACCGACAAACTTCATCTCGCCATCGTGTAAAATACCAAACTGATCACAGATCTCTTCGGCATCGGCTAGCATGTGGGTGCTGTAGAGAATCGTTCGGCCTCTGGTTTTTTCTTCTAGTAATAACCGCTTGAAAAGGTAGCGGGCCTGCGGGTCGAGGCCGCTGAGTGGTTCATCCAGAATCAGAAAATCCCTTTCCAGCATAAAACAACTGATTAACCCGAGCTTTTGCACCATGCCTTTAGAGTAGCTGGCGATTTTAGAATTTAGCCTGTCAGGCATAAAATCTAATTTTTCTGCAAGTGCTTCGATTGAATTTTTACTCAATCTAAAACTATAAATGGAAGCGACAAATTTTAAATATTGCCAACCAGTAACCGTCTTTCTGATGTCAAACTTTTCAGGCAAATAGGTAAGCCGGTTCCGGCTTTGTTCGTTCTGATTTGTACAGCCATAGATTTCTATCTTGCTGCCATCGGCAGGCCTGATTAAATCGAGTATCAGTTTGATTAGAGTCGATTTGCCAGCTCCGTTTACACCAGCAATAGCAAAATAGCTACTAGCAGAAACCTCAAAACTCAATGAATTGAGAATATCAATGCCAGATATAGAATAGGAAAGGTTTGAAAGTGATACCGCAGTCTTCATCTATAAAAAGGCCTGCAAAAGCAGGCCCTGTTTTAAAAAATTAAACCAGTTTAAAGTCGAAACACGAGGTTGTATCTGCTTTCATCGAGGTAGGCTGCAGTATTAGGAGCAGTATTCGTTCCTGGAGCAGCATTAATAGTAGTGCCGGTAGTCACTTCACCCCTGACACGGCCAGCATTAGCAAAAGTATCATCAAGCCTGGCTTCCAGTACTTTGGCGATGGCACCCTCTAATGCGCCAAACACCAGCACATGCCCACCAATACCCAGGCCACTGTCGTGGATGCCAATCTTACCACCGTAGGCATTACTCGGCAGTGTTTCGAGTAACTCTCCACCCGGTACGAGACCAGATGCTCGGAGATGGCGCCAGAATAATACTGTCTCGTCCGTACTAGTACTAGAATCCCAGTCACCACCAATTAATCCATCGCCGTTCCCTGTATTGGTTCCTGTAAACGTATCAAAACGAGCGACCGCAGCACTATCATCACCCGGCAACTGCAAATAACGATCCTGATAAGAGAACATCGCGGCTGCAATACCGGCATTGTCAGACTCTATGCGTTTAATCTTGGCATTGGTAATCATTGCCTGGCCTTTTAGTACACCACCAATCAGTAGTCCGACGATGACTAGCACAATGGCTATTTCTACCAGGGTAAATCCTTTTTGTTTTGTATTTAACATACGTTCCTCTCAGTTTTCCTTCAGAAAAATAAATTACGATATATTCTTTATTCCATGTCTAATTCAGTGCACGTATTACGCCAGTCATAAGAAAGTAATGTAAAACAGCTTCACCTTTTAACAAATAACTCGACTTCCTATCATTGTTGTTGAAATTCCAACAGATTCTGTTGGAAATCTAACACTTTTCCTTTTAGAAATCGCAGCTCATCGGGATCAACAATGGACCCACTTTCTAACAGAGCTGCAATTATGGTAATACCTTCCTCAAATTCATTCATTTCCCCTAGTAGTATAAATTGCATATCCCGCGCCCAATGGGGCATGATCACCTCGGTTGGTTGGCTCGATAGTTGTTCAGCTAACGATAGCGCAAGCTCTAAATTCCCCAGTTTATGTTTGGCTAATATCGTTGCTTCTGTCATGCGACGCCAATGGCGTTGTGGATTTCGAGCAAAGTTTGTTTGGATAAAATCTACCATTATGCGTAGCTTTATATCGTTGGTTGTTTGGCCGTAGACTCTCGATGCGAGCATCGTCGGATATTCGGATTGAACATTTAACAGAACTATTTGATTTAGCCAGTCAACCAGAGTCCTATAATTAATTTGCTCATAACGAACATGTTTGCCCGATTGATTGTCGTGCAGCTGTAACCGGATCGCGAGTAAATAACTCATCAAGTCATCAGACCCCATCGCAACAATACGATAGGTCGAAGCTGCCAGTGGTGCTGACAATGGCTTATAGGCAAGTTCACTTCGCGATAGCGAAAACTGAGCAACCAGCACCTGTATCAGCAGAATAATCACGAAGCCTGTCAGCAAAGTAACAGGCAGTGTTTTTAAAGGTCTTTCGGCGCGTTTCATTAATCTACAGGTTAAATTCTTTTCGATAAAAATCGATCAAACAAACTGAAATCAAGAAAGCGGCATAGACGCAAACAGTTAACAATTGCTCCAACAATAACTCAGAGGGCAGCAGAGTGAGTTCGAAAAAAATATTATTTTGCGCGAATGCCTGAGAACCCGGCATGACATGCAAGACCCCATCAAATACTAGCTCAGCAAAACGATTAGATGCATTGCCATCGGACAATTTTACCGACTCGGACAACATTTGACTGATGACACCTGAAAATTTGGCTAATAAGTAAATGGCGAGAGAAAAGAATATCGCCTGTGGTATTTTTTCTAAACTCAGTATGCCTAATAAACCGATTAGGCTCACTAAAATGATTTCGAGCCAAAGTGCCACTGCCCAATAGGCAGCGATTTCAATCGAGGTGAAAAATGAAACAATGATAACCACCGGAAAACTCAAAATAGTGGCAATAGCGAGTATGACCAAAAACTGAGCCGCAATATATTGCCAACGTGATAATGGCATGGTGAGCAAACGTTCGAATTGTTTCGACTTATAGTCTTCTGCAACATTGCTCGTCACCAGAAGTAGGGCAAGAAACACCAGGCTATAGCGCAGAAAGTCGCCCAGTAGAGCAGCACTAATATTCTGACTATTAATGATTGCCAATTCTGAGACATAGCTCGCTAGTAGCGTAGCAACAATAAACAGAATAAACACAAGAACAGCCAGACGGCGATTGACGACGCCCAGCAACAAATAACGAAATAATGATATAGTTTGTCCGACCATTTGCTTCCCTAACACTTTAGTCATTTAGAAAATTTCAATTTGAAAATATTACTACAGCTTGATCGACAACTATTAGCAGCAACCCTGCTGATATATCATATTTTGATCTGGTCGTCGTCAGATTCGTCATTACAGTTCGGACTACTGTTTATTCTATATGGCCTGTTTTTACTATGGCAGCCACTTTGGAACAAAGAACAACCTATTAACAAGTTGGCGATAGCCACTGTCGCCGTATTTGTCGTTTTAAGCAGTTATTTTCTCACCAATGAGTCTTTGGTGTTCTTTGGACTGGTGCTATGTGGATTAATCGGCAGCCGATTAGTAAGTCAACCAACCTTTCGCTCTTTTGACTTACTCGGACTACTAATTGTTATTATGGAAATGGCGACCGGAGTAATACCTAATGCCTTTCCCGAGATAGAATTACCGGGGCTGTTTTCAAATTACATGCAAACTCTGATTCTGATTCCGATTCTACTGTTCTTTTTTGCGACTAATCCCGATCAGAAAATCCAGGCCCGAAGTCAGGTAGATCTTATGCACGGATTATTGACCTCAACCCTGGTTTTCATCGTTCTGTTAGGCGCGATTGTTATCAATACTCTATACGGCGTTGCGTATATTGACGGCTTTTTGCTCAATATATTCATTGTATCAACCTTGACCATTGGCATTAGCTGGTTTTGGAACCCGGGTATTGGCTATTCTAGTATCGGCGTCTTGTGGAATCGCTATGCGATGACTATCGGTGGGCCATTTGAAACCTGGATCAACACCTTGACGACGTTAATTGAAGAGCAATACCTAACCCCAAATGAATACCTCGAGGCCGCCTGTGAGCACCTGGTTGAGAACGACTGGCTAAATGCTATCGAATGGAACTTTAAAAACAACAAAATATCTGCGGGTGAAAAAAGTGGCATCTGGCTCGAACATGCCATCAGTGACGATGTTAATGTCGAGCTTTACTTCAAGGCCAGTCCGGGCACTGCGCTAGAGCAACACACCATTCTATTAATTCGGATGGCTTATCAATTTTATCTGGCTAAGCTCAATCAAGAAAAAATGCGCGCTCAGGAACATTTTGCAACCATTCATCATACCGGTGCACGGCTTACCCATGACATCAAAAATATTTTACAAACGATTAAAACCTCGTTAGATATTCTTAACTTAAATCATCACTCCGAAAAGCAACAAGCGTTGCTACAAACCAATTTAACTCAAATTAGTGCTCGCCTCGAAAACACTCTGAGTAAACTAAAGGCACCTGCACTCGATACCCATATTAAACTATTCGATGCCAATGACTGGATGGACAAGTTAGCGCAACAACACAACTCGAACCAACAGATCCATTTTCACCGAGAGATAAGCAACAACAGTCCATTACCGATCGATTTATTCGATAGTGTTGTCGAGAACTTGATCAACAATGCCATCCGAAAACCATCAACTGAAAACGTAGACGTTCGGTTGCATTTTAATTCGGAGATCATCCTACTGTCGGTCTGCGATGATGGTAGCTCGGTGGATTCGATTATAGAGGCCAATCTATTCAATCAACCCGTCTCATCGGGCAGTGGCATGGGGATTGGTTTATATCAATCGACTATTATGGCCGGGGCGTTCAACTTTGAGCTTGAACTAAGTCAGAACGAGGCGGGGAAGGTTTGTTTTACTTTGTTTCAACACTTGTCTGACTAGCCATCCCCTCTAACAGTCGGTCGGATGTTTTAGGATAAAGTCGACTTTTCATTGGGCTAGATTTAGACGCATGGTGCACTTGCTTAGGGCTTACGGTAGCTCCCCAGCGTCTATCATCCTGGAGTATAAGGTATTGGGTGCAATCCATTTAACGATGTCATCAAATTCTGCGCCAACTACATCACTCTTGGTAGACTTTATAAATACGGTGTCCGTCGAGCTATTATCGGTATTCTCTAATTGAATGTTAGACGCTGCAGGCGTAGTGGCACCGTTTTTTCCCAATGAAAGCACCACGGCTGGGATGCCATCGGCTATCGTGACTGCTGCCGCTCCACAATCTGTAGGGCTATCGGTAGGGAATTGAGAGCATACTTGCAGGTCGGGAGATAATGCCTCCATTCCCACAGTCTTCATTTCGTTTGATATCACGAAATCGCCACCGCTACCGCTGTCATCATTAGTAACCTGATATCGATATCGATTACCCCAGGGATCAAGCAATGAGTTATTGGCATCATATTTGCCATCGATACCTAGAGTTTTTGCTGGCAAAAAACCATACCAGGTAGTGCACTCAGTGCCGTCATCCGGATCTGCTTTGCCATCACCAGCTGCATCAGCACAAGGTAGACGTCCATTCACTTGAGCATAGGCATAAATAGCATCAATAATTCTGTCCATCTCATCGTTTACCGCCCGATACTGTTTTAACTCCTGCTGAACCGGGAATAATGCGACCGTATAACCTAATAGGATGGCCACTATTACCAACACGATAGAGATTTCTATCAGGGTAAAACCTTTACTATTTTTACTTTGGTTATTCATTAGACACATTTCCCTGTTTCTACCGCTGTAGCCCCAGCATTAACCCAAATGCAATAAACCAGGTCACCTACATCATTGTAATAGGTGTTCACATCTCCCGAATAAGTAGCATCAACTGGATGATCATGAGCATTGCTGAGGCTTGGGCCTTGGGTATCCAGATAGTTAGACAGGATATTCTTTTCATCTACATCGACAGGTGGAGAGTTTCTGGACTGGCCGATAACGACTGAGCCGGAAAAGAAAACTATTGCTACAATTTTTTTTGATACCGAAACCCCAGCTATGGTTGACATATTGAGACAACCACCCGCGGCTGCACATCGAGCGGATAACATAGCGGTTGATCCATCAAGCATTTCGAAGTCTCTAGAAACTGCGTAAAAGAAGTGATCCTTCCAATTTTGCCAAAAATCTTTTCTTTCGGCTGTTAAGCAGGAATCAAAAATATCTGCTTTGTTAGCATGAGTGACAACTTGCGACAGAGTGAGTTTAAACTCCTCCGAATCGCTTTCACTAATTGATTGAGGCAGTCTACCAATGAGCGATGAAGGATTATTTAGGTCAATATACCCATTCACACCTGCTGTATCAGCATCATTCCTATATTCAGCAATATTGATATCAGCCGGCCAGGGTAGCCAAAAATAATCGTTATTCACATCGTTGGCATAGGCGGTAAAACACTGAGCAAGGTCGGCTGTCAATTGCTCGATTTCCGATCCCGGCAAAGGTATACTAGTATCGAGTGCATTTAGAGCCTTTATCGCATCCCAGTAATCATCTTTAGTTATCCAAACCATTTTGTCGTTGAAGGCCGAGTTTTCTAGCCGGCTTGATGCGGTGCCGTATACGTAGGTCCAAATTTTATCGGCTATACTGGCATGATCCGTCGTATAGGTAACACTCCCACCGGACTCCAGGTAATTGGCTTCGTTGCTATTGCCTTGACAGTCGGGTAAGTGAGATTGCCCCTGCAAGATACCACCTGGCGCTATGATCAGGGCTATAGGACGATCATCAGGATTTGCGCCGTGGTATAGCTGTCCATTGTCGTCCTGTACCTGTAACAGCCCATTACTGTCTTCGTTACGCATTCTAGCGTTAGGCCCGGTCTTGTAGTCTCCCGAAACAACATACCAAAGGCACTCGCTGCTACTGTCTCTCAATGAATCGACACCTAGCGTTTTCCATGGTAAAAATCCAACGCTATTGACATGCCGAGAGCCACAAGGACTATCTTGCACACCCGTTGTGGCCGAGCCAGTAGTTCTTAGATCTGGACAGGGTAAACGCCCCATATCGGCGTAATTGTTGGTGGTTAACGAATATTCTACTGCATAACTCAGCAATGCTTGCTTCGCCTTTCGTAGCACTTCATAGTCATGATCAATTTTTTTTTGAGTAACCTCTGCTGCTTTCATGCCCAGTAGATTTGAAACAAAGGTGCCTGCTATAGCAATCAACACCACCAGAAATAGCAATAGTGCGACACCTCTTTGATTAACTAGACGTTCCTTATCCATGACTAGTTTTCTACAGCTGCCAAATAAACAATCTCGATGGTTTCGCCGCTAGTGGCAAAGTAGTGTTTTCCGTCTGGTGCCGTAATTCTGACTTTCACTTTTGAACCGGGCATCACTTTGATGCGCATTGTATTATCCATGCGCGCCCCATCTTCATAGGCCTGACTATTGATCCAGACCATATTGGGGCCGCTATTTGATAGCGTGATACCGGAGATGGTGATAGATTCACGTACCTCCTCTTGCACCGGTTGCGGAATGCTCCCGATGGTGGGTTCGTCGTCATTTACCTGCCGCTGTGGTCGCACTTCATCTAATTGATACCGATTGTTATTAATCAATTGGCGTTCCTGTGGTGTTGTGAATAGAGTCAATACTTCAGACCTGGATACAGTTGTTACCGAGCTTGCTGTAATCAGGAATAATGTTAAGAGGCTGAGTTTATTTAACATCGATAGTCACCCACCTTAATCGGCAATTTGAACTTAAGTTGGCTCTTTTCGTATCGAGTGAGCTGGACACTGGACTGCTACGGGTAATAGAGCAGCTTTCGACTGTGAATATATTTTCAATCGAGAGCTTGAGGCCTTCGATCAGGGTGAATAGGTCTTCTTCGTGCAATAGGTCCATCTTTAAATCCATAATAGACCCCTTGACATCAACATCGCGGTTTACCTTAAAGCCAGGCCGTTCAAAGGCTTCTTGCGGCAGCAGGTTGTAGTTAATAGCGGGTAGTTGTAAGTCTGCATTGGTACTTTCCAGGCTTTCTACCCAGCTCAGTCTTCGCTCGACTCCGACCAGCCCGCTCGCTTTATATCCGGCATATCGACTTTTATATTGTTCTAGCAGATCGATGTCATTAATGATGTTGCTATATAGCTTATGCGTCGTGCGTAAGGTGGACAATGATTGTTCGTATCTATCCTGTTGAACATTTTCGTACTGCGTGCCCGTTACAATCATCAAGATAGCAATCACTAGTCCGGCGAAGAATATAATGATCGGCTTTCTGAGATAAAACCAGTCCACTTTATTTTCCATTTTTCATCTCCCGCACGACCCGAAAAGCCAGTAATGCCATGGGCTTTGCATGACCCCTATTCTTGCCAACATTACCCGTTAAGCGATTTTTTGGCTCGATATCCAGCGGCCTTTTCAGTATTTCGACGTAAGCGTACTTACCTGACTCGGACATCGCTTTCTCAAGATCATCCACTGCGCTCAGGGCGTAACGATAGTTGCCATCAAAGTTTAAAAATTCGGCCTCAACGACGGCAATTTCAAACAGGCCTTTGGTATGCGGGATTTCTGAATTACTGACTTTACTTTTACGGTTTGCTTGGTTATCCCAAGTCACGGCGCCAGCATCTTTGGTATCGGCATAGATTGATACAAACCAGTCTATTTGCTTGACTCGAATATCCGAAAAAATCGATATATCCTGACTGACCACTGACAACATTTCTTCAGGGTTATTCAAATAATTTTTCTGTATTTCGTCTACAGTTTGAACGATGTGTTGCATGTTATTGGCCGACAGACTCGAGTCGATTTGGTTTTCACTCAACTGATTGTATTTGGCTTTGTACTTTTGTTCGATTAGGGCCGTATCGGTGGTAGTACGATTATAAAGCCAGCCTTTGATGCCACTGCTCATCGCTAGAGCAAAACCGCAAGACAATAATGCGACACTGCAAAATTTGAGCGTGAGGCTCACGAGATGATGCTGGTAATACTTTTTTTCCTTTGGTTGAGCATAGTGGTTGAGCAGTGTTTTTTTAGTCGCGAGATGACAGAATAGTCCTGAGCTAAAATCCTGCTCTTCGGGAATTAGAATTTTCTGATTTTCTAGTAATTCGTTTATTTCGAGTATTTTGAAATTGAAGGTTCTGGTTTCAGCGCAACGAATGATCAGCTTATCGTGATGACGTTTATTGGTCAGAACATGAACGTCTATTACCTCAGACCTTTCGACAATACGCTGACTGATCAGGTACCTTTTTGTGCTTTCGATATTTTGAATCACATCATTTGCGTACTCACCCTGATAAAAACTGGCAATAGGGACCAGACGGCTCAAAATCAACTTGCCGCCGACAAAAACGGATTGACGCAGGTTACTCGGCACTTGCTGACTCACCAGGATGACAGCCTTGCTTTCTGACTTTAAAATTTTTGTATAGTCTTCCGATAACAATGGCAGGCTAATAATGCCCGACAAAGGGGCGCGAGTTTCTTCAATTATGTTCAACCAGGGCTCAAGCAGATCTTCATTAGTTAAGCCAATAAGCAACAGGTTTTCTTCCTTGCGTTTTTTCTTTTCGGTGGATTGTGAAATAGCAACTCTATACTTTGAGTTACGAAAATATTTGGCGTAATTCCGATTAATAATTGATCGTCTGTCGGAGCCATGTAATAGCGGGATTTTAATCAACCGAAATTCTTCTTCGATTAAGTCAACCAGCAATCTAACCGGTTCATTCCGGAACGATCTGAGATAGGCACTAAACAGGTCAAGACCTTGTTCGTCTGGTTCAAAGTAGACACTACTTTCGAGCTTGTTACCCAACCATTCCTGGGCAACCATTCGATATCCTGTGAAATAGAGCACTCTTTTCATATTTTCACCATTGGGGTGTCAGTCGGTTTAAAGGTACCCATTAGAAATCAATTGTGCTGATTGTGTCGTAAATAGGCCCCATAACCGACATCGCCAACCACAAAACGATGATGCCAATTGTCGCCATTAGTGCGGTCTGAATAATCGGTTCCATTTTATCTATGCTGTCATTGATATCGCGATCAAAGAAATAGCTGACATTGCTCAACGACTTATCCATCTCTCCGCTCGCCTCACCTACTCGTAACATCCTGATGACTAAAGGTGGGAAAATGCCAATATTCTTAAAACTCTCACTGATACTATTGCCTTCCGAAATTTGCTGCCAGGCTCTTTCAATGCCGTTTTCCAACACGCTATTGCTTACCACCGTTTTGCTTAAGTTAATGGCATCTAAAACGGTAATACCCGAGGCAAACATTAAGGCAAAATAACGCGTGAATCGAGAGATCTTAATTTTTTCGTTGATCGAACCAAACAACCAGAGGTTGAGTAGTAAATCGTCGAGTTTAAAGCGCGCCTTACTGTTATTTTTGTAAAAGTATCTGAGCAAGAATGACACGGCAAAAGGCGCAGCAATCACCAGGTACCAAAAGTTAACTAAAAAGTTTGATACAGCGATTAGGACGCGGGTTTCAATAGGAATGGTGCCGCCCAAAGCAATAACCGCTTGCATAATATCGGGAACAATAAAAACCATCATGAACATGATGACAGATAAGATGAGTGTTCCTGTGACTAGTGGGTACATCATAATCTTTTTCGCTTTACCTAATAGTTCATCCTGCCACTTCAAAGTATGTGTAATATCGACTAAGACTTCTTTCATTTTGCCAGTTCGTTCGCCTACTTTGATCAAACTAACAAAAATATTATCGAATATTTTAGGATACATTCCAAGCGCCTGAGAGAAGGTCTTACCACCTTCGATCGCCTCGATCACACCAGAAATTACATCGCGAAAAGCCGGGTTTTCTTCGCCATCTCGCAAGTCAGACAAGCCTTCCAAAATTGGTACGCCAGCATGAGTGAGCTGTTCCAGATAAAAAGAAAAGTTAATCAAATCACGGCGGTCGACTTTATTGCGACCAAATAACTCTACACCCGACTCCTTTGGCTTAAAGGTAACCAGGTCCATGTCCATTTTTACAAGACGGTTTTCCAGATCCGACGGGTTGCCAGCGTCGAGGCTGCCCTGAATAAACTTGCCGCTTGCGTCAATCGCTTTGTACTTAAAAAGCGGCATGACTAACTCATTCTCTCAGTCAAATCAGTGACTCGGGCTACTTCCTCTATCGAGGTAATCCCTTCCAGAATATAACGAACACCATCATCGGCTAGTGTGAAAAACCCCTGTTCGTATGCCGCTTCCCGTATTTCTTTGGTGGTGGCTCCTCGTGCGAGTAAGTCGTCCAAGTCGGAATTCATTTTCAAAATTTCCAGTAAAGCAAGTCGACCCTTATATCCAGTATGATCACAGGTAGTGCAGCCCTTGGGCTTGAATATTTTATTTGCTACGAGACCTTCTCGGTTACTGAGTAGCTGTAAATTCTCGGCAGTCGGTGGATGAGCTATTTTACAAAATGTGCACAGCTTACGTACTAATCTCTGCGCGATAACACCGATGATATTGCCCGCCATGATCTCTGGAATGATGCCAATATCTCGCAGTCTCGGCAATGCGCCAATCGCCGAATTAGTGTGCAAGGTGGTATAGACCTGATGCCCTGTCATGGCTGCTCGAAACGACATTTCTGCGGTTTCTTCATCACGTATCTCTCCGACCAGAATGACATCGGGATCCTGTCGCATCAGAGATTTAATGCCATTGGCAAATCCCATTCCTGCAACTTCATTTACCGAGGTTTGCCGAATCAGTGGAAATGGATATTCTACGGGGTCTTCCAGAGTCATTATGTTGATTTGCTCGCTACTGATGTAGTTCAGCAGCGAATAAAGCGTCGTGGTTTTACCACTGCCCGTTGGGCCAGTGACCAGAATGATACCTTCGGGTCGAGACATCATTATTTTTAGCGTGCGCAGCGACTCTTTGGGGAGCTCTAGTTTTTCTAGTGGGATTACGCCTTTCTCTCGATCCAGCACACGCAGTACAATGTTTTCACCGTGTATGGTTGGTTGCGACGAAACACGAAAGTCAATTTGTCTGCCGATGATAGTACGCGATATGCGACCATCCTGCGGTGCGCGGGTTTCGGCAATATTCATATCCGCCATAACCTTTAATCGAACCGCGATAGCAGGCCAATAGGTTTTGTGCAGACTGCGTATTTGACGCAACACACCATCAATACGGTATCGTATTCGGAGAAAACTCTCTTCCGGTTCAAAGTGAATATCGGATGAACCACGCTTGACTGCGTCGGATAACATGACGTCGACCAGCCGCACGAGGGGTTGACTGTACTCTTCAATATCACCCTGGTAGTGAGTGTAATCAGCTTCGCCAGTTTCTATCTCACGTAGAATGCCATCGATGGATAATTCATAACCATAAAACTGATCTATCGCATTTGATATTTCGGCTTCACCTGATAGCTTTGGCAGCAGTTCTATATGCTGACCTACTTGAATTCGTATTCGATCGAGAGCAAACAGATTAAAGGTATCTGACATCGCGATCGTTAAGGTGCTGCGAACGGGGTCAAAATTTAGCGGTACCACCTTATGTTTACGGGCGGTATCTGAGGTGATCATTTTGATTGCGTCGGGATCAGGTACGACACACGACAGGTCGACACTGTCCTGTTTTAGCGCTTCGCCGAGGGACGACCGAATGATGGCTTCGGTAGCAAACCCCAAACTAACCAGCAATTTACCCAGTGGCTCGTTGACTTTCTTTTGTTCTGTTAGCGCGATATTCAATTCATCTTTGGTGATTACACCTTCGTCAATCAGTATCTGGCCTAAATGCTTTGGTGTCTTTTCAGCGATCATTACTGCTTTAATACCGCCACTCGCTGATCGACAACTGCCTTGTCAAAAGTTGCCAGGCCATGATTAAAATTGACTAACGCCCGCTGATAGTAAGTGATGGCGACCTTGGGTTTTGAGATATGCTCAAGACTCACGGCCAGATTGTAAGCGTAATTGGGGTCGTTTGGATTATTTTCGAGTGCCTTGAAATAAAGATTTTGGGCTTCTTGCCATCGATTTTGGGCGCCGTATACATTCGCTAAAGCAAAGGTTAGGTGAGGCGATGATGGTTCGTCTCGAATCATCCGTTTCAATTGAGATTCTGCTTTTGATGGCGAGACGCTCGCCACCGAAATCAGTGAGGCCATGGCAAGAGAGTCCTTCGGATTGGCAATTAACAAGGTTTGGTAATCCTCGATCGCATCGGCGCTGTTATCACTTTGAACATTGATTGCGGCGCGTGCTAGCAGAGCATTGCGATTTTGAGGGTCATCAGCGAGCACTCGATTGTATTTTACTAGCGCTGCAATGTTGTCACCACGTTGATAGGCGGCATAAGCATCTTTTAACCGCTTATCCTTTTCAGTAAATGCATTTTTGCTACTTAACTGAAATGACTGTGTTTCACCTTGTTTTTTTACGGGCGTAGCTGTTCTGGTTATGGGCTTTGCTTTTGCTGCCGTGGTATCGCCTGATTTGATGGTTGCGCTGACTTCTGGGTCGTCGGCAATCACTTTAGTTGTTTGTGGCGATAGGTCGGGTGAGTCGCCTGCGTTTTCCACTAATGCGAGTGTTTTTGTATCGACACCGGGGCTCTCAGTTTGCGCGATCAAGCTTGTCTGCTCTTGAACAACCGATGGTTTAGGCGGGTTCGGCATTGGATCGCGCTTTAGCGCTCTTAGACTGTTGTCAATATTGATCGATTCCTTTTCATATTCAAACAAACCGGGTATAAGAATACCGAGCAATACGACAGCCGCGACACCGGAGTAAATTTTATAGTGATTAAGGCGCTGTTCCGATGAATGACTAATAAATATTTTTTTCGCGTAATCGGGTGTCATTAACGCGTCAGGTTCTGACTTCATGCCGGCAAACAACTGAGAGACGGCATCTTGGTCAACTTTGTACAAGGTTCGATCGTAGTTATCCGGAGCATAGGTTGGGGTTGACGTCGAGTCTTGACGAGTCACCGTTTCTTGGTTGATTAGTCCGCCAAAAGCAACCGGTCGTTTGGTGACGGTGTCATTGATTGAAGCACTATGCTCCTGGGTATCGTCCCGATTCAGCCCTTCTGTCGAGTGGCTATTCAGCGAGAGGATTTGAACTTCTGCATCAGTAACCAGTGAATCTGTAATCTGTGCATCTGTCGTTTTATCTTCTGACGTGCTGTTGTCAGGCTTGGCGAAGGCTATCGTCTCGTCTTCCTGATGCTCTGTTCGATCTTCATCGAAGTCAACCGTGTTATCAATCTCTGTTTTGGTGTCATCCAGAACAATGGTTTTGTCGAAGGTGCTGACTGTTTGCGTTTCAGTCGCATCCTCTTTTGCCGCCTTTTGTTCAGCGGCCCTTTTTAGCGCATCTAATAGTAAACTCATTAGAGGTTCCTACTGTGCCTCGTCCGAAAATGTATCAGGTTTCAAAAATTGCTTAAAATCCTGCAGGTTGGCATCGAGACTTGCGTCATCAATAATTCTGGGCCTCAGAAAAATCACCAACTCGGTTTTATCCAGCTGTTCACTCTGAGTGCCGAACAAAAACCCGATGCCAGGAAGATCCCTCAATCCAGGAATGCCAGAACTGGCATTCCTGGCTGAATCTTGCATCAAACCACCTATCACCGCCGTGTTTCCATCGGAAACTCTTAATACCGATTCCATTTCACGTACTTGAATTTCCGGAATAGGGTTGGTTATGCCAGCATTAGCCAAAGCTGCATTGGGCGTGTTTACAAATCGCAATATGCGGGAAATGGTCGGCCGGATATTCAGTATTATTTCATTATCTGCAGTGATGAAAGGCGTTACATTCATTACAAAGCCAACGGGGACTGTATGAATGGTAGTAGTCTCGGTTCTAGAAGCTAGGGTCGTTTGGGTTGCATCTATCACTTCGATTTCAGTCGAAAAGTAGACTCGATTGTCGACCACTTTCAGAATTGAGGTCTGATTATTAATCGCCATAATTTTTGGGCTGGACATCACCGATACATCGCCAAAAGAGTCAAGTGCCTTGACCGCTGCGGCGACATTCCTGTTAGCATTATTGTTTGTATAAGTCGCTGCCGTGAAAGGTGCAGTACCCAGCTCTCCGGCAAGGACATTTTGCTGGAAGCTCCAGCCATTACCATTAGATATACGCGACCAGTCTACACCTGCCTGGAAATCGTCGTTAAGAGTGACCTCAACGACAGTCGCCTCTATTAATACCTGTTTCCTCGCGCTACTAATGACCTGATCAATAAACTGCTGAATATCATCATGTGCTACGGAACTGGTTCGTACTGAAATGGTGCCGGATTCACGGTTTGATATAACCGTACCCTTGACGCCATCAACATTTGCCAGCAGTGCTATGTTGTCTTCCAATGTTTCCCAAAAGTTATGCTGCGAATCATTGGTTACCCTTGTAGAAGAATTACTCCCACCTCCGCTTCCGTCGCCGCCAGTTGACGCTATCTGAGTTGCAACCTCTACAGTCGAAGTTGTGTTTCTAGACATGTTGAGATAATCAACGCGATAGGTGCGAATAAATGGAGTGTCTTTTTCGATTACGAGATTTGGGCCATCCAGGTAGTACCTCAACGAAATCTGACGTGCAACACGCTTTAAGATTTGGGGTAGCGTCTGATCAATCGCGTTGATACTAACAGTGCCGTTAATTGAAGGGTCAATATCCAGGTTTAATCGCGCATCTCGTGCAAGCGCGAAGAGTAACTCGTTGGCGGGCACGCCGGTTGCAACTACGGTAAACGTTTGAAGCTTCTCGACTGGCTCAGGCGTGGCAATTATCGGCACTTGCCGCACCACTGGCGGAATATCGGTGATTGCAGGACCAGCGACAGGCACCGGATCATTGACATGCCCCGTCGCGACCATTCGTTCATCTTTTGGCTTGATGGTTTGACAGGAAGCCAAAGCTAACACTGCAATTAACAACACAATTCCATTCATTATTTTTATTCCCTTTTAAACCCGAAGTCGCTAGTTGAGCAAAGCCGCCGTTTTGTTTCGCATCATTACCTGAATCGAAACATTGTTTTTATCGGCATTTGCCAATCACTCTCGGCTGGCCTCTATCTTTATATTAAGCACTGATTGTAATCTTCGGCCAAGTGCCCATTAACCAGAGTACTGTCTGGGGTAATCGCTTGAGCAACACCACTTTTTTGTGTCGTATTAATCTTGTTTTTAGAGACTTTTTGGTCTAACTCGACCACTTCACGAGGCGCCTCTGAGCTCGTCTTGTCTACACTATCTGCGTTTACTGCTTGCGCTGCTTCCTCGACCTGAGGGCTAACAATAACCTCTGTCGGTGTATTTGTTATTTTCGATACCTCAGCCTTGGGCTCTATAGTTTTAGGCGTTGCAGGTTCTGGCTTAGTGGCAGTCAAATTTTGGCGCTGGTCTGTGACCAAAGTTGCAATTTGAATTGAATTGTCAGATTGAGCAATTGGCGGCCCCAATACGAGCGCCAACCACTCCGTTCTAAACGGGTACAGGCCCAATGCCAATGTGACAGTCACTAGCAATGCGGTTGCTAGCCAGCCGTTATTATTGTTGTTCTTGTCAGGTTTAAAGCCACTATCATTGACCGCTGCCATGACGTGCCTCGCGGTGAGGTTATGCGTGCTTTCGGCAAAAGCTGATAGCAAAATTTTATCTGCAATGATGTTTATGCGACGTAGCAGACCGCCAGAATAGCGCTGAATTTTCTTTGCCATATCTTTGGATATTAATTCGGGCCCTGTATACCCGACTTCTCGCATTCTGAAATTAAGGTAGAGGTGAATTTCTTCATTGGATAAGGGTAGTAGTTGAAATGTGTGAGTGATTCTTTCGCGCAACTGCCGAATCGACTTTAAGGCAAGGTTCTCATCTAGCTCGGGTTGCCCAAACAAAATAATTTGTAATAGCTTGTTTTGATCCGTTTCTAAATTGGATAACAACCGTATCTCTTCCAGTGTATCCAACGGCATGCCTTGTGCTTCTTCTATGAATAGCACGACCTGTTTATTTTCCATATGGCGCTGCAACAGATAGTCCTGCAACATGTGGATGACTTCATGTTTGGATGTCTGCCTGACTGTCTGCTTGGGAAAGGGTAATTCGAGTTCATGTGCTATGACGAAGAGTATGTCTTCGGCCGAAGCACTTGGGTTGGCGATGTAAATAATTTCTACCGATTCCGCAAGCTCTTGCTGCAACATGCGACACAGCATGGTTTTGCCGCTGCCGACTTCACCCACAACTTTGACAATGCCTTCGCCGCGGTGAACGGCATAAACGAGTGCACCCAGTATATCGCCACGCTTGCCACCGCCAAAAAATAGGCTGGTATCAGGCGTGATCTTGAATGGTGGTCGATTTAAACCAAAATATTCTTCATACATGACTTTAGTCTTTAGCTTCCATTCTATCCATTCTTCCATAGAGGGTAGTTCGGTTAATGCCGAGCATTTCAGCAACCTTACTCATATTGCCATTATGCTCTGCCATTGCCATGTCGATGACATCTTTTTCGACTAATTTCAACATTTGATCGAGTTGAAACCCATCGGCATGCAGCGTGCTTCTGAGCCAGTTTTCACTTGTTGCTGGATGGCTATTTCTTTGTAATCCAGTCATCTCTAATTTCAACACTTCACGCTTGATTGCCTGACCTGGATACTTGGCCGACAGGCGTATGACTATGTTGCGCAATTCTCGTACATTGCCCGGAAAAGCATACTCGCTCCAAACCTTCAAAGCGTCTTCATCGAGACGGTATGTTGATACCTGCTCACTCACTTGCTGCTTAAAGTAATCGAGTAATTCGAACCTGTCATCACCCCTTTCACGTAGCGCCGGAACCCGTATCGTTAACACGCTAAGCCGATGGTAGAGATCCTCTCGGAACAGCCCTTTTTCAAGCGAAGCAAAAATATCTTTGTTGGTAGCCGATAGAACTCGGGCAGTGGCGTATTTGGGCTGAGTCTCGCCTAGTCGATAATACTCTCCATCCTCAAGCACTCTAAGTAGCTTGGCCTGCAAATCCAGCGGCAAGTCAGCCACTTCGTCCAGCAGCAAAGTGCCCGTGCCGACTTCTTCGAAGAAGCCTTTCTTGGTGTTGGTTGCGCCGGTAAAGGCGCCTTTTATGTGACCAAACAATTGCGATTCGAGCAGCTCTTCGGTAAACGCCGCACAGTTCAAGGTCAGGAAGGGTTGGGTATGACGTGAACTGCATAAATGTAAGTGCCTGGCAGCCACTTCTTTGCCGCTGCCTGACTCTCCTTTTATCAGCAATGGATAGGGCGACTCCGCGAGCTGGATGATTTGCATCCGTAATAGCTCAATAGGCTCACTGGACCCTACGATACCCGTCAATTGACTGCGTACCCTAGTCGTGCTGCCACTGGCTTTCATCTGCTTGATTAAAAGGACTTTTATCTGGGCAATATCACAAGGCTTATCGATAAAGTCGACCGCGCCGGCTTCTTTTGCCTGAAACTGATGTTTTCTACTATCCTGTCCAGACAGCACCAAAATACGGGTGGATGGGTGTATTTGGGAAATTTTGCGGATGACTGCCAAGCCTTCATCGGGGGTATGAATATCTGGCGGCAAACCCAAATCAACAAGGGCTAAGGTGGGGCAATCGACTACTCGGTCTAATAGGTCGAAACTGGTCTGCCGATCAACCGCACGTTCGATATGATAATCGTCGCTCAACATGTACTCAAGGCTATCGGCGATAATCGAATCGTCGTCGATCAATAATAGCGTTGGTTTTTGCGCGCCTTCTAGCGACATTTTGTCATCCTCTTAACATCCTGTTAATGGGATCGTCAGTATAGGGTCAAATTATCAACAATTCAATTATCACTTTCAAGTCGAATGAAGTTGGATCAATGGATACTGGCCTTCTCCAGCATGACGAAATTGATATCAGCCGAGTGATAGTGCTAATCACCAAAAGTTAAACTGACAGCGGGTAGAATGGCAGGCTTTAAATATCCAGAGGGTAAAGCGCAAGCTTTCCTATCCAGGAAAGCAGGGTTTGAACAGATTGTTTTTCTGGCTTACAGCGCCTGCCTTTCATGCCGCAACGCGGCGCCCAGGGTGGGAAGCACATGCGCGACATATTCGCTGTCAGCCAGCTTAGGCGTCGTGCTGATGTCCATCACCTGCGTCAGGTCAAGCTGCTCCACCGGCAGATCCAGATTGGAAGCGAGAAGTTTCGCCAAACCCAATTGCTCCGGTGCGGAAACCAGTAAACGCTGCACCGTTATGTCGCTATGCTGGCGGCCGAAATAATCCATGGAGCGTTGCAATTCAAGTTCCAGGCGGTCCAGATGCTGCTGATACAAACCTTCATTTTTATCCTGTAATTGCCCCGTCGCGATTCCGAAAATAGTGGGTGTGTCAAATGATGCCCGGAATGCCGCGCTGACGGGAGTGGCCGGTGCGATAACGGCTGCAAACACCCGCAACTACGCGATACGCGGTGCCAATAACACAAATGGTGTCGCCGTGACATCGTGCTTAACCGCGATAGACACGCTGGAAGGTGGGGCACTTCCAGTCGGCTACGACCCTGCTGTGCTTGCTACTGATATAATTGTGGCTGAGGATCAGGTTACATGCACGCTCAGTACCACTACTACACCGGTGCGTACCGCCACTTTCACCGCGTATGGCATAGGTTGAGTTGCTGAGTGCTTGGGTGTTGAAGGGCGGTGGAACACCGATTGCTGATTGAGTACCCATTCGGCTAGTTCCTGACCCGATTGTCTATAGAGAGGTTAATTGATTATAACTATCTCGTAGTCACTACTAGCCGCCTGCATCACGAGGGGCTATTTTTAAAGAATGATATCTAAAGAATGATATCTAAATAATGATATCTAATTTTACTTACGAGGAGAGCAACATGAAACAGATGAAAAAAGGACAACGCGGTTTTACTTTAGTTGAATTGGTGGTGGTAGTGGCAGTAACGGGCATCTTAGCCGCCGTCGCGATTCCGAAGGTTACGGATGTGTCAGATGATGCCCGGACTGCCGCACTTGTGGGAGCAGCCGGCGCACTAAGTTCGGCAGGAAAAAACAACTTCGCTGTGCACGGTGTAGATGACACCAAAGGCATAGCCGTGAATAACTGCGCCACTGCGGAACTTTTGCTGCAAGGTGGTCTTCCAGACGCCTATGAAGTTAATGTACCTAGTGCAACTGTTGGATCTATTACTTACGGGGATGGCACCACGGAATTGAGTAATGACAATACTGGGGCTCTCCCCGTTTTTGGGCACAACGATTTGGCGACATGCCCGCTCTCCACCACTGTTACACCGATACTTACCACCACTTTCCTGGCGTATGGCATTGGCACCGAATAATAATAAATTGAGTTGCTGAGTGTTTGAGTTTGAAGGACGGTGGAACAACCGATTGCTGATTGAGCACTCATTCGGACCGCTTCTGGTCATCAGTAATCGATAACTGATAACTGATAACTGAACAAGCGAGGGTTTCATCACGAAGCCCTTGCTTTTTTGTTTTCTACTAGCCGTCAGTAGACGCTGCTTGCGGCAAAACGATCTGAACTAGTTCTATCTGTCAGAAGTGAGGCTATCTCTCGACACTTGTGTCTGCCTTTGAAGAAATATACGGCGCTGAGATTTCACCTGGTCTGGTTTCCCACGTCACTAATGCGGTGATCGAACAAGTAGTTGAGTGGCAAAACAGGCCATTGGACGCCGTTTATTCTATCGTCTATGTTGACTGTATTGCGCTGAAAATTCGTCAGCATAAACGCGTCATTAACAAAGCGGTTTATCTGGTGCTTGGCATCAATATTGAGGGCCATAAGGAGTTGCTAGGTAAATACCACTAGCCAACTTCGGTATAACCCTGCTTATGCCCAACCCAATTTTCCAGCAACATTGCAGAAGCCTTGGCGTTTTCTGCAGTCAACATTAATGTCGCCAATTCATCGACTGTGTTGAACCAACGTTGATCTCGTAATAAGTCTGCGATCTTAAAGCTCGCTTCGCCGGTTTGACGCGTGCCAAGCACTTCCCCTGCACCGCGTAGTTCGAGGTCTTTTTCGGCAATCACGAATCCATCCTGGTGACTGCGAATAATCTCGAGTCGCTTGAGCACCTGTGCCGATAAATTCTGTTTGACTAGCAATATACAAAAGCTTTCGCGTGCACCGCGCCCTACTCGGCCTCTGAGCTGGTGGATTTGCGACAGGCCGAGTCGCTCGGGGTTTTCGATGATCATGATACTGGCATTCGGTACATCGACGCCGACCTCGATGACCGTGGTTGCGACTAGTATTTTAGTCTCACCATTTTTAAAAGCGCTTATGATGGCTTCCTTTTCGGCTGCTTTCATTCGGCCATGAACGAGAGCGACTGACACATCTGGCAGCTGTGCCTGTAATGTTTGATAGGTGGTTTCGGCCGCTTCGCATTGCATGATTTCCGATTCGTCAATAAGGGTGCAAACCCAATAGACTTGCCCACCTTCGAGGCAGGATTTAGCGACCCGCTGGATCAAGTTGTCTCGCATAGTTTGTGCAATGATCGACGTCGTGACCGGTTTTCGACCGGGTGGTAATTCATCAATTTGTGAATAATCGAGATCGGCATAGATCGACATTGCCAATGTGCGCGGGATTGGCGTGGCGGTCATAATCAGTTGATGAGACATTTGCTGGTTGGTCGTTTTCTTTTGTAGTGCTAGTCGTTGATCGACACCAAATCGATGCTGTTCGTCGATGACGATAAAACCGAGGTTATTAAAAACAACCGACTCTTGAAACAATGCATGCGTACCGACAACAACATGGGTTTCTCGTGAGGCAATCAGTGCCAATTTTTGACTGCGTTTTTTACCCTTGTCTGCACCCATTAAACAAACGACGTTGAGGCCTAACGGGGTCAACCAGGTCAGTAGATTTTGATAGTGCTGATCGGCCAGTATTTCGGTTGGAGCCATCATCGCGGCCTGGAAGCCCGATTCAACCACTGGCAGACAAGCCAGCGCGGCGACGACGGTTTTTCCTGAGCCGACGTCTCCCTGTAGTAAACGCATCATTGGTTGCGATCGACCAAAATCTTGCATCAATTCAGCCATCACTCGCTGTTGCGCCATTGTGAGCTGGAACGGCAGGTTTTCGATGAGTTTTTGATGCAACTCACCATCGGTTTTAATCGATGGATTTTTCATCTTTCGAACTGATATTCGTCGTTCGAGTAATGCCAGTCGATGAGCGGTTAGCTCTTCTACAATAAATCGATATTGAGCCGGGTGCCGACGGCTAGCAATTAATTCGGTATCGGTTTGCTGCTGAGGGCTATGCAGGCTGAGCATTGCCGATTTGAAATCAGGGAAATTATTTCGCGAGAGCCAGGCTTCGGGCAAGGTTTCTGGCATGTCGTCTCGATCCAGTTGAAAAATCACCTGACGGATAATTTTTGTTATTGATAGTTGGTGTAGACCTTCGGTAGTTGGATACACCGGCGTTAAGTTTTGCTCTAGCGGCGATGGGTTTAGAGGGTCTAATACTTCAAATTCGGGGTGGATCATTTCGAGCTCGCCTTGCGCGATACGAACTTCACCGAATAATCGAAGCCTGTTGCCTTTTTGTAGCTGTTGCTGCTGGCGGCTACTGAAGAAAAACAGGCGGATAGCGAGCAAACCACTATGATCTTCGAGCCTGGCGACGAGCACCCGGCGAGAGGGGCCCTGGCGTCGAAAGTTAACCGCTACCTGTAGTACTTCGGCTTCGATTAATTGTTTGCGCCCAGGTTGCAACCTGCCAATGGGGGTAACTTGGGTTCGATCTTCATAGCGCAACGGCAGGTGGAACAGCAGGTCGCGTTGGGTCTCCAGGCCGAGTTTTTGTAACTTCTCGCCGACCTTTGGTCCAACACCTTTTAGAAAGCGCACACTTTGTGCTGACCAGTGTTCCATTTCGCTTATTAATTTAATCTAGAGGGTATTTCTAAAAATAGTGATTTTCTCGTGATCTGTTTTTTTGCTCCTGCACCAACAGTAGGCGCCCTGAGGCGAAACAGACAGACATACATGCCATTATCCATGGCAATACGTGCAAGGAGCCGGAGCGTAGCGGAGACAACAGCCAACGGCTGGCCCGCAGGGCGAGGGCGCAGCAGCCCGAGTAACCACTGCGCACAGAACCGCAGAGTAGACAGAGTACATGAGGATACGAGCACGGGGCTGCCAGGAGTAGGGACCACGAGGCCACGACGGCAATCGCGGGAAAAGTTCATTTTTAGAAGTGGCCTTAATCAAGTGCGAGAATTGCATCCATCTCAACTTCCGAACCTTTCGGTAGTGCCGATACTTCGACTGCGGCTCTGGCTGGGTAAGGCAGTGCAAAATATTTCGCCATGATTTCGTTTACGATTGGAAAATTTGACAGGTCGGTTAAGAAAATATTAAGTTTTACGACATCGTTCAAACTACCACTCGCAGCTTCTGATATGGCTGTGAGGTTATCGAATACGCGAGTAATTTGAGCTTCGATGCCACCACTGACGATTTCCATCGAGGTAGGATCAAGCGGAATTTGTCCCGAAATATAAACCGTGCTGTCTACTTTAACCGCTTGCGAATAGGGGCCGATTGCGGTGGGGGCTTTGTCGGTTTGAATAATGGTTTTTGCCATGAGATTGCCTCTAATTGCTTGAATTAAAATTAAATAGAATAAACTAAGTTGAACTGTGCATTATGCTGTAAAAAACTTGCGCTGCAAAAAAGTTTTAATCTCGTTCCAGCAGCGCAAACTATCGATTTCAAGGTGAGATTATTCTGCTCGACCTTTACTTACGAGCTATTCGAATGACCACCGGCAGTAGACGTAATTTCTTCATGATTCGAGCCAGGTGGATTCTATCGGTAACCAAGACGACAAATTCGATGGTCGAGATTCGGCCATCCTTTTCGGTTAAATTAACCTGCTCGATATTAGATGATGCATTCGCAATGGTGGTCGCAAGCTTCGCTAAAACACCGCGCTGATTCGCGACATCGATGCGTAAAAATGCCAGGTATTCGCCTTCGACGTGTTCTGACCATTGCACCGACAAATGTCGATTTTTGCTACTGGTTTCAGTCATGTTTCGACAGCTTTGTTGATGAACAACAATACCCTTGCCGGATGACATGTGGCCAATGATGGCGTCGCCTGGTACCGGTCTACAGCATTTGGCGAATGACACCACCATGCCTTCCGTGCCTTTAATGGCGAGTGGCTTTCCGGATTCATCGAATGCAGTTGAATCATCATCCTCGATATCGTACATGGCTTTTGCCACCAGACTGGGATTGCGATTTCCAAGACCAATTTGAGCCATCAGCTCGTCTCGATCAGTCATACTATACTGGCTTAAAACACGGTCTAGCCTTTCCTGTGTAATCGCCTCGTCACGCCCGACAATGTTATTGATCGATTGCTGCAACAGACGCTGGCCTAACGATACCGCTTCGGCTGTTTGCAATGACTTAAGGAAGTGCCTGATATTAGTGCGTGCTTTTGCGGTGATCACATAATCGAGCCAACTGGGGTGGGGTCGACTGGTATCCGAGCTGATAATTTCGATCGTTTGTCCGTTGTAGAGCTTACTGCTCAAGGGCAACATTCGGTTGTCGATGCGTGCTGCGACACAGGTATTACCCACATCGGTATGCACGGCATAAGCAAAGTCCACCACGGTAGAGCCACGGGGTAATTTTTTGATCTCGCCTTTTGGAGTAAATACATAAATTTCATCGGGGAACAGGTCGACCTTCACGCTCTCTAGAAACTCCTGAGAGCTGCCCGATTTTTGCTGCATTTCGAGCAGACTCTTCAACCAGCCAAGCGCACGATTTTGGGCCGTAGTGGTGCTATATTCGCCTTCCTTATAAATCCAGTGAGCGGCAATGCCAGACTCGGCAAAATGATCCATCTCTTTGGTGCGTATCTGAACTTCAATTGGCACACCGTGAGGTCCAAATAAACTGCTATGTAATGATTGATAACCATTGGTTTTTGGGATCGCGAGATAATCTTTAAAACGGCCCGGCAATGGTTTATAGAGGCTATGCACAACACCGAGCACACGATAACAGTCATCCTCCGACTCGGTCATGATACGCACGCCAAACACGTCGGTTAACTCTTTGAAGCTGAGTTTTTTCTGCTTCATTTTTCGATAGATGCTGTGGATATTTTTTTGCCGGTATCTAACCGTTGCGGGAATATTGTCTTCCTGCAATCGATCCGTGATCGCATTTTGGATGGTATTAAATATCTCTTTACGATGCCCAACGGCTTCTCTACAAGCACTCTCGAGTGCGCGATAACGCATCGGGAAGGCGCTGCGAATGGATAAATCGAGGAGTTCGTGGCGGATCTTAAAAATACCGAGGCGATTTGCGATTGGTGCGTAGATATCCATCGTTTCTTTGGCGATACGACGACGCTTATCTGGCGGCATGGCATCTAGTGTGCGCATGTTATGCAAGCGATCCGCTAGTTTGATAATAATGACACGAATATCCTTTACCATTGCCAGCAGCATCTTGCGAAAGTTCTCTGCCTGGGCTTCGGCTCTACTCTGGAAGTCAAGGTGGGTCAGCTTGCTAACGCCGTCTACTAATTCGGCTACTTCACTTCCAAACTGATCGGCTAATTGCGCCTTTTCGGTAGTCGTATCTTCAATCACGTCATGCAAAATTGCGGCGACAATACTACTCATGTCCATCCGCATTTGGCTAAGGATTAATGCGACTTCGACCGGATGACTGATGTAAGGCACACCCGACACTCGGCTCTGTCCTTCGTGCGACTTGGCACCTAACAAAAATGCACGGTAAACCTCTTCAACCTGATGTGGCTCCAGGTATGTGGAAAGCTCGGCACACAGCTCGTTAATCTTGGTGCTATCAGCACTCAGCGGCCGATCATCGGCGACTATTTCGAACAGGTTGGCGTTTTCGACCCGAGGCATGCTTCTAGTGATTATCCTAATTGTGAACTGATAGTTTTTAGTTTGCAGTTATACCATATCTATTGACCAGTGGTTAGGCTTGAACGTCGGCCCGACTCAGTTGATGACTACGTCGATGTCGAGCCGGTGTCGTGTTATAAAATTTTTGGTAACAGGTCGTCAGATGTGATTGCGAACTAAACCCCACGGCACTTGAAATTTGAGCCAATGGAAGGTGAGAATGCAACACCAATGATTGTGCACGTTCGAGCCGACGCTGGTTCAAAACTTGACTGGGTGTCTTTCCAATTTCTCGTCGAAACAGACGCAACAACTCCCTTCGACTAATCCCCACCCTGTCGGCTAAACCACTCACATTCATGCGCTGAGCAACCTCGGCATCAAGCAAACTTAAGGCGCGTTGGACTCGAGCAGAAAAATGATGATTACCATCAAATACCAATTGTGTTTCAGTCTCGCCCGGCTTCGAGTAATGTTGCAATAGCATTTGGCGTGACACCTGCTGCGCCAGATCATGCCCCAAGTCGTTTCGTACCATTTCAATAAAAAGATCCAGTGTCGAAGAGCCACCCGAGCAAGTCATGCGATTACGATCAATCACAAAGCGTTGATAACGTGGCAGGGTTTTCGGATAAAGGTGGCAAAAACTGGCGAAGTTTTCCCAATGCACCGTTGCTGAATATCCATCCAGTAAGCCCGCTTTAGCGAGTAAAAACGCACCATTCGATAGCCCACCAATCACGCGTCCGGCAGCCGCCTGTTGTTGCAACCACTGAGTCATTTTAGGCGCTATTATTTCTGTCGGTTCGAAGCCAGCAACCACCAATGCAATATCAGGTGACGCAGCCGAACTAATATTAGTGCTGGGATGCAACCATAGGTCGTTACTATCCTGAATTGGCTCGTCGTTTTCACACAGAAAAGACCAGCTATAAACAGGCTCTGACGTAAACCGATTGGCGTGGCGCAACACCTCTAGGCCCGATGCGATACAAAACATAGGTGAACGCGGACACAAACACAATGTGATATGACGCTGTAGATGCTTAGACATGGTAAATTGCCTATTTTTGTTTACATTTCATTTGCCCCAATATGACAAATTACGTCCAATTTGTAAAAGATTTTAATCCTTGAACCGATATGATTGTTTTAGATTAAAAATAACGAGAAGTTTCCTATGGCCAGACCCAGTCGTAAACGTAGCCGTGGTGGCCCAGCAACAACAACTGCAATCCGCCAACTTGACCGTAAAGTTTTACGCAATCGATTTGCCCCAATAGAAGCGCTCGATGAAGAGCAACTGGAATTCATCCACAACATATCACTACGAATCCTCGAAGAAGAAGGCATCGAGGTGATGGGCGATCAGGCGTTAGCACTGTTTCGTAAAGCAGGGGCATCGGTAGACAAGCAGGGTGTAGTACGAATCGACCGCAACTTACTGCTCGACACTGTCGCACTAGCACCCGAAACCTTCACAATCACGCCGCGCAATGCGGCACAAGCGATCGAAGTCGGCGGCAATGTACTTAATTTTGGGCTAGTGTCTGGCACACCGAATGTACACGATAATATCAATGGCCGGCGTGCCGGTAACTTTGCTGATTATGAAAAGCTGATTAGTCTGGGTCAGTACTTCAACGTCATCACCTTTTTTGGCAATCAAGCAACCGCACCCACTGATATGCCGGCGAACTCGCGGCATCTGGATACGACTTTCGTTAATCTAACCCTGGCCGATAAGGTTTTTATGGCCACCGCTATCGGTGCTGGGCGCTCACGTGATGCGATAGAGATGTCAGCGATTGCGAGGGGTTTGAGCATGGAGGAAATGAAAACCAATCCCAGTGTGATGACCAATATTAATGTCAACTCACCCCGCAAACTAGACGATTCGATGGCCTATGGTGCGATGCAAATGTCAATGTTTGGACAACCGGTTACAGTCACGCCCTTTACCCTCATGGGCGCGATGACACCCACCACCATGGCGGGTGCATTAGCACAGCAAAACGCCGAAGCACTATTGGGTATTGCATTACTACAATTGACCCGCCCTGGTACGCCGGTCATTTATGGCGGGTTTACATCGAATGTCGACATGCGCTCTGGGTCTCCCGCATTTGGCACGCCCGAAAATAGCCTCGCCAATATTGCCGGTGGCCAACTAGCGAGGCGCTACAAACTACCCTATCGAACCAGTGCCTGTAATGCGTCAAACGCGGTGGATGCGCAAGCAACCTACGAAACCCAGATGGCGCTATGGGGTGCAGTGATGGGACATGGCAATTTGATTTATCATGCGGCTGGTTGGCTCGAAGGTGGCTTACTGGCCTCATTCGAAAAAATAATTATCGACTGCGAAATGCTGCAACATATGTCGGCGATGCTCGAACCACTTAAAATTGATATGGCCGAAACTGGGTTGGAAGCCATGAAAGAAGTCGGCCCTGGCGGACACTTCTTTGGTTGTCAGCATACGATGGACCGCTATAAAACTGCCTTCTACGAACCCTTCCTGAGTAATTGGCAAAATAGCGAAAATTGGGTATTAGGCGGTGGCAAAGATGCCACCCAAAGAGCCACTGACATTTGGCCAAAAATCCTCAAAGAGTTCGAGCCGCCAGCAACCGACCCGGCTATAAAAGAAGAGTTGGAAGCCTATATGGCGAAAAGAAAAGAAGCACTGGGGCGTGATGAGCCCCTATTGGAGCCAACGGATTAGCTGGAAACTAACAGACTGATAAATAGTCCCATTGACACTTCGGTTAACCTGACAGCGCTGAATTAGTGTTATATTTCACTCGCAGAAACTTCTAATTTCGACACAGTTTAATGAGTGAAGCTAAAACACATGAGCGACAATTTATACCAAAAAGCGGCGAACATATCGCAATTAAAAACGCTGGCCAAATCAAGGTTACCGGGGTTTGTTTATGATTATCTTAGCGGTGGTTGTAATGATGATTTGGCCGTTTCAAATAATCGACGCGCGCTCGATGCCATCTATTTACAACCAACGTACCTAGCACCAATCAAGAAGGCACCAGCCGAGCAAACAACAACCTCGGTCGAGATACTCGGTCAAACTTATGCATCACCGTTTGGCGTTGCACCACTAGGTTTGAGTGGCTTGATCTGGCCTGGCGCATCGACCTTCCAGGCACAGGCTGCGAAGCGTGCCAATCAACCGTTTATTTTAAGCACGGTCGCCAGTATCTCGATTGAACAGGCTGCCGCCAGTGCCGGAGATTGTTTCTGGTTTCAGCTCTATCCGCCAACTGACAAAGCCATGCTCGAAGACATACTCAAGCGCGTAGATGCTGTGGGTTGCAAACATTTGGTAGTCACAATCGATGTGCCATCACTGGGTAAACGTCCGCGTGACATTCGTGCTGGGTTAAGCGTACCACCGAAGATAAGCCTGCGCAGTTTAAGTCAAATAATGACCCGGCCAGCCTGGGCATTGGCGACGGCGATACACGGTAGGCCCGAATTCGAAACCATCAAACCCTACTTAAAATCACAGGGCCAGAACTCGCAGCAAAAGTTGAGTGAGCTCTCCAACTTTATTCGACATACATTAAAAGATGTCGTCGATATTCATTTACTCGAATCAATTCGCGCCCAGTGGCCGCATAAACTGATCGTTAAAGGCGTACTCAATGAACAGGATGCAGAACTAGCAAAAGAGGCAGGTGCCGACGCCATCATCGTCTCTAATCACGGTGGTCGACAACTTGATGCCGCCTTGCCAACGGTGACTCAACTGCCCCGCATACGAGAGCGACTGGGAGACAACTTCCCCGTGATGGTAGACAGCGGCGTCGAGTCCGGTGTCGATCTAGCCAGATTCCTCGCACAGGGTGCAGATATGGTGTTTGCAGGCAGAGCGTTTATGTATGGCGTTGGTGCGCTAGGTGAAGTCGGGCCTGGGCATGTATTTGATCTTTTACAAACAGAACTGTTGCAAGTGTTGGAGCAGCTTCGTTGCGCTCACCCCAGCCTGCTAAAAAATCACCGGATAGAATGAGCGGAGCTGCATTTGATTTATAAGATACCTTATTAACATGAATAGCTCAGATGTGACCTGTCGGAAATGTAGACTGATGTCAATTTATGTTTATGGGCGTCTATTATAGTTTGACGTCTAAGCTCAGGTAAGCGAGTTTACGAGCGTCGTCTGGAGCTCCTTGTTAGCCAGTAATAGTGTCAGCCCACACCAACCTACCAAACAGTATTCTTTCTCTATAAGAAACTTGTAAAGCTTTGTGCCTTGGACTTCTGAAAATATAGTTTCATGAAATTCTACTGCAATCAGTGATGGTTTATACCTATGAAAATCTAGCGATTCCAAGACTTCCAAATCATGCCCTTCTGCATCAACTGTAAGAAAATCTATCTCACTATCCTTGTACTTAGAGCTATCTATTAGGTTTGTTAACTTAGAACACTGTGTGGTTTTTTTAATATACCCCTGCTGGCCATCAACAAAAGAGTCATCTAATGATGTAGTAAGGGAATAAAAACCATTTGCCCAATAAGAGATTTCACCTTCACTATTAGATACCGCAGAATGAATGTTTTCATCTCTTGGTCTGATAATATCAAAACCCTCAATTTTGATTGAATCAATATCGATATTGATACCGCTCCACCCCTTCTTATAAAGTGCCCAAGTGTTGTTGTATTTCTTAGGATGGAAACATCCTACATCAATAAAAACTCCCTTATGCCCCTTGGGGAAAAATCTTGCTATCGAGATATCTTCTGCAAATTGCGAATAATGCGTAAATTTTGTTTTTATGATAAATAGCTTCCTTAGAAGGAATAATTTTCTAAATATCGAGTTTTGTTCTAACCATGATGGTAGATTGGTGGCGTTAAGGCTCATGTTATATCCTTTAATTTGGTTAACAGCTTATTAGAAGGACGCCTATATACTATACAGGCGCTCTTCTAGTTCTTTGATTAATAATCCCATATACAAGATACTAAATGACCGACAAGGAGTAAGTCATTGGGCAAGGACAGTCAGAATTCAGTGGGCAGTATACCTATTAATAATTCTGGAGGCAGTAGATTAAGGCTGTAGATTAAAGGGATCGGTAACAAATGAGAATCATTAACACGCCAGGGCCGTAGGGCGTCATGGTGAAACTATTGCGCCGCTTGCGTTAACAGTAGCGACCGCGCCCAGTTCTTTAGCTAACGCCAGTTTATCGTCAGCTATGTCGATGGCGATAACGTTGGCTCCAACCGCGTTTGCGACCTTCACTGCGGACAGCCCGACACCGCCGCATCCGTGCACCGCGATCCACTGCCCCGCAGATGCCTTGCCCTGATGCGGCCCGACCGCAATCCGATAGCTGACCGAGCACCCAATAAGCTGCTGCATCGGATCGTCATCAATGCCATCCAGTTGCAAGTAGCGGCTTGCAAAATTCGATATAGTACTTAACAGCACTGGCTTTTAAGGCCAAAACTAGATTACTGACGGTACCTTTCAGGCACATCCTTCTACACGCCAATAAAATATGCTCCAGATACTTACGAGCGTGGACTTCCAGACACCACATTCATCGGTTTTACCAACTCATTGGTGGTGACTATTTTTTCCAGCGTATCGCAGAATTCAATCGCCGCGTCGTGATTGTGACCTGGCGCTCGATGCATCTCCACCTCAACAGAGCCCAGCGGCGGTAACCCTTCATCTTCGTTTACGATGCGGCAACCTTCCGGCACACTGCGCGGCGTCTTGACCGTTAGGGCGAGCCCTGCCTGCACCGGTAGATTGCTGCCTATGGGTGACTGGCTCGAATACCGAACCTCCCACCGGCGGCGTTGCTGACCCAGGGCAGCAATTGCATGAGCACGAAAAGTGCACCCCTTTGGATTAAGCGCCAGCGGTAAAATGTGCCAGCATTCTGGCGATAAATTGTCGGCAATGACCCAGACCAGGGGTTCACGCCCCATCAGAACGCCCGACTGAGTGGGCTCGTGCCGAATCACTAGCACCGCGTCCAATAAACCGTTTTGGAAGTCCCGCACCAGATCACTGCTGATGCCACAGACCACTTCGAGACGAACTTTTGGGAACCGACGGGCAAAATCCGGCAA
>JBDNJA010000197.1:0-7344 GCA_041688005.1 Gammaproteobacteria bacterium
ATGTTCAGGATGAACGGTATGTCACGGGCGCATGGATGCGCAGGAGTGACGATGTTCAGGATGAACGGTATGTCACGGGCGCATGGATGCGCAGGAGTGACGATGTTCAGGATGAACGGTATGTCACGGGCGCGTAGGCGTGACGATCCTTCCAATGTTATAATTTCGGCTAGTTACTTAACCAACAAACAATCAACTCACAGCCAAACCACTAGAGCCAATCATGAAATTTATCGACGAAGCCAAGATTCACGTCCAGGCAGGCAATGGTGGTTACGGTATTGTCAGTTTCCGTCGTGAAAAATATATCCCAATGGGTGGCCCCGATGGCGGAGACGGTGGTGATGGTGGTTCGGTTTATGTCGTCGGCTCTATTGATTTAAATACCCTATCCGACTTCCGTCATACTCGACGCTTTGTCGCCAAAAATGGTGGACGAGGCCAATCGAGAAACTGTACCGGCGCGAAAGGTGAAGATGTCATTATCGAAGTGCCTTTAGGCACGGTCATTACCACGGTTGATCAGGACGAATTAATCGCTGACGTTGGTCATAATAGTACTGATCCTTTCCTGATCGCTCGCGGCGGTTTCCATGGGTTGGGCAATATTCGGTATAAAAGTTCGACTAATCGCGCACCAAGACAAAGTAGCCCCGGTAGTCAGGGTGAACAGTTTGATCTTAAGTTAGAGATGAAAGTACTAGCGGACGTTGGCCTGCTAGGTATGCCAAATGCAGGTAAATCGACTTTTATCCGCTCTGTTTCCGCTGCTCGACCCAAGGTTGCTGATTATCCATTTACGACCCTGCATCCCAATTTGGGTGTAGTGAGTGTAGCACCACATCGCAGCTTTGTTATCGCTGATATCCCCGGCTTGATCGAAGGTGCGGCGGATGGCGTTGGCCTTGGCATTCAGTTCCTGAAGCACTTACAACGCACTAAACTCTTACTTCATATCATTGATATTTATCCGATGGAAAGTGATGACTCTGCTGTCGAATCGGCACAGAAAATTCTGATAGAATTGCAAAAATACGACCAATCGCTGTTCGATAAACCGCGTTGGCTAGTGCTCAATAAACTCGACCTAGTAGCCGAGGACGAGCAACAGGCGATTTGTGACGAGATTATCAAGGGCTTGTCCTGGATCGGACCGGTGCATCATATCAGTGCGGTCAATCGTCAGGGCGTTGATCAACTGTGCAATGATATTATGATTCATGTTGAACAATGTGCCGAGCAAGATTCCCAGACCGGCACCGAAATCAACACTGAACATTAGATATAAAACCAGAAATAAAACTAGCCCGATGAAACTTGCTCGATGAATAGACCTCTCTACAACAAGGTCGTAGTAAAGATTGGCAGTGCGTTACTGACGGATAACGGCAAGGGTATCGACCACAAAATGATTGCTAACTGGGTTAGCCAAATAGCAGCGCTGCGGGCCTTGTCGGTTGATATCGTTTTAGTCTCATCGGGTGCGATTGTTGAAGGCATCAAACGACTCGGGTTGAAATCTCGTCCCAATAATATCTCCCAGTTGCAGGCCGTGGCCGCGGTTGGCCAAATGGGCCTGGCACAAGCCTACGAAGACTGCTTTAAAGAACATGGCTTGCACTGCGCGCAAGTGCTGCTGACCCACGATGACCTCGCCAATCGGAAACGATATCTCAACGCTCGAAGCACCCTACGCACCTTGCTGACCTATGGCGCAATTCCCGTCGTCAACGAAAACGATACGGTATCGAATGAAGAAATCCGGTTTGGTGATAACGACACGCTGGGCGCGTTGGTATCCAACTTAATCGAGGCTGATTTGCTGATTATTTTGACTGATCAAACGGGTTTATATGACTCAAATCCAGCCGACAACACCAACGCGATACTGATTCAAAAGGCCGATGCAAACGACCCTGTTTTAATGACCTATGCTGGCCCCAGTGGTGGTAATCTAGGCCGCGGTGGCATGCAAACCAAAGTGAGTGCGGCTCGGTTAGCTGCGCGATCGGGTACGCACACCGTGATTGCCTCGGGCAAACATGACAATGTGATTTCGCAGCTAGTCGACGGCGAGGCGATTGGTAGCTTCCTGGAAGCGCGCGAAGGACATTTAGCAGCGCGTAAACAATGGCTTGCAGGGCATATGCGCTGTAGTGGCAAGCTGCATCTGGATGATGGTGCGGTGAATGTATTACTCAATAAAAACGCTAGTTTATTAGCGGTGGGCGTGAACAAAGTCAGCGGCAAGTTTAGCCGTGGTGAGGTTGTGAGTTGTGTTGACGGTAACGGAGCCGAAGTGGCACGTGGCCTGGTAAATTACAACTCAGTTGAAAGTAAGCAAATCATGGGAAAGTCGAGTTTAGAAGTGCCCAAAATTCTGGGTTACGATGATGCCCCAGAATTGATTAATCGGGAAAACCTGGTACTGACAAAATAGTTTCGAAACGCAGGAGCAGCTTTCAAAATGGTTGATGAAAATCAAAAAGGTACAGTACTGTTCATCCCTCATGGCGGTGGGCCTTTACCGTTATTGAATGAAGCAATGTTTCATGCCATGAACGAATTCCTCCGAAAAATTCCTGACATGATACAAAAGCCAGAGGCCATTATTGTCATCAGCGCGCATTGGGAAGAGTCGACAATATCGATAACAGCCAGTCAAAATCCGCCCATGTACTATGATTACACTGGTTTTCCGGCGGAGTCTTACGAACTTCAATATTCCGCACCCGGCCACCCCGAACTGGCAAATCGGGTCTCTGCATTGTTATCAAAGCAAGGCATTGATTCGCGTCTCGACGATGAGCGAGGGTTTGATCATGGCGTTTTCATTCCGTTGCTAATGATGTATCCCGAAGCGGATATTCCTTGTATTCAAATATCGCTATCCAGCTCTCTTGACGCCGAATTTCATATTCAGGTTGGGCGAGCTTTGGCTTCCCTAAAAAATGATAATCTGTTAATCCTCGGGTCGGGCTATTCATTTCATAACATGGCAGCGATGATGGGCGCCAAAGATGCCTTGGCGAATGAAAAAAATCAGCAATTTGAGGCATGGCTGGCGCAGACCTGTAGTGACCCAAACTTGAGTGATGCGGAAAGAGAGCACCGACTATCGAACTGGGAAAACGCACCGCATGCACGCTATTGTCATCCTCGCGAAGAGCATTTGTTGCCATTACAGGTTTGTTATGGGCTAGGCGGCAGCGTTGCTGAAACAGTATTCCAGGAAAGTGTTGCTGGGTTTGTGACGAGTGGATATCAATGGTAACAGTCAATATCAAGCGGCGGGCTGGTGCTACTGAGTAAGATTTCTCCATACAAAAGAATGCAACCGCAGCGTTAAACCCTATAAGAATTAGCCTGCCAGCAGCTTATCCCTCGATAAATAACTAAAATCTGACATACCCGCCTGTATTTCTTGTAATGCAATGAAATCGAGGCTATTCAATATAGATGTATTTGAATAACGTAATTTTAGGTAGTATTTAATCGAAAACTTCGATATCACTAAGAAAGATTTATTCTGAGCATAGGCCTATATGAAAATCGAATATATCAGTACTTTTCTTGAAATTGCCGAGTGTGGCAATTTCAATCGAGCCGCCGATAACCTTAACGTCACTCAGTCGACTGTCAGTGCACGCGTTAAATCAATGGAAGATCGGTTTGGTCGTATGCTATTTAAACGAGGGCATGCCGGTGTTGAGCTAACATCAGCCGGTCAGCAGTTCCTGCAATATGCCCACAATATCCAACGTCAATGGCAGCAGGCGCAGCAACGTATCGCTTTACCAGAGCGTTTTAATCATACGATTGGACTTGGTTCTCAAGTGAGTTTGTGGGATAGCCTAATACTGAAATGGATGCCCTGGATGCGCAAGAATGCCGCTGAGATTGCTTTGCATGTTGAAGCCGATTACTCCCCTAGTCTGATGCGTCAGGTATCGGATGGCTTGCTTGATATTGGCGTGATGTATCACCCCCGGCAAACCTCAGGCCTGATAATCGAAGACTTATTTGAAGAAACGCTGATACTGGTAACAACTGACAAAAAAGCAGTGGATGGTGCCTGGGTAAAAGATTACGTCTTTGTCGATTGGGGTGATCTTTTTCGAGCTCGCCATAGCGAAGCCTTTCCTGATCTGGAAACCCCTGCGATATCGGTAGGTCTTGGCGCGCTGGGTCTTGAATATATTCTGCAAAATGGGGGGGCGGGCTACTTTCCAGTTCGGGTGGTGAAATCTTTAATTGAAAACCAGAAGTTATTCACCGCCAACAACACACCTAGTTTGCAGCGCCCAGCCTATATGGTTTATGCGTCAGCCGCTCGTGATCCGTCGTCGCTTAAAGCTGCCTTACAGGGGCTGCGAGAGGTGGCTATGAATGAGGAGCCTACATGAATCCTTTTAATAACAGGCCCTGATTACCTCTAAGGCTCGTTAGCTGCAGTAAAGCCTACTGAGAATCCTTATAGAACCAGAAGCTTAGATTTTAATCCATTAGCTCTACTAATACATTGAATTAGTAAATACGGTTTGTCGAAACTCTTTATTTAAGCCAATGTTAGTAACATACAATTTTAAGCTATTCCTAACCATTAATCACGAGTCCGAAATAAGTCTATGAAAAAGAATCCACAATTGCTACCTCGATATGCCGGTATACCTACATTTATGAGGTGTTGTTCGTCAGATAATAAATGGGTCCAATGTAAGTACAGTTGGCGGTATAGCGTATACGAAGGTGGGTACTACCTAGCATCAGCACCACTCTAGCCATTGATTAAAAGGTGAGCATAAATACTGACGAAATAACCCAGTGCAATCGCGGGAGTCCATTTTAAGTGACTAAAAAACGTGTAATGCCCACGCGCTTGCCCCATTAAGGCAACGCCAGCAGCAGACCCAATCGATAGTAAACTACCACCAACCCCTGCTGTTAACGTCACCAGCAGCCATTGTGTTTCTGACATATCCGGATTCATCGTTAATACAGCAAACATCACAGGAATATTATCAACAATGGAAGAAAGCACGCCTACTAATATATTGGCTGTCGTTATACCCAGTTCACCGTAAATAAAACCCGAAGCAATACTAAGATAGCCGATAAATCCTAGGCCACCAACAGCCATAATTACACCATAGAAAAAGAACAGCGTGTCCCATTCTGCCTTAGCAATATTATCAAAAATGTCGAAACTATAGTTATCATGCTCTCCTTCCGGTAACGGCGTGTTTTCAGCAATAAAGAGGTCTCTTCTACGTAGATAAAAGCCATAAAATTTCAAATAAGCCAAACCGGTCATCATGCCAAATACGGGTGGTAGGTGAAGGAAATTGTGGAAGCTCACCGCCGTTACGATGGTTAATAGAAACAATCCGACAATGACAATACCTCCGTGTTTTAATGCCGTTTCCTCGTTTCTCCTTGCGGCTGGCTTACCTGCTGGCAAAGCAAAATGCATAATCGCGGCAGGGATAGTGAAATTAAGTACTGACGGAATAAACAAATCGAAAAATTGCCAAAAACTCAGCACCTCTTTTTGCCAAACCATCAACGTAGTGATATCACCAAAAGGGCTAAAGGCTCCACCAGCATTGGCTGCGACTACAATATTGATACAGGAAAGACTGATGAATTTTGGTTGATCCTGCCCCACTGCCATAACCACAGCACACATAATTAAAGCGGTAGTCAGGTTATCGGCAATTGGCGATATTAAAAAAGCCAGTATGCCTGTTATCCAAAACAAGCTGCGGTAATTAAACTTTTTTGACACCAGCCAATCGCGCAAAGCATCAAATACGCCGCGCTCTAATAACGTACTTATATAGGTCATTGCTACCAATAGGAAAAAGAACAACTCTGCATATTCTAGGAAGTTGTGACGTATTGCGTCGTCTGCGACATGGGGTAGATTATGAGACGAATAGGCGAATCCAATCAGTATCCATATTAATCCGGCAGCCAATAATACCGGCTTAGATTTTCTTAAATGAATTTTCTCTTCCATAATGACTAGCATATACGCCAATAGGAAAATAACGATGGCGGTGTACCCGACCCAATGCTCCGTTAAATCAAGGTTTTTGACTTCGCCGGCTGATGCCATAACGGTTGACGGGATAGTCATAGAGAGTAATAGTAAAATTATGTTATGCATTAAAATAGTTTTCATAAATTTAAATATAAGCGCTGTTGATTAGCGTGAGTTTACTTTAGCAGGTTGATCGATTTTCAGACTAAGAGACTTTTTTATTCAGCTTTGTGTCAAAAACCCCCACATGCCGATTAAAAGTACAATTAGTGTAAAGCTAGGTTTTCAGATAACCAGATCCAGCCATTCAGAATGCCCACCGCTTATTCATCATTGAGTATGCGAAAATCTATACAAAGCAGATAAATGTGCACTTATTAGACTACCGATATCAACTCTAAGTAATAGCCAAGGAATCAGCCCTATTGATAAATTAACATCACCAGAAGGAAGTGTAAAACTATTCATTGGAAACACCCGCCTTAGATTTTTTACAGATTTTACTGAAACCAAACCCTTAGTTATTGAGTCATCGATGTCAGCAGTTGACGTTGGAAAACTGATGATAAAGTCACATATTAGAATGAAGCTTGTTATTAACGAAAATTATCAATTTCTGGGCGTTGTCAGTACTGAAGACCTCATTGATCGGAAGATAATGCAGAAGCTATCGAGGGGTGATAAGCGCGAAAATATTTTAGTTTCGGAAATGATGAGATCAAAAAACGATCTGGTCGCCCTAGATTTTACTGAGCTTACCAAGGCGACTATCGGTGATGTTATTGACCTACTAAAAGACAGCGGTACACAGCATTGTCTGGTTGTCGATAGAAACGATAACTGTATTAGGGGTGTTTTTTCAGCTAGTGATATTTCAAGAAAGCTTCATTTGTCGATTGATATTCAAGATAAGTCCAGTTTTTATAAAGTGTTTTCGGCAATAGATTAATGTGCTTGTCTGGGTATTAAGACATATTTTAGGGTGTGGTCGCGTCTTGCCTTTTGCCTCTGATTGACTAGTTCTAACTTGCAATCCTCTGCGGCTTAATGCCTGCTCCGCACACATCACGGAAGATAATATTAATCTCTTGAGCGTCGACAATGCGGAAGAAGCAGAAGTAAGATGAAATTATTTTTCAAATTCTAGTGTCTGCTATTGACCGTTTTGCAACATTGCCTTGGAATCCTTTAAATGGTAGAAGCTCTGCCCATGGGAGACATTAGCCCGAAGTCATTTGGATTCGAATCGATTCTAACCTAACCTAACCTAACCTAACCTAACCTAACCTAACCTAACC
>JBDNJA010000025.1:0-6786 GCA_041688005.1 Gammaproteobacteria bacterium
CCCCTACACTCAACAAAATAACGGAGATAAAAAATGTCGTTTAGAAGAATAGTACTGTTAAGTCTACTGGCTCTAGCTCAAACTTTCTTTTCAGTTCAAGCCAGCGAGCCTGTCAGTAAAAGCTATTTCGGTGATATCGCCATTGGCGGCCACGACACAGTTGCTTATCACAGTGTTGCCGCCAACAACCCGCATAAAGCCGTCAAAGGTAGCAAGACCTGGAAGGCGAAATGGAAAGGTGCCAATTGGCTATTTACAACTGAAGCCGACCGCGATTTATTTGCCGCCGATCCTGAACGATATTCACCAGCCTACAATGGTCACTGTGCCAATGCGCTGAGCCTGGGGGAAGGCCTGATAGAAACCGACGGCACTCACTGGCAGATTTTCGACGACCAGTTGTATACCTTTTACGCCGCGCCCGGGCGTGATCGCTGGATGGATGGTAATTACAAAGAATATAAAATAGAAGCTGATAAAGCCTGGAAGGCGATTATTAACAACTAAGGTTGATACCTGAATAACGTTTTTCCAGCAACTATAGTTTCCAGAATTCGTCGTTGCCGAATGGTTTGTTTGTCACTGAGCAAATCACCTTCGAGAATCACTAAATCGGCGTGTTTACCAACCTCGACCGAGCCACGGCTCCCTTCCTGAAATACTTGCCAGGCTGCATCAATGGTGACTGCGCGCAATGCGCTCATGATTGATACTCTCTCAGCCTCACCTAGCACATTGCCTTTGAGCGTCTCGCGGTTTACGCCACTCCAAATCAACTGTAATGGATTGATAGGCGTCACTGGTGTGTCGCTATGAAAACTAAAACGTAAGCCAATTTTTTCTGCACTGCCTGCCGGGCTTATGCGTGCTGCACGCTCAGGCCCCATTGCATTTTTACGGTGCACTTCACCCCAGTAATAAGTATGTGTAATGAAGAAGCTGGGAGTTATGCCTAGCCTACCCATATCATCCAGTTGATCGGCTCTCGTCATTTGGGCATGAAGTAGGATCGTCCGCGCGTCATCCGCATTGACCTGACCCGACAACGTGATTGCTTCGATAATATTGTCGATCGCTGCATCGCCGTTACCATGGATTGCGAGTTGAATGCCTGCCTTATGATACTTCGATATTGTTTCAATCAGTCGACTTTGTTCTGTGGCAGGAAACCCTCGATAGTCTGTTTGCCCTGGCGGTGCTTTGAAATAAGGCTCGGTCAAATAAGCGGTATATCCTTGAGGACTACCATCGGCAAATAATTTAATGGGCCCTACCTGAAACCAGTCACTGTTTAAGTCGGCTGGATCGAATTGGCCATCTAGTATTTGTTGGCCGAACGCATCATGTCTTGGTGACACGACCAGACGAAATGGCAGCAGTCGTAAACGAGCGGCCCATGACAGTGCCTTCAGCAATGGCCTATTGGCTGCGCCACTGTTAGCGGTAGTAATGCCCCGTTGGCTATAGTCATCACTGGCTGTTTGCAGAATTCGGTAATAGTCGAATAACGATAAACTATTGGTGAGCTGGCCCAGTGACGGTGCCGCCTTCTCTTGCAGCAAACCATTCAACTTTCCACTTCGTGAGTCTCGCCCTATCACGCCTCCTGCGGGTGCTGTGGAATCGTCATCAAAGCCTAGCTTTTCTAAACCGGCGCTATTAGCAACCCCCATGTGACCCGAACTGTGCCAAAGGTAAATAGGCTTATCGCTCGACAGTTGATCGAGTTCCAGTCGAGTTGGGTGGCGTTGTTCGGCCAATAACGAATCATCGTATCCAAAGCCGATTATCCAGCTGTCGGTATCGGCTTGTTTAATCTTTTCTGATAAAGCCTGACGAATGTCGTCGATTGACCGGATCTTACCCACTGGTGGCGGTCGCAAATTGACAGTAACAGCAGACAAACCGGCAGCCGTTAAACCAGAACTAGGGAAATGACTATGGGCGTCAATAAAGCCGGGGATTAGGGTATTCCCAGCCAAGTCACTCACCAGCGTATCTTCGTCAATCAGTGCTTGTATCGATTCATTGCTGCCCACCGCCTCGATGATTCCGTGACGGATCGACACGGCTTCGGCAATGTCGTTGTTTTGATTGACGGTTAATACTTTGGCATTGATAAAGACTCGGTGCGGGGAATGATTGCCGAACCAGGCCCAGTAACCTAGCGATAGTAATAGCAACATCGTCAGGCCTGCGACACCAATCCAGCGCAGCTCTTTATTTTTATGTCTTTTAGATTCAGTCACTGGCTGATGATGTTGATGGTAAAGGTAACTACCGATTACAATCGATATCAAAAACAGGCCAGCGGCGACTATCAGCTGCGTGTTTGATTCCACTCGAACACCATGACCAGTCATTGCGAAAATAGTCATTTGCGGGATAAAACCAATGAGTGAAGCCAAAGCAAAGAAACGCACAGGTGTGGCGGCAGCACCTGCTGCCAGATTGGTCGCCAGATTAGTCCCAAACGGTAAAAAACGAATCAGGATGATTTTCAGGAATAATCTGTCGCGAGTAAAATGATCTATTTTGGAAACCAGTTGCGGATATTTTCGTAGCACAAATGGGCGTGCCAACCAACGTGCTGCATAAAATGTCAGTATCGCACCCAAAACAGCCGCTACGGTTCCCAGCGCCGCGCCGACTACCATACCAAAGACATACCCACCAATAAAAGCGACCACTTGTCGCGGTAAACCAACCGATGTAAACAAGGCACCAAAGGTAATGAACGCCGGTATAGCAAGCCATCCTAAACTTACAATAATCTCGGCGATCGCCGATGTATCGATAAAATCGAGCACAGAATAGTGATACATCAGGTAGCCGATAGCGACCATCACAACCAGTAACACAGCACAGATTTTGACGAGGTTTTTATTCATAAAGGGAAAAACAATTAAATACGCTTAACAGACTGTGGCGCAGGTTTAAGGTTCGCACAAGTTAGGGGCAGCAAGGTTGATATTATAGCGGGATATAAATCGTACGCTATACTGAGTGACTGGCTGGGTGTTTGTGATACTTATTTATTGCTGGTTCCTTTGATTTCGCTTTTTATTTATTCTCACGATCTAAAGCGTTCACCGTAGGATTTGGTGAGGAACGAACCGCATCTATGCTGGTGGCAATTATACGGTTCGCAAGCGCACCACATCCTTCTATGAGGGCTGAAGTTGTTGGGTGTCTTATTTTTGGGATGGCTTACTCCATTTCACGTAAAATCTGCCACCACTAAAAAGGACAGCCTCGCGAAAAGTCAAAGTCCTGGCCAAATCTACCGAAAGGGGAATCTAACATTTCTTCCTCGTAACGCATTTCGAGCCAAGGCTTGAGTGTCTTCAACGATCGAATGCTGCCTGCCTGTTGCTCAATTTCCAGTTTATCGCGCCGGACTTCCCGCAAGTGCTTGTCTATCGAGTCGTCCACTCGATTTTTGCTCGTGCTATAAAATCGCTCGTGAATCTCCGCATGCAACGGCGACTGCTCGATAATGTCAAATTTCTCATTGTCGAGTTCGGCGATTTGGTATTCGAGCGCGGCAATTAATTCCTTCTCGTCGGCCTTGGAGAATGTCGTGTCACCTCCTACATGCTGTTGATACATTTCCACCACAGTCATCACGTCGCCCTTCTTTCGAGCACCTAGCAGATTAGTCATTAAAATTTGCTTCGCTTCACGCAACGTTGGGTCCGCTTCTCGGTCTGGGTGTAATCTCGCCGCCGTGGCACGAAACATACTTTGAAATACTTGATTGGTGATCTTTGGCGCATGCGGCTGAGATGAAGCCTTACCATTATTCTCGTGCTCTTCATCAAAGCCAGAACCGAGCGATTCGAAGAAGTCATCGAATGTACCAAAATCGTCATCTAGCTCACTATGGAGTGCTTCGGTTTCAAAATCTCGATCGATTTGCGCCAGCATCTTGTTTAGTAATTCTTCGCGCAGGCGGCTACGTTCTTGCTGATAGATTTCGTGTTGACATTTTTTCTCCTGCTCGAGGTCGTCCTGAAAAAAGTCGTCCATATTTTTATCGCCCTCTATATCTAGCTCGGGTGCGGGGCCCATTTGGCGGTCAAGCAATAGTTCTACTTGCCGTTCTGCTTGTGTGCATGCAAAAGCCTTACGTTCGGCAAATGTCTCGTCGCGCTGTTCTTTTTGTTGCTCGGCAGCCGCCTCATATTCCGCTTGCTGGCGACGCAGTATTTCGCTTAACTGCTCCGAGGGTGGCGATATGCTATCGTCTTCAAGGGTAATATCCATTCGAAAAGCATCGTAGCGAGCGATATCCTCTAACATCGCCGAATCAACCAGCCCATAGGGAAATAGATGCGCCAAAACTTCCTTTATCCAGCCATCCAGAACTTCTCGATGCCAATTGGCCAGCGACTTGCGTTGCGCAAGTATCAGTAAATTATGTAATAGAGGTTGATAAGCACTAGCCGCATCGTACTCGACAGGGTTTATGGTTTCTTGTACTCGCTGAAATAACGCTTCAAAATTCGCCTTAAAGCGTTCATTTTCGGCTTTACGACTCACGACTCGCGCCCACAACTTTTGAAATTTTGATTGTTTCTGGCGTTTCTTTTTCGCAGCGGTTAATTGGCTCATGTAGGAATATTGGTATTTTAGTTGGGAGAAGGTCGCATTCTACCAGTTAATGGTACGATCACACATATCTCGATAGATTGTTGCGTAAGATCTATCTTAACGATGCCAATGTCTGACGTGATTGTTTTAAGGCATTCGGAGCAATACGTTCCACTATTGCGCCCTAGGGCCTTACTGCCCCAAAATATGAGCGGCTTCATTTTAATAGTTTTTATTCTGCTGCTCATAGCGTTATGATTATGGCAATAATAAAGGCGAGGTAAATTGAAATGACCCAGGGAAAATACAAAAAAACGCTCACAAAACGTGTTCGCAAAGGGATGAAGGCAGGGCTAATTCGTTCTACCCCAATAACCAAGTAAACATTAGGTTTTGGTGTCTAGGTGATTCGAATAAGAACAATAACTTAGAGTTAGAACAAATTGGCCCTGGGGATGAAGGGGCACCCTATTGCAACGGTTGCTTTCTATGGTTCCGATAACACTCGTGCCTCAAAGGTGGTATGCAGCATTTTCAAGCATGAAGGTGCTGAGCCAGAACCGATGAGAAAATGGCATACGGATGTTGAGGCGAGAAAATCGGAGGAAATTCTAGGTGAACTCATTCAATTCTTTGAGGAAAATGAGGCTAAATCTATAGCCATGCTAGATCAAATAATTGGCTGCCCCCATGAAGAAGGGATCGATTATCCTGATGGGGAGCCGTGCCCTGAATGCCCGTTCTGGAAAAATCGTGATCGATTTACACATGAGCTAAAGCATTAACAAATACGTCCTATCAAGCCTTACAAATAACATCTCACAATTTTCTATCCGAACGTGAATAAGGGCTGGTGATTGTATTTAAGACATGCAGCGCAAAACGTTCCACTATTGCGCTCTACGGCCCTGCTAACCGACTTAGCTGATGAAGAAGGTGACGATTAGGTAAAAGGTGACTATAATGCCATGTGATGCATCGTAATACACAAGGGTGAATGATAATGGGAATGACAAGCGTGAGAATGTCCGACGAACTGCTTAGTCGTCTAGAGCGTGCTGCTGAACAGTTACGGCGTAGCAAGGGCTGGATAATCAAAGATGCCGTTGAGGAATATTTGGTCCGTGAAGAGCAGAAACAGCAGCGCCGGCAAGAAACTTTGGCATCTTGGGCTGATTATGAAGCGGATCGCACCATTGATGGTAATAAAATGGCGGCCTGGTTGGATAGTTGGGGTACGGAGGACGAAAAGGAGCCGCCTTTTAAATGAAGCTAACCTATACGATACGAGCAGGGCAAGACCTGATACGCCTTCGTGAGTTTATCCGTAAAAAGAATCCCCGAGCTGCACAAAAGGTCAGTCTTCAGCTAAAGAAAAACATCGAGAATCTGATTGATCAACCACAGTTGGGAATGCCGATCGAAGAACTGGAAGGCTTTCGCGAATTGGTTGCTCGTGACTACATTGTTCGTTATCGAATTTCATCGGATGAGATCGTGATTTTGAATATCTGGCACGGCATGGAATATCGCTAAGCATCCCATCACCTGTCACGCTGCCTGGATGCTTGAGGTCTTTCCCAATCGGTTCGATAATTATGTGGAAAGGCCCTCGGCTTTGGCGCGGCTAAAAGCAAGGCCAGGCCCTTAAGTCCAGTCTTTTCCAAACACCCAAAAAAGGCAATTGAAACCCCAGTATCGTAGGGTGTATTAGCGGAGAGACTGTGAAAATTTCCCGCCTGTTTTATACTAGTCGCACCCCATAAGAGAGTGTTCAAAAATGGCGCTACGACCGTATAAAAAGGGCATAAACCGCGGGCAACCAGATATATTTCCACCGAGCCCGGACGAATACATATCTGAAAACAATCCAGTACGCGCCATAAGAAGGCGAAGGGTCTCTCCATATCGTATCGGGATATTAAAATATTATCCGGAAAGACCTGACTCTTCGCCTTTTTTCGGTCACTCATGGAACTGAATGTTGATACTGTAAGCAGCTGTTCAGGAGCGGAAGCTATTCTGAAAATGGGGGGCTTTTAGACCCTTTGATCTTTGAATGTCCAGTGAGTCAATTCTAACTCAACGATTCCAATTTAGCCGGCATAAGGAAAAGGTTTCAAATATAACTATTCGATATTAACGGGGGTGGTAGAATGGAGCCCAATCAGTTTAAAGAATATCTTAAGA
>JBDNJA010000198.1:0-16634 GCA_041688005.1 Gammaproteobacteria bacterium
AGACCTCACGGTCAAGCCCTCACGGTCAAGCCCTTGCCATTCGCTAGTAGTTATCGTCTAATCACAACATGGTTTTCGACGGTGATCTTCCTACAGGGGACTTACACCCCATTAGTTCATGCCCATGCTGGGCGTACACAAGGCATTCCAGCAGACGCAAAAAACGCGCAGCTGAACTTAATCGTTACACGTCTAAATAGCATATTGCCTATATCCGGCATTGCCGTATAATAAATATTTATGATATTCATAGAAGCCAGCACATTCACAAAGCTACTATCCAGTTATCTCACCGATGATGAATATCGAGGGCTTCAGGCCTATTTGATGCAAAAACCGGATGCTGGTGATCTTGTAAGAGATTCCGGCGGTGTTCACAAAGTTAGGTGGGCACCAGATGGTAAGGGTAAAAGTGGTGGAGTACGAGTAATCTACTACTGGAAGAAACCGAGTCACGAGATATGGATGTTAACTATTTATAATAAATCAGAACGCTCTACTATTTCTGGTCATATACTAAAGAAAATTGCGGAGGCGATTGATCATGAGTAAACGTAATATTGGTGCAGAAGTACTCGCTGGAATTGATGAAATTAGGGCTTTCAAAAATGGTAGTGTTAAGCTTAAAGTTATAGAGCTAGCTGAGCCCTCGGAACCAAGAGTAATTCGCGCTAAACTTAAACTCTCACAATCAGCTTTTGCTGGCTTGCTCGGCGTAAGTATGAGAACTCTCCAAGATTGGGAGCAAGGCCGAAGAGCTCCTCAGGGACCAGCAATTGCTTTACTACGAATAGCTGAACAACATCCAGAAGTTTTTGCAAAGCTGCATTAAAAGCGTGTAATCGGATAGCCGGGGGTCTTTCTCCCTCAGCCTCCACAACACTCTGCATGCGGATCTACCCCAAGGGCACTTTGTCGCTTCGGGCGCACCCCAACAATGGCACTTTGTCGCTTCGCTTATGTGGACTCCCCCTCGCTGTCAACAACAAAAATAGCAAATTAAAGAATAAATGCGTGCTTATGTACGAGCTCTAACAGAGAAGCTATCTCAGGCTCTCTATGATATCCCCCTGTGTCAGGATAGTTGTCGCCTCTAATACTTTACTTAGAGGTCAAGAAAATGAATACAAAGTTCAGTGAATCATTTAAATTACAAGCCGTTGAGAAGGCGCTTAATCCAACTAACAGATCTAGTTGTTAACACCACTCCAAACCCGTAGTTATTTGCCGATCGTTTTGCTCAAATTATTGCCCACAGTAAACGCACTAAAACCGAACTTGCGATTTGTTTTCTTGATCTGGATAATTTCAAGCCCGTTAATGACACCTATGGTCATGAAGTGGGTGATAAATTACTAATGGAAGTAGCAAAGCGTATTAAAGCCAATTTCCGAGAGGGCGATACCGCGTCACGCCTGGGCGGTGATGAATTTACGCTATTACTGGGCGACATTAAATCAATTACTCAGTGCGAACAAATGCCAAACCACATTCTTCCCGCACTGGCTCAGCCCTATGTGATTGGTAAACACACCCTTAAAATTAGTGCATCGCTCGGTGTGACCTTATATCCAAACGATGATGCCGATCTCGACACCTTGTTACGCCATGCTGATCAAGCAATGTATCAATCTAAATCAGCAGGCAAAAATCAATTTCGCTTCTTTAATGCTGAACAAGACCAAAAGTTAATCGACACCTATCTCCGATTAGATGAAATACAGCAGGCTTTAACCAACAATAAGTTGGTTTTATTTTACCAACCCAAGGTCAATATGCGTATCGGAGAGGTGTTTGGCGCAGAAGCGTTGCTACGCTGGGTACACCCGAAAAAAGGCCTCATTCAGCCACTGGACTTTTTGCCTTTGATTGATGGCGCGAAGTTAGAAATTAAAATAGGTCACTGGGTTATCAATCAGGTGCTGCAACAACTGAATGACTGGAATAAGCGAGGTATAAAACTAGAATTGAGTGTCAACATCGCCTCCTATCACCTGCTGGCGCCCACTTTTATTACTGATCTTGATAGGACTCTAGCACGTCATCCTGCTGTTCAACCCAACCATTTACAATTGGAAGTACTAAAAAGCAGTGCCTTAAGTGATGTAGAGATGATCAGTACTATCATCGCAACCTGTCAGAAAGACTATGGTATTCTATTTTCTTTGGATGATTTTGGTACCGGATATTCCTCATTGACCCATCTCTGAAACCTGCCAGCCAATACTATCAAGATAGATAAAAGCTTTGTGCGCAATATGCTGAGTGATGCAGATGACTATGCCATCATTAACGGGGTGGTAGGGTTGGCAAATACCTTTAATAGGGAAGTGATTGCTGAAGGTGTTGAAACCACCGAGCATGGCTTGATGCTACTAAAAATGGGCTGTGAACAGGCTCAGGGTTATGGCATCGCCCGCCCCATGCCAGCCGAGGATGTGCCAGCCTGGCTAAACGATTATAAAGCGAATGATGAATGGTTAGCCTGTGGCAATGAAGCACCAACCAAGTAGGGCGCCAATAGCGCAGCGTATTGCGCCGCATGTCTTAAATAGGCCACCACCTCAAGTCGGACTACACTCCAGCCCCAGTTTCTAGGATAAACCTACACATAAACTAAGGTTTGCATTCGGCGCAATACGCTGCGCTATTGACGCCCTACGGATTACGGTAATTTAAAATTTCTGAATTCGAACTTAGCGATCTCTGAGCAATAGATACAACCCCGGCACTAAAAAAATCCAGCTCATCAATGGCATTATAAAATCCCCTCTACCGACCATGATCGGTGCTAATCCGTCTAACCCGGCAATCAGGCTAGCGCTGATGACTAAGCTGCCGCCGATGATGGCGCGTACGTTGCGTTTGTTGGCGCGGCGTATCTCACTTTTTATCGAGTCTAGTTGCTTTGACTTCCATTCGATTTGGAGTTCATCGTTGGCAACTTTATGCAGTGTTTTAAATATGAGTTGCGGTAGGTCGGGCAGGTTCTCGGCGATGTACGGCAGGTTTTTCTTTAAGCCTTTGACTAATGCGCGTACACCTAGTTGCTCGTCTAGCCAGCGTTCGAGGAAGGGTTTGGCGGTATCCCATAGATCTAGCTGGGGATAGAGCTGACGCCCGAGACCTTCGATGTGCAGAAAAGTTTTTTGTAGTAAAAGTAATTGTGGCTGAATTTCCATGTTGAACATTCGGGCGGTCTGGAACAGGCGCATGAGTAGTTGCCCGAATGAGATTTCTGCCAGAGGCCTTTGGAACATAGGTTCGCATACGGCTCGGATAGCGGCCTCGAATTCATCGATTCGGGTATCGGCGTCAACCCAGCCGGAGTCAACATGAAGCTCGGCGACGCGACGGTAATCTCGGTTAAAAAAGGCGACGAAGTTTTCAGCCAGGTAGCGTTGGTCTTCTTTCGATAGTGACCCCATTATCCCGAAATCGACGGCGATGTATTTTGGGTCGTCGGGGTTTTCGGTGGATACAAAAATATTACCTGGGTGCATGTCGGCGTGAAAATAGTTGTGCCGATAGACCTGGGTAAAAAATACTTCAACGCCCTTTCTCGATAGCACTTCGAGGTTGATGTTGTGTGCGTTGAGCTGTTTTATGTCGGAGACTGATATGCCTTCGATGCGCTCTATAACCAGTACTTTGGGTTTGCAGTAGTCCCAGTAAACTTCAGGCACATACAGGTCATTCGAGCCTTCGAAGTTACGTCTTAGTTCGCTGGCATTGGCGGCTTCACGAACCAGATCGAGTTCGTTGATCAGTGTTTTTTCGAATTCGGCGACGATCTGCTTTGGCTTGATGCGTCTCGATTCTGCCCAGTATTTGTCAACTAATCCTGCCAGCATCATCAGTAGTTCGGTGTCCTGACGAATGCGCTTTTCGATATTCGGACGGACAATTTTGACGACAACTTTTTGCCCATCGTGAAGTTCGGCTTTGTAAACCTGGGCTATTGAAGCTGACGCAAGTACCTGGTCGTCGAAAGACAGAAAGGCCTGTTCGGCTGGCATGCCAAATTGCTGCTCGATAATGTTGCGGGCTTGATCCAGTGGAAAAGGCGGCACTTGATCGAGCAATTTTTCTAGCTCGACAATGATGTCTTCAGGTAACAAGTCACGTCGCGTCGCGAGCATTTGGCCAAACTTTATAAATATCGGGCCGAGTGATTCGATGCACAGCCTAAGGCGTTCTGCCTGCGTGGTTTGGTTATTTCGAACCCAGTTGAATGGATTGATAATGGATAGGAATTTTAGCGGTCCTAAATAATGAAACGACAGGAAAACTTGGTCTAAACCGAACCGTGCCAGTGTGTAGTTAATCGCGATCAGCCGAAACAGGTTCTTCATGCGTTTTTGTTATCCAGGGCTGCTTTTAGTAAGTGGCGTAGGCGCGCTTCACTGCGTTCGACATCTTGCTTGAGTGTAGTGGTTTGTTTTTGGAATCGTTCAAACTCAACTTGGGTTGGGCTCAAGTGTTGTTCTTCTCGAATATATTCGCTACTGGTTTGTAATAATGACCGTGCACTATCGCGTAACCATTCACCCGCACTACGTACCTGTTTGTGAATTTGGTAAGCCATCACATCGCCAGTGTATTTTGACAGGACTTCTTCCCAATCGATGTCTAGCTCGCTGAGTATTTTTTGCATTTGTTGCGCAACGCGGGCATCGCCTTGAATGCTGACTCGTTGTTGGATAGAGGTGCTAATTTTGTCTTCCTGTAGCGATAGATTCACCAGTGCCATGAGTCGCCCAGATATGCTCGCATCGATTTCTCGGGTTGGCTTTTCCTGCGAAAAGCGCATGCCCCAACTACCTGGATGGCAATAGAGCCTGAAATCGAGATCAGTTAAATGAAGCTCGATACAGCGCCCTTGCAAAGCCTCGCATCGTGCCATGACTTGATCATCGAGAGAGAGTAGGCGATTGCCGCCGATTTCGGCAATGGCAAGTAGGTTATTAGGCAGATGATTGAGCATATCAGAATTATGAGTTGATCTAACTTTGAGGGCTTTAGTGATTAGTGCTTAGCTATTAATGATCAGTACTTAAAGCCACGGTGTAATGCAACAATGCCACCCAATAGATTGTAAACATTAACTTCGTCGAAACCAGCTTCAGTCATCATCGTTTTTAGCGTTTGTTGGTCTGGGTGCATACGAATCGACTCTGCTAGATATTGATAGCTGGCTCGATCATTCGCTATCCATTCGCCGAGTTGCGGCAGAATTTTAAATGAATAAAACTCGTACACCTTCTCAAGTGGCTCATAAATAGACCGAGAAAATTCCAATACACAAAGTCGTCCGCCGGGTTTCAATACACGGTACATCGAGACCAGTGCTTTCGCCTTGTCGGTCACATTACGCAGTCCGAAAGCAATGGTAATGCAATCGAAGCTATTATCGTCGAATGGTAAAATCTCTGCGTTGCATTGAACAGTATCGATGATACCAACCATGCCTTTGTTGATCACTCGGTCACGACCGTGTTGCAACATAGCGGCATTGATGTCGGCAAGGCAGACTCGGCCTTTTTCACCAACGATCACCGCTTGTTTCAGTGCCAGATCGCCCGTGCCACCTGCCAGGTCGAGTACGTGATGTCCTGGGCGTAAACCGCAAAGTTCGAGGGTGAATTTCTTCCATAAACGATGTGCGCCCATGGATAGCACATCATTCATTAAATCGTATTTGCTAGCGACCGAATCGAAAACAGATGCAACTCGCTGCTGTTTTTCGTTGGTTGGAACCTGGTCAAAGCCAAAGTGGGTAGTGGATTTTTTTTGCACAGTATCAGTCGTCGAAATAAATCGCTCAATTAACAATAGGCGAACGATAGCAGAACTGGGCTATGTGGTCAGCAATGGTGGGGGTCTTCCTGTCATTAAATTCAGATAAGCTGAACTTTAGATCACCAGAAATAGGCTCTCTTGGAAATAGACGATTAGATTTTTTGCCTGGTGTTAATTCTGTGCTTAAGCCCTTGAACCACCCCATCAACTCCCTGAGTCTTTATTTCCAGGCATAAGCCTAGCAACTGACCGAGTTCTCCTTCGGGGAAGCCCTTATTGGCAAACCAGATGAGATAGGCCTCGGGTAGGTCGATTAGTGTTTTACCCGCGTATTTGCCGAAGGGCATCGGCATAGACGCGAGTTTTATCAAATGTTTTTCTTCGAGCATAGTGCCAGGCTGTTATGAAAGTGACGGGTGCTTGTGTCCTTCTGCATTTAAACGATCGAGGTATTTCCGCCACTTGGTGTCGTAGTTTTGACCAAGGTCATAAAGATAGGTCCAGCTAAAAAGTCCCGTGTCGTGGCCGTCGTCAAAATGTATTTTTATCGCATAGTGACCTATCGGTTCGATGTTGGCGATATTGACGTCATGCTTGTCTAGTTGCAGGGTTTCCTGTCCAGGACCGTGCCCTTGTACCTCGGCTGAAGGTGAGTGAACCCGCAGGAATTCAGCTGTAAACTTGAAGTTCAAGTCGCCTTCGAAGCTGAGCTCTAGGACGCGAGAGACTTGATGGAAATTAATTTCGGTTGGTTTCATGGGTGATTCCTACAGTATGTACTGGCTTAAGTCTTCTTCTTGTGAGAGTTCGCCTAAATGCTCATTGACATAATCGGCATCGATATTAATGGTTTGATCGGGCATGTCCGACGCTTCGAAGCTGACTGTTTCGAGTAGGCGCTCCATGACGGTGTGCAATCGCCTGGCACCAATATTTTCCTGCTTTTCGTTTACCTGCCAGGCGACTTCGGCGATACGGGCCAGGCTGTCGTCTGAAAAATGTAAGGTAACACCTTCGGTCGCCATCAACGCCATATATTGCTCGGTCAGTGATGCGTCTGGTTCGCGCAAGATGCGCACGAAGTCTTCCACAGTCAAGGCCGATAACTCGACTCGAATGGGTAAGCGACCCTGTAGTTCGGGGATTAAATCGCTAGGTTTTGAGACATGAAAGGCACCCGATGCAATAAATAAAATGTGATCAGTTTTAATCGTGCCTGCTTTGGTGGCAACGGTGCAGCCTTCGACTAGCGGCAGCAAATCGCGTTGCACGCCTTCGCGAGAGACGTCACCACCACCGGCAGATTCTTGGCGTTTAGCAACCTTGTCGATTTCGTCGATAAAGACAATGCCATTTTGTTCGGCATTTTCGAGGGCGATGAGCTTTAGCTCATCCTCGTTGATCATCTTTGCGGCTTCTTCATCGGTGATTATCTTTAAGGCTTCTTCGACTCGTAGCTTGCGGGTTTGGGTCTTCTGGTTACCCATGTTCTGGAAAAGGCCTTGTAATTGATTGGTCATGTCTTCCATGCCCGGCGGGGCCATGATCTCTACGCCAACCGATTGCATCTGCAGATCGACTTCAATTTCTTTGTCGTTGAGTTTGCCTTCGCGTAACATTTTGCGAAATTTTTGGCGTGTATTGCTGGCAGTGCTATCGGCAGTTGTGTCGACTGCTTCCTGATCAAAATCGGCGGGGCGGGGTAGCAGTGCATCGAGCACTTTATCTTCGGCGACATCTTCGGCGAGGTGGCGTACTCGATTGACTTCTGCCTCGCGTGTTTGCTTGATCGATACTTCTACCAGGTCACGAATAATAGATTCGACATCGCGTCCTACATAACCAACTTCGGTGAATTTCGTTGCCTCTACTTTTATGAAAGGTGCATTTGCAAGACGAGCTAGTCGACGCGCAATTTCGGTTTTACCAACACCGGTCGGGCCCATCATCAAAATATTTTTTGGGGTGATTTCGTTGCGTAACACTTCACTGACCTGCTGTCGACGCCAGCGATTTCGTAGCGCAATAGAGACGGCTCGTTTCGCGTTGTCCTGGCCGATAATGTGTTTATCAAGCTCTTGTGTAATTTCACGTGGGGTCATTGGAGACTGAGTTAATAGTTTGCTATCCATGCTTAAACCTCGTTGTAGTCTAGCTCTTCGAAGCTATGGTTTTGATTGGTATAAATACATATATCGCCGGCGATCTGTAGACCTCTGCTAACGACTTCCTTTGCGCTGAGTTCGGTGGTATCGAGCATGGCGCGTGCCGCTGCCTGAGCGAAAGGGCCGCCAGAACCAATCGCCATTAAGCTATCTTCGGGTTCGATAACGTCGCCATTGCCGGAGATGATCAGCGAGGCTTCATGGTTTGCGACGCATAATAAAGCTTCGAGGCGGCGTAGCGTTTTGCTTGATCGCCACTCCTTTGCTAGTTCAACGGCTGATCTCACCATTTGCCCACTGTGTTTTTCGAGCTTGCCTTCGAATAATTCGAATAATAAAAAGGCGTCGGCAGTACCACCGGCAAAGCCTGCGATTACCTGACTTTTATATAGGCGACGAACTTTTTTGGCGTTACCTTTCATTACCGTGTTGCCCATGCTGACCTGACCATCACCTCCGATGACGACGCGATTGCCTCGTCTCACTGAGAGTATGGTTGTACCTCTGTATTGTTCCAAAATTATGCCTCTAGATGTCGTGGGCGACAGGTTGAAAGTTGAACTATACGATATTGGGTGGGATTCTAGAAAATCAACGATTGGCGAGCGGTTATTTCACACAGACACTTAAGCTGTGCAATAGCAGCTGGATTCAAGGTTAGGGCTTAAACCTTAAACCTGAAGCCGATCAAATAACGCTGAGTTATTTGATCGGGCTCAGATTACTTTAATGAACAAGGACCTGGCTGAGGAATTTTTTGGTTCGACTCGATTGTGGATTTTCGAAGAAAGCTATGGGCTCGTTCGACTCGACAATTTTTCCTTCATCCATAAATATCACCCGATCAGCCACTTGCTTGGCAAAGCCCATTTCATGGGTAACAACGATCATTGTCATGCCGCTTTGGGCGAGGTCGGTCATGGTATCGAGTACCTCGGATACCATTTCTGGGTCGAGCGCTGAGGTCGGCTCATCGAATAGCATAACTTTTGGGTTCATGCATAAGCTGCGTGCAATCGCTACGCGCTGCTGTTGCCCGCCTGATAGTTGCGCAGGATATTTATCTGCCTGCTCGGGAATATTAACGCGCTTCAAATATTTCATGGCTGTTTCGTGGGCTTCTGATGGTGATACTTTATTAACCCACATCGGGCCCGCAGTGCAGTTTTCTAAAATGGTCATGTGCGGGAACAGGTTGAAATGCTGAAATACCATGCCGACTTCGGATCGAACTTTATCGATGTCTTTCATGTGTTGATGTAACTCGACACCATTCACATTGACCGAGCCTGATTGGTGTGCCTCAAGACGGTTTAGACATCTGATGAGTGTCGATTTACCCGACCCGGAAGGGCCGCAGATAACGATGCGTTCGCCAATATTAACCTCCAGGTCAATATCGGTCAGTGCATGGAAGTCGCCATAATATTTGTTCATTTCCTTGATGGAAATAATGGGCCCTTGTGCATTCTGGTTTGTTTCAGACATGGCTTATCTCGACTGTCGTTTTTGGTATTTGCGTTCGATACGTGACTGAATAAGCTCTAATACCATCGTCATCATCCAGTAAAGCATGGCTGCGGTGATGAGCATTTCCATATGATTGAAGGTTTTATTGCCCAACGTTCTGGCGAGAAACATGAGTTCCCAAACACCGATGACGGATACCAATGAGCTGTCTTTGAGCATCGCAATAAATTGATTTCCGGTTGGCGGAATAATTAATGGAATAGACTGAGGTAAAATTATTTTGCGCATGGTCAGGCCAAACTTGAAACCCAGCGCGCGTGATCCTTCCCATTGTCCGGCGTCAATGCTCATGATACCAGCGCGGAAAATTTCGGTCATATAGGCGCCATAACAAAGCGACAACGCAATGATGCCAGCCGGTACTGCGTCGATGACATAGCCAATTTGAGGGAGGCCTAGATAAATAAGGTAGACCTGCATCAATAGCGGCAAGCCTCGGAAAAATGAAGTGTAAAAACTGGCAATCGCAAAGGCAAAGCCATTGGATGACATTTTTGCAACGGCACCTATAATCGCAATGAAAGAGGCTATTACGATCGAGATAGCGGAAACGTACAAGGTGGTGAAAATACCTTGTGTGACCATGAACCCAATTTTACTTCGAATAAATACAAAACTGAGATCGAAGCTGTAAAAGAAGGTCAAAAACAGAATTAATAGCTCGATCCAGACGACGAAGACTTGAAGACGAAAATGCGGGATGAAACTGATTGCTAGCAGGTTTAAAACCAATATAGCCGACAACATAAATGAAGTGACAAAACGACCATAGAAACCGCTTTGTTCGGGATCACCAAGGGCAGGCTCGAGTAGGTGCCCCATGATAGATCGGGATGGATCGAAGATAAAAAAACAAACAAAGAAGATAGCGAAAAGCAACGCTATAAATTTGGGTTTTCTGAGCAGTACGTCGTCAGTTACTGTGTCCTGAATCAAAATTTGTTCCTACCTAAAATAGTTTTAGTGACTATTCAGGTCGCCTCAAAGGTACCCGGGCATTACTGTAATACCCGGGTTTAGAGAAAAGCCGAACAGGTAGCTATTGTTCTTATTGTTCAGCTACTTAACTGTTGCGTAGTCTACGCCATACCATTTTTTCGATAGCTTACTCAGTACGCCATCCTTACGCATCGCTGCAACGATGTCAGCCACTTTAGAGTTAAGCTCACTGTCGCCCAGGTCAATTGTCACGGCCAATGGCTCGTAGAAAATTGGCCCACCAACTATTTTAAGTGGATAGCCACTCTCGATGGCTTCTAAAATTGTTGGCATGCTGCTCACAACACCATCGAGTCGAACGCCATCACCAAGACGTAAATCATCTAGCGCAATAGTTGAAGTTTCATATGACTTAATAACAGGATTATCAATTTTAAAATCAAATGCAGGTGCGCCTTCGGCATCGATAGTCAGATCTTTCTGTAGATAAAGCTCAAAAGTAGTACCGGTGCCTGTGCCTATCTTCTTTCCGCTCAACTCTGAAACTTTTGTAACTTTAGAGCTTTTATGTACTGCTACGGCAGCAGGGGTGTAGTAGTAAATAGCGGGGAAAGATAAAATTTTTGCGCGTTGCTTGGTTGGTGTCATTGAACCGACATGCATGTCCCAACGACCATTCCAGTTACCAGCAGTAATGATGTCCCAGCTTGGCGTAATAAACTCGATTTTAGCGCCAAGACGCTTAGCGATTTCACGCGCTACGTCGACGTCAAAACCATCCATTTCGTTTTTATCATTGATAAATGACTGTGGTGGCCAGTTGGCATCAGTCGCTACTTTGAGCGTTTTACTAGACATTATTTTGTCAAGCACGTCACCGGCATTTGCGCTACTCATAGATAACAAGCCGACTAGCACTGCACCCAGTACAGGTTTTAATAGTTTCATTTTGAAGCAATCCTCAGGTTTTTTAGTTTTATACATTTCTCGGGCAATCGGCAACTGAAAAAATCTGTGCTGCCTTTTGTCTCGTTCGACTATACAATACCGAGGAAAATTTACAACAGTTTGGCTTGGGCTTGTTGCAGTAGGCAATTTAATAGTCGAGTTATCTTTTCCTCTCATCACTACACTCTATTTAATATGACAAATCACCCCGTTAACTTTGATTTGCTGGTAGACCGCAGTAATAGCGACAGTTGTAAGTGGTCACTTTACAGTAATGTTGATGTGTTACCTCTGTGGGTAGCCGATACCGACTTTATGGTGGCGCCAGAAATTACCGAAGCGCTACAGCAGCGAGTTTCGCATGGCATTTTTGGCTATTCCAATATTCCCAGTCGTTTGAATGAATTAATTGTTGAGCGGATGCAACGTCTCTATGACTGGTCGATAAATCCGAGCTGGCTAGTGTGGATGCCAGGCGTTGTGGGTAGTATGCACGTTGCCTGCCGCAGCCTTTGCGATGCAACCGATTCCGTTTTAACGCCCTCGGTTGCCTACCCGCATTTTCATTCTGCGCCAGGCTTAAGTGGGCGCGTCAGTCAACTGATGGCGATGACCCGTAGCAACCAGCGCTGGGTGATTGACCAGAAAAAACTGACGACACAAATTGACCATAGCAGCAAGCTGATGTTGTTCTGTAATCCACATAACCCAGGTGGTGCGGTGTATACGCGAAGTGAATTATCAGCGCTGGCCGACCTGGTGGTGTCGAATGATCTAATTGTTTGCTCTGATGAAATCCATTGTGACCTGGTACTCGAAGCAGGCATGTCGCATACCCCGATTGCCTCTCTGAGTAAGGCAATAGAAAAACGCAGCATTACCTTAATGGCACCGAGTAAGACTTTTAATATTGCTGGGCTGTCCTGCTCTTTTGCGATCATTCCTGATGATTCTATACGACGCAAGTTTAATAAGGCCTGTATTGGCATAATACCCTATCTCAATTTGTTGGGTACGACAGCCGCACAAGCGGCTTATGAATATGGTGATGATTGGAATAACCAGCAGGTGAACTATTTGCGCGCGAATAGGGACTATCTGGTGGCCGAGATAAATCAAATACGCGGTTTAAAGCTCGATCCGATAGAAGCGACTTATCTGGCGTGGATCGACGTCACAGAGTTGGGATTGACAGATCCTAAAGTATTCTTCGAAAAAGCTGGCGTTGGTTTGTCAGCGGGCAGTGATTTCGGGGATAATAATTACCTGCGGCTCAATTTTGGCTGCCCACGGTCACTGCTTGAAGAGGCAGTGAAACGAATTCAACATGCGGTGATTGATTATAAAGAAGGAGAACACTTATGTTTAGCAGAGCAATAGTACGTCAGCCCGGCACAAGCCTGGTTGATGGTATTACGACAGCAGGACTGGGTGCGCCTGATTACGAATTAGCATTAAAGCAACATGGTCGGTATATCGATGCCCTCGAACTGTGTGGTCTCGAAGTGACGGTGATGCCAGCCGACGAAGATTACCCTGATGGTTTATTTATAGAAGATGCGGCGCTGGTCATGTCAGGCTGTGCGGTATCGACTCGACCGGGTGCAGCGACACGTCGTGGTGAAGTGGGCAAGGTGGCGAGTGAGCTACGAGCTTTTTACGACAAAGTTGAAGTCATCGAAACGCCAGGAACACTGGATGCTGGCGATATCATGATGGTCGAGCAGCATTTTTATATTGGCCTGTCTGAGCGGAGCAATCAGACGGGTGCCGAGCAGTTAATCGAAATACTCAAGGTGCATGGTTATAGTGGGTCGATGGTCGCGTTTAGTGAGGCATTACATTTGAAATCATCTGTCTCTTATCTCGGTCACTCTTATCCCAGTGATAATCGGCTAGTGATTACCGGTGAGTTGTGTGACAAGCCAGCGTTTGGCGAGTTTGATCATATTGTCATTGATGCTGATGAAGCCTATGCCGCCAATTGCGTCTGGATAAATAATCGAGTGCTGGTTGCGTCGGGATACCCAAAAACCAGTAAACTGATTGCCGATTTAGGTTATCAGGTGATTGAACTAGATGTGTCCGAATTTCGTAAGCTAGATGGTGGCTTGAGTTGCCTGTCGCTCCGGTTATAAATATGACACGTTTTAAATACGGCGACATACAATAAGGCGAGATTGGATAGGGCATGCAAATAAGACGTATTAGGTCTCTCACTGGTGATGTTGATTCATTGTTACAGCAATCGCGTGATTATCAAAACGAACTCTACCCGCCAGAGAGTGTGCATCAGGATGATACGGCCAGTTTACTTTCTGAACAGGTGTTTTTCGTCGGGGCGTATCAAATTAAGAATCAAGATAAACCTGAAGATCAGCAGCTATTGGGTATTGGTGCGGTAAAATTTATCGCGGCAATACCTGCGTATGGTGAAATTAAAAACTTGTTTGTCCCACCCGAGCATCGAGGCAAGGGGGCGGCAAAGGTAATAATGTCAGCCCTGGAGACGCAACTGAAAGATCAGGGCGCGCAGCTTTGTCGGCTCGAAACTGGCCCAAGCCAGTTAGAGTCGATCGGTTTGTATCAACGGCTGGGTTATCGGCAATGCGACCAATATGGTGATTACCAGCCAGATCCACTGAGCCTGTTTATGGAAAAAGAGTTAACTGATTAAAGATTAACGATTGACCAAAGCCTATTAGCCAGGCTAATTATTGAGTGGTAGCGTAATCCACCCCGTACCATTTCTTTGATAGTATCGACAATGTGCCGTCGACGCGCATGGCATCAATGATATTTTGAAGCTTGCTGCCAAACTCTAGATCACCTAAATCAGTGGTGACTGCCAATGGTTCATAAAAAATAGGTTTGCCAACTAACTTAATGGGATAGCCGTTTTCGATGGCATCCAGAATGCTCGGAATACTGCTGAGCACCGCGTCAAGGCGTAGACCATCACCGAGCCGCAAATCGTCTAGTGCCAATGTGCCTGTCTCGTATGTTTTGATTTTAGGGTTATCTATTAGGTAGCTAAATGCTGGCGCACCTTTGGCGTCAATCGTCAGGTCCTTTTGTAGATAAAGCTCGTAGGTCGTGCCATAGCCGATACCGACCCGTTTGCCGTCGAGCTGGTTAATTGATGAAACAGTTGAGTTTTGATGAACGGCGACACCCGCTGGCGTGTAATAGTAAACGGCAGGGAAAGCCAACACTTTGGCACGTTCTTTGGTTGGCGTCATAGAGCCTATATGCATATCCCAGCGGCGATACCAATTTCCGGCGGTAACAATATCCCAATTCGGTGTGACGAGTTTGAGTTCCACCTTCATTCGTTTCGCAATTTCTCGAGCGACATCGACATCAAAACCATCTAGCTCATTGTTTTCATTGATGAATGACTGCGGTGGCCAATTAGCATTGGTGGCAACTTTGAGCGTTTTAGTCGCGTTGATTTGATCCAGCACATCACCGGCATGAATGGCACTCGAAGCGAGTAAGCCAAGCAAAATCACAGTCCAAAATTTAGGTAAAATGTCCATCTTATTGATATCCTGATTCCATAATTAAAAGAAAGGGCCTAGGTATAGAACGCAGCTTTTTAGTGCTCTATCGCCAAAAACATGTCGAAATTATGTTTCTATTGGTCGTTCTTGTCCAGAGTTGATGTTTTCAATTCATATTAGTCTTGGTGTATGGAGTCTCAAGATGATTGGCATTTTGGGGAAAGTAAGGACAACTTTTTAATAATTTATTAGGTGAACTAAATTGGCTATACCATCGCACGTTAAATATCTCATCGTAGGCGCCGGAATTCACGGGCTCAGTACGGCCTATCATCTTGCACTGCAACTGAAATCCGAAGGCAAAGGCGATGGGCGCGATATCCTCATCGTAGACAAAAGTGGCATAGCCGCTGGCGCATCAGGCATAGCCTGTGGCGTCGTCCGAAATAATTACTTCCAACCCGCGATGCGTGAATTAATGGCGCATAGCGTTGGCGTTTGGGAAACCGATCCAGAAGCTTACAGCTACCATTCGGTTGGTTATATGCAGATCAGCCCTGAAAGCATGCACGAAGATGTTGCCACTATTGCGCAACAGCAAAAAGACATCGGTTATGAATCGACATTCATCGAAGGTGAAAAAGAATCTTCTGACTATATGAAAGGTTTGTTCCATGATTGGCAGGCGACTGGTATTACCTCGGTACTACACGAAAAGCGCGGCGGTTATGCCAATAACACCAAAGCCATGTACGCACTGGCAACTAAAGCCGAAAACGAAGGTGTTAGAATTCTATCGGGTTGCACGGTCACAGGCTTCAAGAGTGACTCAGCCGGTGGTGCTATTAAAGCGGTTGAAACTGATAAAGGTGATATCGCATGCGACATGGTTGTCATCGGCGCAGGTCCATGGGCAAAAACCATTTGGGACATGCTAGAGCTACCGAAGAAGGTTAATATCAAAGCGGCAGATGGGCAGATCCATTCGGATATTCCAATGTGGATTTACTGGTCGCTACAAGAAGGTACGCTGGGTGTTGATCCCGATTTGCAAAAAACCAACGACGGTAAATTTCCACCGGTTATTCATGTCGACAGCAACGAGCCTTTGTACTCAAACTATGACGGCTCGCTGATTACCGACAAAATGTGGGGCATTTACTACAAGCCTGATTTTCATTTTGGTGGCATCCAGGGTGGCGCAGCGCCTTATGCGATCAAGACTGATCCAGATAAAGTAGCGGTTGATCCTTATGGCGTTGATTCTCCTGACTTCATCGTCGGTGAAGACTTCGCTCACATGTGGACGTCGGCTTTAGCGCATTGTCAAAAACGTTTCGAAGGTAAGTTTGAATTTTATAAAAATGAAGCCTCTGGCGGTATTGGGTCGTTCACCCCCGATAGCTTTCCTGTATTCGATGTGTTCCGTGAGAACTGCTATATGATCGCAGACTCAAATCATGGTTATAAAATGCTGGGTGTTGGTAAACTGGTCGCGGAAGAACTTTGTGGCAAGAAAAGCGCCTTGCTTGAGCCTTTTCGTTACTCGCGCTACGCCGAGGGTAAATTACACCCTGTATCGAGCAGCCCATTTCCCTGGAGCTAAGGTTCACTTAGCTTCTAGTCAAGAATCTCCTAGTGGATTACCCACGAACGGCAAAAGTCCGTTCGTGGGTTTATGTTCAGGATGAACGGTATGTCACGGGCGCATGGATGCGCAGGAGTGACGATGTTCAGGATGAAC
>JBDNJA010000199.1:0-7217 GCA_041688005.1 Gammaproteobacteria bacterium
CAATCCATATTAAAGTCAGCGCACTATATAGTCAGGCGGCATCCATGCCAACAAAGTTTGCCGGCATGGATGCCGGTAAGGGGCGAGAGCAGGATGCGGTAAGCTTTGCCGGCATGGATGCCGGTAAGGGGCGAGAGCATAGGTCCATGGATGGACGGTATTAGAACAACGCAGGAGTTGTCGAGGATGCGGTGAGCTTCGGACTCCTGAGCTAATCCAGAACGTAGGCTGAACGTATCTATGGAAGCCGAGTCTGACTGCTTATTTGTTAGATATTAGCTTCGTGAACCGCAACAAAATCTCACAATTAAGCTGGCCTCGAAAAACAGTATATGGCCTGATTTTATATGGTCTTTTGAGTGTGTCGGTCGGGGCTGTTTTAGATGCCTCGAATTCAACTTTAAAAACTGCCCCTCTACCAGAGCAATACGACGCACCAGTGGTTCAGGTTTATGCGGCTAGGACCTGGGGCAAAAAAGGCATGCTTGCGGTTCACACCTGGATAGTAACAAAGCGCCGTGGCGCGAATAGTTACAACCGACATGAGATTGTGGGATGGGAGCTACGTTGGTCATCAAGTGCATTACGCACGAGTCGTTGGAGAGCTTATGATCAGGCAAACTGGTTTGGCAATGAAGCTACATTGCTGGTAGACCATCGGGGAGAGGGTGTCGAAGCTATGATTGATAAGATTGACACAGCCATCATTAACTACCCGTATAAAGACCAATACCAGTTATGGCCGGGACCCAATAGCAATACATTCATTGCTTATTTGGGTTTGGCAGTACCGGAATTATCCCTCGATTTACCCTCTACTGCAGTAGGAAAAGATTACCGACCTGTTCGCAACCTGTTAGGTCGATCCGCTAGTGGTACAGGCTTCCAGATTTCTCTACTGGGTCTAGCTAGTCTTTCTATTGGATACGAAGAAGGTATCGAAGTCAGTTTATTGGGCATGAACTTGGAGTGGGATGTATTCGACTGGGCTATTGAATTACCGGGTCTTGGCCGAATCGGAAATCGTCCTTAAATCAAATGATGGGCAGCTTCATTGACTTGCCAACCAACTATTGATTCGATATTGTCGATGTAATCTAATGGGAAATTCAACGGAAAAAAATGATTAATTTGCAGGTGCCGCTCGCGGTAGTGAGCATCGAATGGCTACAGGAAAATACAAACCACCCGAACCTGATCATCTTTGATGCCAGTTGGCATATGCCAGCCAGTGGTCGTAATGGAAAATCAGAATGGCAAACTGAATGTATTAAAAACTCGCGTTTTTTTGATTTTGATCAATCCATCTGTGCTAATAATAAGGACCTTCCGCACATGATGCCTGACGAAAGTGACTTCACTGAATCGCTGCAAGCACTGGGTTTAAACCAGGATAGTGCAGTTGTCATTTATGATAGCCTAGGCTTGTTTTCCAGTCCGCGTGCCTGGTGGATGTTGAAAGCGATGGGATTTAGCAATTGTGCTATCTTAAATGGCGGACTACCCGCCTGGAAAGCGGCGGGTCATACGACGGGCAAAGGCCATGATTTTACCCGTTACGAAAAAGGTAGTTTTGTTGCAAGAGCAGTTAAAAACAAATTCTGTGATGCAAGCAGAGTGCTCGAAGCCATCAACGAAGAAAGCACATCAATTCTAGACGCCAGACCAGCGCCCCGATTTAATGGAGAAGTAGAGGAGCCTCGCGCAGGTTTACGAAAGGGGCATATGCCAAATGCCAAAAACCTGCCTTTCCCAAATATGATCGAAAATGGCACCCTGAAGGCAGCATCCGAATTAAAACCAATATTCGAACAACTGGTGTCACCCGACAACCGCATTGTCTGTAGCTGTGGCTCCGGAGTAACAGCCTGTGTCATCGCATTAGCCGCCACTGTTGCTGGTTATGACAATATCTCAGTCTATGATGGTTCTTGGAGTGAGTGGGGCTTGCCAGGTGACTTGCCTGTAGTGACAGATAAATGAAGGCAGAGAACCGACATTGGCAGGATGTAAAGAAAACGAGTAAACGGAAATCTTGTTGAAACTGGATGATATGGGTCTGGCGCCAAAATAGCGTGGATAGCTAAAGCTGCGTAGGCCGGAAAAGCGAAGCGCCTTCCGGCAAACATTCTTCCATCAAGCTTTCTATTTTCCTATCGTCTGCATGATGGTATTGGCGAGTTGGTCACGCCTGATGGCGCTGTGGCTTATCAGGCCTACGTTGCTATTTTGAAAAGTCTTCGGAATTCATCCCATGTGCTGATATCGAGTCTAACGTTAACAGCTGATCATCATAAAATCGGTAATTCAAATCCATATTTAACCTTGTCTAAAACAACCATGGTCTTAAAGTTTTTTATATTGGGGTTTGCCCAGAAAAAATCCTGCGTAAAAGATTCATACTCGGCCAGTGATCTTGACGCAACCAGCAATACAAAATCCGCCTCGCCAGTCGTATAAAACGCGCTGATAATCCTCGGATTTTGGGTGATGGCATTTTTAAAGCTATGAACTATATCGCGACGATCTCTTTCCAGGTTAACAAATACCAGGGAATATATGTCGAAGCCCACAGACTCTGGATTAACTATCGATACATCTTTTTTTATTACGCCAGTTTTGCGTAGCTTGTTTACGCGTCGTTTTGCGGCAGTAGCAGATAAACCTGCCTCTGAGCCTAGTTGCTCAGTGCTGGTAAGAGCATCTTTTTGCAGCATGGATAGTAGAATTTTATCAATATGGTCAATGCTAATTTTGTCGTCTTCGTTCATATATTCGCAGAATTTCGTCTAATTATAAGATTATAACGCCAGATTAGTGCGTGACCAATCATTATAATTTGAAATCAGGAATTAGGGTTAGTGGGCTGAATAGGCTCGGTAGCGCCTAACTTCTATATAAGGGCACCTCTAAAAATGCACTTAGTCCGCGATTGCCGCGTTAGCTCCGTACTCGAATCCTCATGTACCTCAAGTACACTGCGGTTCTCCGTGCGGTGCTGCCTTGCACTCACGAAAAATTACTATTTTTAGAGATGCCCATAAATCAAATGAGGAGACATTAGGATGAAAAAATTTAAAAAAATCACAAGTTGTGTATTACCCGGCATATTAGCTGGCGCATTTTTGTTTTCACCAGCGGCGTCTGCCGACGAGTGGAAATACGTAATGGAAGAAGGATTAACTGATCCACAGGGATTATACGCAACTAAATTTAGAGAAGAAATAGAAAAAAATTCAGATCATACGATCAAAATTTACCCTGTCGGTACCCTCGGAGAATCGGCGGATGCGATGGAGCAAACCCAGGCTGGCTTGTTACAGTTTATCGACCAGTCGCCAGGATTTACTGGGGCGTTGATCCCGGAGGCGGAGGCTTTTCTAGTACCGTATTTGCAGCCGACTGATCCGAAAGTAGTTCGTACCTTTTTTAAAGAAGGTAAAGCGGTTAAAAATATGTTCCATGAGATTTATCGTGAGCATGGCCTTGAACTCCTTTCAATCTTTCCTGAAGGTCAGCAAGCAGTGACTACAATGGAAGAATTTCATAATCCAGCTGATCTGGAAGGTATGAAAATTCGAACAATGACATCGCCTCTTTTGCTCGAAACCTACACAGCATTCGGTGCTTCACCGATTGCCATGTCATGGGGTGAGTTAATCGGTGCTCTGAAGACCAACATGGTTGATGGGCAAGAGAATCCGACTATCTGGATCGAGGCTTACGGCCTTGATGAATTGACTAATGTTTTGACTTATACAGGACATGGGCAGTACACCACAGCTGTGATGGCCAATTCAGACTTTTACGACGGTTTAGGTAGTAAAGACAAAAAATTAATTCAAGACGCAACCGCGGTAGCGCACAGCTATATTCTTGATGAAGTAGTGAAAATGGATGAAATTGGACTGACGAAAATAAGGGAAACTAATCCTGGCTACAAGATTGTAACGCTAACCAAAGCCGAACGTGCCGTGTTCAAGAAACGTGCAGTCGCTGTTGAAAAGAAATTTGTAGAGAGCGCCGGTGAGCGAGGCGAGGCTATCCTCAAGCAAATGAAAGCAGACGTAATAGCGGCGCAGTAGTAAGCCTATTGCTGTAACTCAAGCAGTTGGACAGCACTTTACGCGCTGACAAAAACAACTGGTTAACTGTCATTCCCTTAGCAAAGGGAATGACAGATTTATGATCCTAAGCTATGGGTGTTTCTTGTAGGAGTTTATTATTATGAATCTGACAGATAAACAAAACGGTAGTCGCTCGCTAATCGCAAGCGTGCTAGATTTAGTCGATAAGAAAATAGCCAAATTAGAAGAATTTATCATGGCTGTCGGTATTATTTTAATGGCGATAAACACTATCGCAAATGTAATCAGCCGATTCGTTTTCAATCATTCCATCATTTTTTCAGAAGAGCTCAATAGTACTTTTATTTTATTGGTTACTTTTGCCGGTATAGGCTATGCAGCAAGACACGGCAGGCATATCAGAATGTCAGCAATCTACGACCACCTGCCGGATAAAGTCAGAAAAATTCTGATGACCGTGATCGTTGCGGTAACTGCTTTTTTTATGCTATTCCTGGCTTACTACGCGACTCAGTATATTTTCCATGTCTACTCAAAAGGTAGAGTTATGCCTGCTTTGGGTGTGCCTGTGTATGTCACTTATCTTTGGGTCCCTGTTGGCTTTTTTATTACTGGCATTCAATACGCGCTGACTACGGTAAAAAATATCAGGGAGGAAGGCATATACCTTTCTACCAATCTGAAAGAACACGAAGCACAGGAAATTGAGGTTTAATTATGGCCCTAATTATGTTTTTGGTAATGGTCACACTATTACTATTGGGCTTCCCAATGATGATTCCGCTCATTGCCGGCGCGCTAGTTGGCGTAGTGGAATTATTTGGCGATGTCGATAGAGCTGAATTCATGGTGCAACAGATGCTTGGTGGCATACGCCCGGCTTCTCTGATTGCGGTCCCCATGTTTATGTTAGCCGCCGATATTATGACTCGGGGGCATTCCGCCGATCGCCTAATTGATATGGTGATGGTGTTTGTACGACACATTAAAGGCGGCCTTGCCGTTAGTACTTCGTCGGCCTGTGCGTTATTTGGCGCTGTATCAGGTTCGACCCAGGCAACCGTAGTAGCAGTTGGCGGACCACTTCGACCCCGCATGTTAAAAGGTGGCTATAAGGACTCATTCATTATGGCCCTCATTGTAAACTCTAGCGATATTGCATTTTTGATTCCGCCCAGCATAGGCATGATTATTTATGGTGTCGTTTCCAAATCATCTATCCCAGAATTGTTTATCGCAGGCATTGGGCCTGGCCTGCTCATATTATTCCTGTTTTCCGTCTACAGTATGATCTATGCCACTATTAAGAATGTACCAACAGAAACCGCTGCCAGTTGGGGCGAACGTTTCACCGCGGTCAAACGTGCATTATGGCCACTCGGTTTTCCCGTTATCATTATTGGTGGCATCTTTGGTGGCATCTTCAGCCCCACCGAAGCAGCGGCGGTAAGCGTATTGTATGCTCTATTTCTCGAAGTCCTGATATTTCGATCGATTACCATTGGTGATTTTTACTCGATAGCGAAGTCGACTGGCATGGTGACCGGTGTCGTTTTTATTTTGGTGGGTGCCGGTGCTGCATTTGCCTGGGTATTGTCTTTTGCGCAAATCCCCCAGGAGCTACTAGGGGCGATTGGCATTTCCGAGATGGGCCCTACCGCAGTACTGTTCGTTATTTCTATAGCCTTTTTTGTTGGTTGTATGTTTGTCGACCCAATCGTTGTTATCTTGATCCTGGTGCCGATTTTTGCGCCTGTCATAAAAAGCACAGGTCTAGACCCCATTCTGGTTGGTACGTTAATTACATTGCAAGCAGCAATCGGATCAGCAACGCCCCCATTTGGTTGTGATATTTTTACCGCCGTCGCTGTGTTTAAACAGCCTTATCTTGAGGTTGTGAAGGGAACGCCACCATTCGTGTTTATTTTACTTTGTGTATCCGTGTTAATGATTTTCTTTCCTCAAATCGCGCTGTTTTTGCGTGATATTGCTTTCGACAAATAACCGGAGACAATTATGTTTGAAAAAATACTAGTGGCAGTTGATGGTTCCGAGGGTGGACAAATGGCTCTTAAAACCGCGATAGAAATGCAGAAGGCGTTTCAGGCGGAGTTACTCATTTTGACTGTTTACAGGGAACATAATATGTGGAAAGCATCGGTTTCGATGGTCAATCCAGAGCTAATCGGATCTACTGATAACGCGCTACAGGAATACGCAAAAGAGGTTGCCGAAAAAGGCAAAGAGTACGCGAAGCAGCAAGGGGTCGAAAAAGTACGCGCATTTTTTATGGGGGGTGGGCCCGCCAGAACCATCGTCAAATTTAGTAATGACCATGACGTCGATCTAATCGTATTGGGCAGCCGGGGTTTAAGTGATTCAGAACGATACCTTCTGGGTAGTGTTTCACATAAAGTGACCAGTACCTCTGATCGCCCAGTACTAGTAGTTTAAATATTTCTCTGTATTAAAGCTTCCTTACTCAAAAATTATTACGTGATTACTATGTTAGCTACAAAGGCAAAAATGCCACAAAAAGAAAGCCATTCCGCCCGCCTTGTCGACCTGGTAGTTGATAATGCATTACGTGCAGAACCCGAAATGGCGAATACACCCAAATATCTCAGGGCAAAGTGGCTTGAAGATACCGCCAGTAGCATTATCGAACATAAAGATGAATTAGCCATCACTATAGTTAAAGAAGGTATTAAAACAATTCGTGAAGCTCGGTCCGAAGTTCAGCGAGCACATACCACATTAAAGTTGTGTGCTGAGGAAGCAAAGCGGAACACAGGTGAAGTCATTCCATTCGACCAGGTGCCCAGCGGTGTTGGCCGTATGGGTTGGACAGAAATGCGACCTGTCGGTCTGGTAGTTGCGATTACGCCATTTAACGACCCATTGAATCTGGTTGTTCATAAAGTTGGGCCTGCTATTGCGGCGGGCTGTCCGGTGATTGTAAAGCCGCATGAGGCGACGCCAGGATCGGCCAATCAACTGCTCGATCTGTTCATAAAAAATGGCTTGCCAGAAGGTGCTTTTCAGGTAATCGAAGGCACCGGCGCAGATGTTGGAAAGCGGCTAGTTGAACATAGTTCGGTTAAAATGGTGACATTCACCGGTGGTAAA
>JBDNJA010000026.1:0-3070 GCA_041688005.1 Gammaproteobacteria bacterium
ACACTGATGGCGCCTGACCAAGTGTTTGTAACCGCAGCTGTTACGGTAGTTATCCTTTTGGATACTAGACCAACACCATCAATACCAACCAGTTTGGTTGCCAGAAGTTCGAATACAGACTCGATCATCGGCTTAGTAGTAACTGTCTGGAAAACCGTGTTTCCAAAATGCGACAAGCCAGCAAGCTCGTCTCTACTTGTAACACGGCTAACCTAGGAAATACCGTGAGTAATCGAAAACAGGCTACTGTCTATATCATCGATGACGATGGAGCCCTACTGGATGCCGTACGTGTATTGCTAAAAAATAAAGGCTTTACAGCAAAAGTTTTTAACAACCCACAAGAATTTCTCGATGCGTACCTCCCGGAACCACCCGGCTGCCTAATTCTGGATATCCTCCTGCCCGGTATTGACGGACTGGAATTGCAGCATACGCTGAAGGATATTAGCTCTTTACTACCAATTATCTTTATCTCCGATCACGCTGACATACCAATCGCAGTAGAAGCGATGAAAGCGGGTGCCTTTGAATTTTTACAAAAGCCTTTTAGCGACATGGCCCTGCTCGATTGTATTATCGACGCCCTCGCTCTGAATGCCAAAAACCGCAACGAGTTCAAGGAAAGGCAAGCGGTAAACGACCATATAGCCAAACTCTCGCCTCGAGAACATCAGGTCATGCTGTCTGTTGCTGCCGGAAAAGCCAACAAGCGGATTGCTAGAGACCTTGGATTAAGTCCTCGCACGGTTGAAATCTATCGCTCCCACGTGATGCTGAAAATGCAGGTGGATTCGACAATAGCTCTCGTTAACCTACTGAATGAAAATCAAGAAATCGCCGAATAACACAGGAGAATAGCAGTAGGCTTCCCCCAACCAAACTCGCATCGCTCTCAGCGTGCATTGTGGTCTACCCGGTCGACGGGGTGATAATTTGTATCAACTACTCGATAATTTTTAACCGATAATCGCCCATAGCTCTCGTTAAGACTTACCCCGCACTATCTCTACCTCAAGATTCTTTTTTATTGACGGCAGTCAACTTTCTTTCGCGGTGATGCAATAACATCAACAGGACTAAAAAGTGAACGAGAGATCGTCGTGCCCAGCGTTAGCTGCCATGGTGAAAACTTGCCGAAGAGGCAACTCCAATCCAGGATCAGAATTTGTGAGCAACGTAAGCACCCCACTACTCACCCTAATGGAACTCTGCAAGGCAACTCAGTTATCGTCGGAAACACTGATTGACTTTATTGAGGTAGGCATTCTTGAACCTAGCGGCAATCAACCGGGCAACTGGAGATTTAGCCACCGTACAGTTGCTATTGCACTCAAAGCAACCCGGTTACACCAGGACCTAGACATCGACTGGCCAGGTATTGCATTGGCTATCAGCTTAATTGAAGAACTGGAACAATTGCGTCTAGAAAATGCACAACTCAAAAAACGTTTAGAACCGTTTACTTAAACCATCAAAAACTGGCGGCTATTGGTAGATGTTGAACAGCAGTGGGTTTTCATTTATTTATCTAAGAAACACGCTGATCAAAAAGTAACCGCGACAACTTTGTTTTGTCAAAAGTCATCTCCTCTGAAGCCTTCTCTGATTTTAAAGCAAAGCTATATTGTTGCTCGTGCATCGACAGCCGATCTTCAGTAACGAGCTGCTTTTTCATAGTAGCAACGTCGGCCTCTGATTCATTCACGACATTTTTACTACGGTATTCTAAGCGCTCAATCAGCGTCGCTTCATCGACTTGGCAATCAAATATGACAAAGGGAACGTGCAACTTTTTTGCCAGGGCACGGAATTGATCTCGTAAAGGCCTCGCAAGAAACGCCGCATCAACAACAACCGCGTACCCGTCAGCCATTATTTTTTCAGCAGTATCTGCAATATGTGCATAGGTTAACTCAGTAGCCGCTGCCGTATAGATGCCCTGGCCCATGTCAGAATGACTATTGGCAGTTGGCGCTAAACCATGCAAACGTTTTCGTTCAACATCAGAACGAATACGGACAGCGCCGCATTGCTCCACAATAGATTCACTTAGAGTAGTTTTTCCTGTGCCAGATACACCGTGCATGATGGCGAGAAAAGGGTCACCAAAAAAAGGTTCTTTTGAAAAGGAATCCACCCAGGGAGGGCTGACAGTTGTCATATAGCGTTCGGCCAACGTCACGTATTGCCCAAACAGAAACTGGCTATTTTGCTTTTCCTCAGCACTCAAGTGGTCCTGTGCTAAACGAAGGCCATTAACCTTGGCGCGCACCAATGCTCGATAGACTTTATAAAATTGCAGTACTGCCAGTCCCTGATAGTCGCCACTGTATTCTAGATAACGATTCAATAAGCGGTTTGCGTTTGCTGAATAGCCCTTATCTTCGAGATCCATTAATGGGTATGCCAACTCCGACTGGGTATCAATCCAACGTAATTGATCATTGAATTCGATCCCATCGAAAAACGTGACCTCGCCATCAATCAAGGCAATATTATTCAAATGCAGATCACCGTGGCACTCCCGAATAAAACCTTGCTGCTTGCGCTCTGCAAATACCGGCTTAAGCGCTGACAGTTGATTCTCTGTCCAGGTCTGGAGAACGTCCAGGACGCTCTCTGCACCAACATAACAGTCAAGCAAACGAATTTGCTGGAAATTCTCTATCACTGGCGTCCGAATCGCCTCATAGGACCCATAGGGCGGCGTCTCTGACACGATTTCTTTTTCTGAACAAGCTGCACCTGCGTGAAATTTCGCTAACTGAGCAGCCAATCTATCAAACTGTGATTTCGTTACCTCATCGCGCTCCAAACAATGATCAAACAAATCTCGCTGGGAGAACTCTTTCATCCTAACGGCATATTCAATCACCTTACCATCGCCATTAATGCTAAGACTGACTGGCGAAATATCGACAGATCCGGTGATTGCCACCACATCCAAATAGAGCGCTTCAGCATAACGACGGTTGATTCGTAATTCCTCCTGACAAAAATATTCGCGCTTTGACAGACTGGAAAAATCCAAAAAGCCAAAATCAACATTCTTTTTTATTTTGTAAGC
>JBDNJA010000027.1:0-13235 GCA_041688005.1 Gammaproteobacteria bacterium
TATTAGCATTTTCAATTTGCCATTAAGTTAGAAAACCGGACAATACCCCCCTACAATTTATCAATATCCGTTATCCACGTTATTAAGGAACCTTTATGAACATAATACTGCTAGGCCCGCCAGGGGCAGGTAAAGGTACCATAGCGAAAGCCTTAAATAAGCATGATGGTTCGGTTCAAATTTCGACGGGTGATATCTTACGTGGTGCTGTCGCAGCAGGTACCGAGCTTGGCAAAAAAGCCGAAGCAGCGATGACTTCTGGCAACCTGGTCACTGATGACTTGATCATGGGTATCATGGAACAACGTTTGCTTGAGGATGATTGCAAGCAGGGTTATTTACTCGATGGTTTCCCGCGCACGATTGTGCAGGCAGATGCGTTAAAAGTATTACTCGAAAAAATGGGTGAAAAACTCGATTGCGTTTTAGAACTGATCATTCCAAGAGCCACTATTATTGAACGCCTAACCACTCGTAGAACCTGCACTCAATGCGGCGAAATCTACAATGTCAAATTCAAACCATCGAAGGTTGATGGTGTCTGTGATGCTTGTGGTGGTGACATTGTTCAGCGTGACGACGAAACCAAGGAAGCGATTGAAAACCGTCTCGAAGTCTATGAGGCACAAACCGCACCGTTGGTCGATTATTACCGTAAGAAAGGCTCTCTGCTAAGCGTTGAGACTTCTGATTTCGAACCAGTGCTGGCTGCTTTAAAAGCGCACATGTAATGATTGAGCCCACTCGAGCAATCCTACTTGAGTGGTTTTTATTTCGCTGATTCCATCTCTACACGTTCGACATCTGCGACAAAAACCTGACGTCCTTCGAGCGTTGTAAAACTATCTTCCGTGACATCCTGGCGCTGCGCTTGGTAACTCGCTCGAGCATTCGTTTCCGAATTAATAACATGCACGGTAACGGTTTCATAATCGTCCTGCAATTCGAAAAACATAATAACGCCTGCCGCTAGAACCATCAGAAACATAAAGGCAAAAGCACTTCTAGTCAGAAGCAACTTTCTCTCATTCTCTTTTTTGACTAGTTTTCTTTGTACCGGTTGTAATTCTTGATTGCGCTTCGATGATGCGAACCACAAGCAACCGACAATCACGGCTAGAGTGACAATTATTTTAGTTAACATTCGGTATCACTCTATTGGGGAACTCTGTCGTATCACGCTGTCGTTATTACTCTGAATAGGTCTTATTTTTCAGTCGTGTGCTTTCGGTCAAATATAACCAGATGATCAACATTGAGGCGAATACCAATCCGCTCGTTAATATGATGATCATGGTGACTGGGTGCGAGGCATAGTACTTCAATACCGCTATCCATGCGTAGATAATAAAGAAATTCAGATCCGCGAAACGATTTATCGACAACAATCGCCGTCTCTGCTGAATGATCATCGTGAATCACATCGTCCGGTCGGATGAGTACATCGACGGTGTCTCCTGGCTGACTGTTCTCCAGCTCATTGCCAGCGATCACGCCCAGCTCGGTATGGACTTTATTATCATCTTTCACCGTGCCAGGAATAATAACACCCTGCCCGATAAAGTCAGCAACAAAACGGTTTCTGGGGCGATGGTACAAGTTATATCCTGAGCCCTGCTGCTCTATCTTTCCGTCATTCATGACACATATTTCATCGGCCATAGCGAAGGCTTCGAATTGATCATGTGTGACTAGAATCGCGGTAATATTTTCCTGATTTAGAATATCTCTAACTTCACGTGCCAGTTGTTCGCGTAGCTCAACATCCATGCTTGAGAAAGGCTCGTCCATTAATAATATGCCTGGTTTGGGCGCCATCGCACGTGCCAAAGCAATGCGCTGCTGCTGACCACCAGACAATTGATGTGGATAGGCCTGGCCATAAGCGAGCATGCCAATCATCGCAAGCAATTCCTGTACACGTGCTTTCTGCTGCTTCGGTGCCCAGCGTCTCAATCCAAAGCGAATATTGTCGGCCACGGACATATTCGGAAAAAGCGCAAAGTCTTGAAATACCATGCCAATATATCGATTCTCTGGTGGCAGACTAAAGTGCGCGGAGCTGACTTCTCGCTGATCGATTGAAATACGGCCACCCGCTACTGGCTCGAACCCAGCGATGGCGCGTAAAACGGTTGTCTTTCCACAACCGCTTGGACCGAGCATACAACCAATTTTGCCTGGTTCCAGGGTAAACGACAGTTGATGCAGCGCCTGGTAATCACCATAACGCACATCCAGATTTTCTATTTTGAGTTGCGATGTCATGACCCGACCCTTGAACTGGAAATACTCTTGTTGAGTAGAATAACAGGTAACAGTCCGACGACGACTATCATTAACGCCGCGCTGGATGAATCCGCCAGGCGTTCGTCCGAGGCTAGCTCGTAAGCGCGAATAGCCAGTGTATTAAAGTTAAACGGGCGTAATATGAGCGTTGCTGGCAGCTCTTTCATGACATCAACAAACACAATTAATAATGCGGTCAACACAGACCCTTTCATCAAAGGCAGGTGGATTTTTAATAGTATGTCTGTCGGCTTATAGCCGAGCGACCGTGCGGCCTCATCCATCGATGGCCGTATCTTTTCAAGCCCAGATTCGACCGATTGTATCGAGATGGCAAGGAACCGAACCAGATAAGCAAACATGACCGCAAACAAACTACCGCTAAGCAGCAACCCGGTAGAAATATCAAACTGCTGACGCATAAAACTATCGAGTGTATTGTCGAACCAGGCAAAAGGGATCATCACCCCGATGGCCACTACGGTGCCTGGAATCGCATAACCCGTCGCGACAATACGAATCGATGAAACAACCGCCTTACTGGCGATCATCCGTTTGCCATAGGCTAGAAATAACGCCAGCACAACGGCCAATACTGCGGCACTTAAACCCAGTGCCACGGTATTAATGGTTAACTCGACAAACGAGGCGTCGACCATTTCAGAATAAGTATCGAGCATCCACAGGCTCAACTGCAAAGCAGGTATTAAAAACCCGAAAAGCAATGGCATTAAACAGGCAAAACAGGCAATAAATGCTTTAAACCCGGTCAACTTATATTGCGGTAACTGGCGATATCGATTGGTCGTATGATGGTATTTCGCTCGTTTACGTGACGCTCGCTCGATAATCACCAGAGTGAATACAAATAACAATAAAATTGCCGCCAGCTTGGCTGCTGCGCCACTATCGCCAAAGCCAAACCAGGCTTTAAATATGCCCGTGGTGAAGACACCTAAGCCAAAATAAGACACCGTGCCGTAATCGGCCAGAGTTTCCATCAATGCCAGCGACAAACCAGCGACGATAGCAGGACGCGCCAACGGCAATGCGACACGATAGAAACTCATCCATGCATTGCAACCAAGCGTACGACTCACCTCGATCACGCAAACAGATTGTTCTAGAAAAGCAGCTCTGGCCATCAGGTAGACATACGGGTAGAGCACCATCGAAAACATCGAAATTGCGCCGCCAATCGAACGAACCTCTGGGAAGTAATAATCGCCGTAACCCCAGCCGGTTAAATCACGTATCGTAGTTTGCACCGGGCCAGCAAAATCGAACATGCCGGTATAGGTGTAGGCAATGATATAGGCAGGCATTGCGAGTGGTAATAACAATGCCCAGACGAAGAGCTTCTTGCCTGGGAATTCACACAAACTGGTTAACCAGGCGCAGGTCACGCCTATCGATAATGTGCCCAACCCAACGCCAACCATGAGTAATGCCGAGTTGATCAAATAAGTGAGCAATACGGTATCAACCAGGTGTTGCCAGATATCGCCCGACGGTAAGAAAATATAACCGGCGATAGTAAAAATAGGGATCGCAAATATAAATGCGGTGAGGACAATACCTGGCTGCCAACAACGATCAAACCATGACCGACGATAAGAAGCCGTATGAGATAAAGGGATAGAGTACGATTCAGTCATCGCTGAGTCATCATTGCTGAATAAGTAGGGTTATTGCTAAAACGCAAAAAGGGTGCGAATAGTAATCCGCACCCTGATAGGTTGCAACAGTCTGACTAACCGTCACCAAAAATAATTGCCTTCATCTAACACATTGTTACTTCCAGCCAGCTCTATCCATTGTTTTGACCGCATCGGAATTGAACTCACCCAACTTCGACAGGTTAAGCGTATCTGATTTAAAGTTGCCCCACTCGGCGACCAGGCCACTCACCTTTGCCGTCTGACTCACTGGATATTCGTAGTTCACGTCCGCATACCAGCTCTGGGCTTCATCACTCACTAAATATTCCAGCAACTTAACCGCATTCTCTTTGTTTTTAGAATACTTACTAATACCTGCACCACTGACATTCACATGCACACCTCGACCCGATTGATTCGGCCAGAACACGCCCATTTTGTTAGCGGCTTCGACTTGTGCAGGATCTTTCTTACTCGCTAACATCTTGCCATAGTAATAAGTATTCGCGATAGCCAGATCACACTGCCCTGCGGCGGCCGCCTTGATTTGATCACGATCGCCACCCTTTGGGTCACGAGCAAAGTTGGCTACCAAAGCATCAGCCCACTGTTGAGTTTCGGTTTTGCCATTCACCGCAATCATAGACGCAACCAGTGACTGATTATAAATATTACCAGAGCCACGAATACAAATGCGTTTCTTCCATTTTGCATTTGCGAGGTCTTCGTAAGTGGAAAGCTCTTCAGGCTTCACTCGATCTTTCGCATAAAAAATAATGCGTGCGCGTTGAGACAATCCAACCCAAAGTTTATCGCTATCACGCAGATGAGCAGGCACTGCTTTTTCGATGGTGCTATTACTGATGGGTTGCAACAAGCCAGCTTCCTTAGCACGATGCAAACGACCTGCATCGGCAGTAATGAAAACATCTGCAGGCGTATTTTGGCCTTCGTTAATCATACGAATGAGCAACTTGTCCGCCTTGGCCGTAATTAAATTGGTTTTGATACCCGTTTCGGCGCTAAACTTGTCAAGTAACGGCTTGATCAAAGCCTCTTTACGAGCAGAGTAAACATTAACCTCAGCGGCTAATGCGCTGGTAGATAAAACGACAGCCAAAACACTAGCCATCAACGGAAGTTTGATCTTGTACATTTTTGAAAACTCTCGGTTTAAGTTAATAAGTCTCTAACTAAATATTAGATTAAGAATATTGGATCCAAAACAATAAATTCAGATTGGTAAAAGGAATGGTATGACGCTCATTCCGATGACAGGGTCATTCTAGTAGAATGGAATACAAAAGTAAATGATAATATTTCTCATTAGCATCTAAAAGGCGAATTAATGTCAACACAAGTCTCACCCCTGCTCAAAGATGATCAATATGCCTGGGCGCAATTACAGACATTGCTTCAGGCACAGGATAGTTCATTCGAACCTCATTTCGCCAGCAACATTCAACGCCTGGCGACATCAAGCACCTACGCACTGAATCAACTCTGTCGTACCCCCGCCCTATTAGACAATCTTCAAAGACTAAAACAGTTCAGTCTTGATCCGCTTGAACTTACTAAAGCTTGCGAACAGGCGCAGGAGATCACCAATATCCAAAAGATTCTACGCCAGCATCGTCATGCCAAATTGATCGAAATCATTTATCTCGATGTTATCAACAACATTCCTCTGAAACTCGTCTTACGCTATCTTAGTAATTTAGCCGACCAACTGATTCGCTGTGCACTGTCAGAAGCCGAAAAGCAACTGGTCGCAAAACACGGCCAACCGGTCGATACCGATGGCAACCCGATAACACTCAACCTTATTGCGATGGGAAAACTGGGTGGGCGAGAACTGAACTTCTCCTCCGATATCGATTTGATTTGCAGTTACGCCAATGAAGGTGACCTGACAGGTTTCGGTCGCCTCGCTTACCAGGAGTTTTTTACGCGCGTCGTAAAACTGTTTACCAAACTACTGAACGACACCACTGAAGATGGCTTTGTCTACCGTGTCGATCTCAGGCTCAGGCCCTGGGGCGATTCTGGACCTGTCGCACTCCATCACATGGCGCTCGAGCACTACTACCAACTACACGGTCGAGAGTGGGAACAATATGCCATGGTAAAAGCCAGAATGATCACCGGTAGTGATAGTGACCGACAATTTATCCAGTCAATTCTAAAACCCTTCGTCTTTCGCAAATATCATGATTATCGAGTTTTCGAAGGGTTGGCTGGCCTCAAAGATCAAATCGACCGTCAGGCCAGGTCGAAAAATATGCAGGACAATATTAAGGTCGGTAACGGTGGCATTCGAGAGATCGAATTCTTCGTGCAGGCGTTCCAGATATTAAAAGGTGGCCGCAATAATCGATTGCAAAGCCAACAAATTTTCACCTGTTTCGACATCTTGCAAACGCAAAATATCATTCCCTCAAAAACCATCGAAGAATTACGCGAGGCCTATGTATTCTTACGCCAGTTAGAAAACAAAATACAAATGATAGCCGATGAGCAATCACATAGCTGTCCACAAAATCAACTGATACAGCGACGAATCGCTTACACCATGAATTTGGCAGACTGGCAATCGGTGCAAAAGCTACTCGATGAGCACAGAACCAAAGTCAGCCACCACTTTACCGAGCTCTTCAAACGCGAGACAGGGGCCGACAGAGATATCACCATTTCAGATACCTTCAGTGAAGACAAAACGGATAACCAGCAAATTGAGTTACTAGAATCTTATAACCTGAACCACATAGAGGAAATCAGCCAAAAACTCTCTGTTTTTTTCAAATCAAAAGCCTGGGGGTTCATGTCGGCAAGAGCGAAACAACGGTTTTCGACCCTGTTGCCAGACCTTCTAAAATCAGTCAGTAAAACTAAAAACCATCTCACTTTGTTCGACAGACTGCTCAACCTGTTTTCATCAATCGCCGGACGCAGCGTCTATTTCGAATTACTCCACCAGAACGGTCATTTGCTAGATAAGCTCGTTCACCTGTTCAATAGAAGTGAATGGATCGCCCAGGAAGTGGCGCGATACCCCATGCTACTGGAGTGCTTAATTCAGCCCGATAACAAAGAAGACAAATTCGACCGCGAAAAAATAGCAACCAACCTGCAAATTCAACTTGATAACGTCGCAGGCGATACCGAACTTGAGCTAGATAATTTGCGCCTGTTTAAGCGTGAGCAAACCATCGTCATCGCCATCGCCGAATTATCAGAGCAAATTACCCCGTTAGCCGTTTGCCTATATTTGACCGAACTCGCCGAAGTGGTATTACACGCCGCTTATCAATTAGCCAGTACCGCCTTACAAAACCAATATGGTCAGCCACAGTGCACTGTTGATGGTGTTATCCGAGACGCTAATTTTGCGATTATTGGCTATGGCAAACTGGGCGGACACGAAATGCACTATAAGTCCGACCTGGATGTAATTTTTCTGCATGACTCAACGGCAGCTAAGCAAATCACAAATGGTAAAAAGAGCATCGACAATGGCGTCTACTTCTCCCGACTTGCACAAAAAATAATATCGCTGACTAGCATTCTGACAAGCTCCGGTAAGTTGTACGAAATCGACTCGCGACTGCGACCCGAAGGTGCCTCTGGATTACTAGTCACGTCAGATCATGCCTATCTTCAATATCAACTAAACAAAGCCTGGACCTGGGAACACCAGGCACTGGTTCGCGCCCGGCATGTCGGCGGTAGTCCAAGACTCGAATCGACCTTTCAAGAGATGCGTCAGAGGATTCTTTCGGTCGAACGTGATCCACAGAAACTGAAGCAAGACATCATCAAGATGCGGGCCAAAATCAACCACAACAAATCCCCAAAAGAAGGCGCCTATCGCAACCTGAAATATTCCAAAGGCTGTATGGTCGATATCGAGTTCATGGTTCAATACTGGGTATTGCTGCATGCAAATAAAGTTAACTCCATTTCGGCATACTCTGATAATATTGGCCTTATAAATGAACTGTTTCGGTTAGACCTTATCTCCAGCCAACAATCTCAGCTGGTGGGTATCTATCAAACATACCACCGTTGGTTACATAGAACCGTATTACAAAATAATCCGGCTGAAATTGCTGGCGAAAAAATCGCGGCGGCAGTCGAACATGTCAACTATTGCTGGAACGAATGTTTCAGTTAAAAGTTATCTAATAATTTCTGGAGTAAGCGCAATGTCAATGGCCGATCGTGATGGTCTCATCTGGTTTGATGGTGAAATGATTCCCTGGCGAGAAGCCAACGTCCATGTATTAACCCACACGTTACACTATGGCATGGGTTGCTTCGAAGGCGTGCGTGCCTATCATGCCGACCAGGGCACCGCTATTTTTGCACTCGAAGATCACACTCGTCGCTTGTTCGACTCCTGTAAAATTCTGGGCATGGACATACCTTACACGTCACAACAAATCAACGAAGCTCAAATTACCGCCGTGCGTGATAACAACCTCGATAGCGCCTATATTCGCCCTATGTGTTTCTATGGTTCAGAAGGCATGGGCATACGTGCCGATAATTTAACCGTACATTGCATTGTAGCCGCCTGGGAATGGGGTGCTTATCTCGGACAGGAAGCGTTGGAAAAAGGCATTCGTGTCAAAACATCATCCTACACCCGTCATCACGTCAATATTGCCGCCACCAAAGCAAAAGCCAATGGTCAGTACATCAACTCGATGATGGCTTTAAGCGAAGCATTAAAAGATGGCTACGACGAAGCGTTGCTGCTCGACCCCGAAGGCTATGTTGCCGAAGGCAGTGGTGAAAATATCTTTGTCATCCGTGATGATGTCATCTACACGCCAGAAGTCACCTCAGCCTTAAACGGTATCACCCGTAAAACTATTTTCACTTTGGCACGAGATGCTGGATACCCAGTGGTCGAAAAAAGGCTCACGCGTGATGAAGTCTATATCGCAGACGAAGCCTTCTTTACCGGTACGGCAGCCGAAGTAACCCCAATCAGTGAACTTGATAATCGTCCAATTGGTTCTGGTACCAGAGGCCCTATCACAGAGCAATTACAAAAAGATTACTTTGATTTAGTACACGGCCGAAACGAAAAGCACCTCGACTTACTTACTTTCACGAACCCATAGAGAAGACAATGGTCAACCCTGACACAGCAGCGAATCAAAGTAGCTACTCTCAACCAAACACAAAAAATGCCATCCAGGTAAAAGCGGGTGACCTGCCCGTTCACTGCCCAATCGAAGGCACAAGCCTGTGGAACTCACACCCTAGAGTTTATATACCGGTCATGGAAAATGGTGGCGAAGCGAAGTGTCCGTATTGTGGGACTATGTTTAAGTTGTTGTAATGAGTAAGGAAATATAACGCCGTGTAATATCAAACTTTTAATCAGCACCGAGGGCGGAAAAGCAATGTGGATAATATGGAATCGCTACTCGAGCCATCCAGCTTATTGCTTAGCTTCCTGTCAAAGTAGTCAGATTGACCAATGATTATCTACTAATAGGTATGCTGTCCCCGAATTCCATACATCTTGCGGCCATCCTTAAATCGAACCAATAATGGGATTAAGTAACTTCGACGCGTTCATCTAATGCTGTCACTCTATATTTTAGATTGTTCTCATAAACCGCTGTTCTGCCATGCGATTAGCGGTAACTCTTGTTGCTTTATCAGATGCGTAAGGATACATGCGCAAGCCGCCAAGGGACTGCCCGAGGTTGGTATTGTGTATGGTGATCGCTTTCAAGCCCGACGTTTTATCGTTATAAAAAGCGACTTTTTCGTGGTAATCGGTATTAGGATGAGAAATGATACTCATGTAGTTACCTCCAATATTTTATTTACTAGTTTTATTTACTTACTTTTGTGACGCGCTCAATAATTGTTAACAATAATGGGCACAACCTGTTGCTTTTTACCATAAAACTGATCTATCAACAGTTTTTGCTTTTGCCTGGACTCGACCATACTATTTTCTTTCACATGACCATATCCACGAATGAATTTTGGCAATGTGGCAATTTCTACAGCAACGTCTAAGTTATCCGCAACGAGGTCTGACATGAGCCGTTCCAGTGTTTCTCGGTAATCGACAATCAATTCTCGTTCGTTTTTACGCTCTTGCGTATAACCAAAAACATCGAAATTCGAGCCCCGAAGAAACTTCAACCTGGCCAGCATTGCGAAGAGCTTCAATGTCCATTGCGGGTAGTTTCTCTTTATTAAATGCCCTGTTGATTTGTCTTTTCTGGAAAACAGCGGAGGTGCTAGATGAAACTGCAATTTAAAATCGCCTTCAAATTTTTCAGCAATTTTTTCTTTGAATTTACCATTGGTATAAAGTCGCGCTACTTCGTACTCATCTTTATAGGCCATTAACTTAAAGTAATAGCGGGCAACTGCGATTGTTAATTTACAATCCTGTTTATCTAAATGTTGAAATTTTTCCTGTTCAGCTGCTCTTATCTGATCAACGAATTTTTGGTACTGATTGGCATAATCAGCATTCTGATAATCAGTTAGATAATTAACTCGCCAGTTAATAATGTCGTCGAGGTCTTTTAATAGACTCACTTCTGTCTGATTACCTAAGGCAATTGTTGTGACTGCCTCGGCATCGTGGCCAGCTCTGCGGCCCCATAAAAATGCCTGTTGATTAAATTTTACGGCGACATTATTGAGTTCTATTGCCTCTAAAATTGATGCTTCAGACACTGGAATGAGGCTTCTTTGAAAACTAAAACCTAACAGGAATAGATTACTCGCTATCGAATCACCCATCAGTGCTGCCGCTATTTTTGAGCTATCAATAAAACTAATTTTATTATTGTCGACCTCTTCAAGCAGGGTCTGTCGCATATCCTGAGCTGGAAATTCCGCATCCGGATTTAATATGAAGGCTGATGTCGTGGTTTCGTGAGCGTTAATTACTGCATGCGTGCGGTTATGCTGTATTTTTGCTAATGCGTCCTCTGATACCGATACAGCAAGATCACAGCCTATCATCAGGTCGGCATCGCCTGCGGGAATACGCACAGCATGGATGTCTTGCTGATTTTGAGCGATACGAATATGGCTAACCACCGCGCCAAATTTTTGTGCCAGGCCGGTCTGGTTTAGGGTCGAGCATCCTTTGCCTTCTATATGAGCTGCCATCGCGAGTATTGAGCCGATGGTTAATACGCCCGTGCCACCAATACCCGTTATTAGTACATTCCAGGGCTGGTCTATTGATAACAGCGTAGGTGACGGCAATTCGGTAAACTCGGTTGCTGTTTCTGCCAATTTAGTTTTGCGTAAACTGCCACCCTTGACGCTGACAAAACTTGGGCAAAAGCCTTTCAGGCAGCTGTAATCTTTGTTACAGGCATCCTGATCGATATGACGCTTGCGCCCCAACTCTGTTTCCAACGGCAAGACCGATAAGCAATTTGATGCGACGCTGCAATCACCGCAGCCTTCGCAGATTTCTTCATTGATAAATACGCGTTTGGGTGGATCAACCAATATTCGTTTTTTACGTCGTCGACGTTTTTCGGCAGCGCAGGTTTGATCGTAAATAATGGCCGTTGTGCCTGATACTTCTCGTATTGATATTTGTACATCATTCAGACTATCGCGATGATCGATGGATAATCCTTCAAAGGCGGGAAAAGTTGAAGGGTACTTTTTAGGGTCATCGGTGACGACTGCAATACGCCTGACGCCTTCACTACGTAATTGGTTGACAATTTTATCGACACTTAACTGGCCGTCGACGGGTTGCCCACCGGTCATCGCCACCGCATCGTTGTAGAGAATTTTGTAAGTGATGTTTACGCCCGATGCGATCGATGCACGTATGGCCAGTGAACCCGAGTGGAAATAGGTACCATCGCCTAAATTTTGAAACACGTGTTTCGTGTCGGTAAATGGTGCCTGCCCTATCCAGGTACATCCTTCGCCGCCCATTTGGGTGAAGGTTTCTGTATCTCGATCCATCCACTGGACCATGTAGTGACAGCCTATGCCGGCAAAAGCTCTGCTACCTTCGGGGATTTTAGTCGAAGTATTATGGGGACAACCGGAGCAATAATGGGGTGATCGTATAGCAGATTTTCGAGGATTCGCTAACGTACGTTCTTTATTTTCGAGAAAAGTCAGGCGATCTCGAATTTGTTGGCTATCATGAAATTTTCCAATACGGGCCGCTATCACTCTGGCGATCATGGCCGGTGTCAGCTCACTTAAATTGGACAGCAGGCTATTGCCCTCTTCGTCGAATTCGCCGATCACTCGCGGTCTTTCTGCTACTGGTCGGTTATACAATTGACCGGTTAATTGGTCCTCGATAACGCTGCGCTTTTCTTCAACAACTAAAATCTCTTCCAAGCCTTTGGCAAACTCGTGGGTCATTATTGGTTCTAAGGGCCAGGTCATACCGGGCTTATAAACCCGCAAGCCAATCTCCATGGCTTTGTTATTGTCAATACCCAGATCATCCAGTGCCTGTAATACGTCGAGGTAAGACTTACCAGCGGTGATGATGCCTAAACGAGGGTTTGGACTATCAATCACTATTTTATTGAGATTATTGACTCGTGCGAAATTTCGAGCAGCATAAATACGGTATTGATTTAGTATCCGCTCCTGCTCAAGCGGTGTGGCTGGCCAACGCGCATTTAAACCCTCAGGCGGCAGCTCGAAGTCGTCTGGAATAATGATGTTCACGCGATGAGAATCGATTTCTGCAGAAATGGCAGAATCCATATTCTCAGTAATTGCTTTTAACGCGACCCAACAACCACTGTAACGAGACAGTTCCCAGCCGAATATACCCAGGTCTAACACTTCCTGGACATTAGCAGGGCTCAATACGGGTACTGATGCGCCAATAAACATGTGTTCACTCTGGTGCGGCAAAGTCGATGATTTACAGGCATGGTCGTCGCCAGCAACCGCTAATACGCCGCCATATTTCGAGGTGCCAAACGCATTCGCGTGTTTGATCACATCCATGCTGCGATCAACCCCCGGCCCTTTGCCGTACCACAGTCCAAACACACCATCGTATTTGGCACCTTTAAACAGCTCGACTTGCTGAGAACCCCATACCGATGTTGCGGCCAGGTCTTCATTGACGCCGGGTTGAAAGTGGACATTATGCTTATCTAAATAGGACTGGGCTTTCCATAGCGCCTGATCGACGCCACCAACGGGTGAACCTCGGTAGCCCGAAATAAAACCTGCGGTATTAAGCCCTGCTTCAAGGTCACGCTGATGCTGCAATATCGGTAA
>JBDNJA010000028.1:0-14618 GCA_041688005.1 Gammaproteobacteria bacterium
GCATCCATGCGCCCGTGACATACCGTTCATCCTGAACATGGTCACTCCTGCGCATCCATGCGCCCGTGACATACCGTTCATCCTGAACATGGTCACTCCTGCGCATCCATGCGCCCGTGACATACCGTTCATCCTGAACATAAAAAGCCTCGAGTCATTCGAGGCTTTCAGTTTTAGTTTAAGTGGTTGGGTTAAGCTAAAAAGCGACGCTGATAGAGATCATACCAACAACGCTCAAAACGATGGTATAAGGAAAAGCCATCCACATCATTGTGCCATAAGACAAACGAATCAGTGGTGCTAACGCCGAAGTCAGCAGGAATAAAAAGGCAGCCTGACCGTTTGGTGTTGCAACACTTGGCAAGTTTGTACCAGAATTAATAGCAACTGCCAGCACGTCAAATTGCTCTCTGGTGATGTCACCTTTTTTAAGTGCATCGGCAACTTCATTGATGTATACAGTCGCAACAAAAACATTGTCGCTTATCATCGAAAGCACGCCATTAGCAATGAAGAACATCAGAGGTTGTATACCTACATCCATGGCTAAAACATAAGTGATAACAGGGGTAAATAAATGTAGCTCATGTATGACTGCGACGATTGCAAAAAACACCACTAACAGTGCCGTAAAAGGTAATGCTTCTTCAAATGCATGGCCAATGCTGTGTTCTTCAACAATACCATTAAATGCAGTGAGCAATACGATTACCATCAAACCAACCAGGCCGACTGAAGCGACGTGAAAGGCGAGTGATAAAATGAGTACAATACCAACCAATGCCTGAGTGATCAGAATAGCGTTCACCTTCGAATTACGTTTTGCGTCCTGCTCCTTGTCGTACTCGACAAGAACACTGGCGACCGCTTCTGGCAATGCTGCGCCGTAACCAAACCATTTGAGTTTTTCGAGTAAAACACAGGTAATTAAACCGCAGGCCAATACTGGCATTGTGACTGGTGCCATACGAATAAAAAACTCTATGAAGTCCCAACCAGCGCGTTCAGCGATGAGCAAATTCTGCGGTTCACCAACCAGCGTACAAACGCCACCCAGCGCAGTGCCGACTGCGCCATGCATAATCAAGCTTCGTAAAAATGAGCGAAATTGATCCAGGTCCTGACGGCTGAATTCCTGTATTTCATCGTCCTGGCTATGGTCATGGCCATCGTCGTCATGAACTTGTTTACCTGAGGCCACTTTGTGATAAACAGAATAGAAGCCAACTGCCACCGAAATCAACACAGCGGTGACGGTTAATGCATCGAGGAAAGCACTTAAAAATGCAGCTGTTATTGAAAATAAAAACGACAGCAAAGCCTTTGATTTTATCGATAATAAAATGCGGGTGAAGGTGAACAGCAATAATTCACGCATGAAATAAATACCGGCAACCATGAACATCAATAATAAAATAACTTCAAAGTTAGCAATTGTTTCAAGATAAACCGCTTTTGGTGAAGTCATTCCGATGACGACAGCTTCAATTGCGAGTAGTCCACCCGGTTGTAATGGATAGCATTTAAGCGCCATTGCCAGTGTCAAAATGAATTCAACTATTAATAACCAACCTGCAATAAATGGGTTGATACTAAAAACAATCGGATTGATGATTAGAAAAACAATGATGAGCTGCTTGTACCAGCCTGGAGACTGCCCGAGAAAATTGGATAAGAAAGCTTTACTAAGAGTAGTTGTCATAGTGGATTATTGTCTTCAGTTGAGTTAGCGTGATTATAGCCAAAAACACCAAGCATCATTATTGTTTTCTAGGTGACGGTTGCCTAAATTAGCTTGAGCTAGCAGTTCAATGTTTGCGTGATGGCCAGAAACTAGCAGCTAAGTACAATAAGCTCAAGCAAAGTAATAAGGTAGATGTCACCATGAGAACCTCGGCCATCGAAATGTTGTAAATGATAAACGGTGTGTAGCCACAAGCCGCTTTTACTTCAAACAGTGCAGGAAACCATTGATCAAGCTGAAACCAGGTGGGTAAGCCTGTATCCATATTGCAATTACCAAAGATCCAGCCACGTTCCACTGCCAAAGTTTGCCAACTGCGTTCGACAAAACCAACCATCATTAGACTGTTTAAAATGTGCAGGGCAGGGACAACTGGTTCGAATCGCTTGAGCTGCATGGCCAAAATTGCAACAGCAACAAAACCCAGTATCCAGATACGAATGTGAATGCAGAGTACGCAAGGCGGTTCGTCGAGCACATACTGATAATAAAGCGCGGCAGCTTCCATCGACAAGCCCACCAAGATGAGAAAAATCCAATACAAATTGTGCTCAGCGACTTCCTTAATTCGATTCATTTTAATTCGATTCATTTTAAGTGGGTACTCATAGTAATGCTTTGCATTATTTGACTGTATAACAACTCGTTACTCAGATGATTCCAAACTAAGGGCGCCTCTAAAAATAGTGTATTTTTAGAGGTGTTCTTAATTAATGATAGGTAATTCAGCTGCTGCCCGTTTCGATATCATGATAGCACCAGACTCGGTAATCAAAATATTTTCTTCGTGAACCATTTGTTTACCTGAATCATAACTCATACCCGGTTCCAGGGTCATGACCATACCTGGTTTTAATATCGTATTATCAGTTTCGGTATTCGATGGCCATTCGGTTAGTTGTATACCCAGGCCATGCCCCATGCGTCCGATGTCATTGCCTTCTGCGCCGCCTGCTTCGAGCACCTGCCACATGACACGCCAAAGATCGCTGGTAGTCGCCCCAGGTTTAGCCGCTTTAAAGCCAGCTTCAGTGCTTTTGAATACAGTGTCGTAGGCTCGTTTAGCACCATCGGATGCTTTTCCAAATGCGAAGTTACGGTCAAAGTCACAAAAGTAACCATCGTAAACTGTGCCAGTATCAATGATCAGTAAATCGCCTGTTTCAAGCACACGATCAACTGGGCCCATAATAATATTGGTATAGCCATCTGGGCCCGAAGCCGACACGATGAAAGGCGTATGATCAGCACCGCGTTGCAGTAGATCGATGCGCATGGCCTGTACGACCTGTCGCTCAGTATCGCCCGCTTGAGCAAATTCTGGCAGGGCAGCAAAGCTGTCAGAGGTCAATTCACAGACATATTTAATTTTTTCGATTTCAGCTTCAGATTTGATACTGCACACTTCCAGTAACATCCGGCTGCAATCAACCACGTCGGTGCTGCTAAGGTTATCGCATAGTAACCGAAAGTCTTGCATGGGCATTCTCAGATGGCTTTCAGGGCCAAGTGAAGCACCCGTTCGACCAAATCGCTTCGGCAGTTCGTTGATGGTGTTGGTGAGCAAAGAAATACCATCGTCATCAGGCTGGGGCGCAGACCACGACCTAACGTCATCGATCCAGGTGTCTTGCATGCCAACAACACCTATCGTTGGTATGACCGCAATGGGCTTGCCTTCAAGCGGAATCACTAAAAACCAGGGGCGAGTAGGGCTCAACCAAAACTGGGTAAGGAAGCCAGTAAAATAACGCACATTGGGTTCAGTCGTCAGCAGTATGGTGTCAAGCTTTTGGTCGTACATGTGTTTTTGTAAGACTTGAGTGCGTTGCTCAAATTCATTCAGCGTAAAACCACGTGTTGGGGGCATATTCATATTCGCACTTCCCTTCTCTTACTTGTGGGCGATTAGTTGCTGATATAACTCAGGGTCAGTCGCGCCCTCAGTGCCGAGAATATAAATACGACTAGATTCGTCGAGCCCTAAAGCGCGTGAATCTTCAATGCTATGACGTGCTGTGATGAGCGCCGACAAGCCTGCAACTGCAGATTCACCGGCTTCAATTTTCGCATCATCGCCAAAACCATGAGCCAATAATTGCATCGTCAAAGGTACCGCTTCTTCATTGATGGTGAGGAAATCGTTTGCACCGACGTCAAGGATTTTCCAGGCGAGGGATGATACTTCGCCACAGGCGAGCCCTGCCATTAAAGTATCCAGATCACCTTCAATGACAACCGGTTTACCTGCGCGCGCGCTTTCTTGCAAGCAATTGGCGTTGATGGGTTCGACCACAATAAAGTGTGGGCGCTGCTCACCCCAAAGTTCCCAAAAGTAAGCGCAAACGGCGCTGGCCAGTCCACCGACGCCACCTTGTATAAAAACATGGGTGGGTATCTCTCCCTGCATTTGCTCGACCGACTCGGCCAATAACACGGTATAGCCAAGTGCGACATCTTTCGGAATGTCCATATAACCTTCGTAACTGGTGTCAGATACGATAATACGATTATGTTGTTTTGCGTCGCTGTCGGCCAGCTTGACTGAGTCGTCATAGTTACCGGTTATTCGAATAACGTCGGCGCCAAAAGCTTCCATCGCTTGTTGACGGCCTTTCGAAACATCGCGGTGAATGTAGATGACACAAGGGCAGCCAAACATTTGGCAGCCCCAGGACACCGAGCGCCCATGATTCCCATCGGTGGCGCAAGTGATTACGGTTTGGCTCACTATGTCGTCAAACTTGTGATCGAGCAGATCCTGCACCGAGGGTGCTTTTCCAGTTACCTCAGATACTTTTTTCTGTAATTGGCGAGCAACGGCAAAAGAACCACCAAGTGCTTTAAAACTCTTTAATTGAAAGCGTTTTGACTCATCTTTATACCAAATCTTGTCAACATTGAGATCCGCTGACAGGCTGCTAAGGTTATGCAAAGGCGTCGCTTCATAGCCCGGCCATTGAGAAATTTCATCGATGGCTTCAACCGTTTTTTCTAGACTGGCAATAGTCTTTAATTCTTCTGGATAAAGATTAGTTTGATCAGCCTTTGAATTAGAAAAAAAGGTAAGATTTCCGTTGACAAATTGCATAGCTGATATACCCAAAAAATAAAGTGGCTATTCTACCTGACATCAATTAATAAATAATAAATATCAGTGCGAATTTAATGAATAGAATTTTGCTCTATTCAAAGATTTTTTCGCTGCCGATGTTGATGGGGAACGGGGGCTGATTACGCACAGAGTTATGCGTAATCAAACCCTATTCCCATTGCTGAGTTTCTTGCTAATTAGAAGGGCTGCTCTAAACCTTCATTCGTTCACCCTTAGGATCGTAAAAAGCCTTCAATGATGCAGTTGCTGGAAATCGGCTGCGAGCAATTTCGATTTCAAAATTGGCACTCGCAAGCGCATCGGCATTAATGTCAGGGCGGTTGATATAACCCATGCCAATAGCGCCACCAAGACTATGCGAGTACATGCCCGAGGTTAAATAACCAACGATTTCGCCATCCATCACAATGGTTTCATTGTGATACAACAATGGCTCTGGATCCTTGAGTAAAAATTGCACTAGCCGACGATCGGGTAAACCAGCCGCCTTTTGTGCGATAAAGGCATCACGACCAATAAAGTCACCGGCATCTGGCTTTGCAACAAAACCGAGCCCAGCTTGAATTAAGTTATCCTCGGCACCCACATCGTGTCCCCAATGACGAAAGCCTTTTTCGAGACGTAGGCTATTCAAGGCATGCAGTCCCGCATTGCAAATGTCGAACTCTGCTCCAGCCTGTTGAATCGCCTTGTAAACCGTGACCGCCTGTTCTGCGGGAACAAATAATTCCCAACCCAATTCACCAACATAAGATAGACGTTGCATCCAGACTTCTACTCCCGCTATTTGGCCGAAGCAACCGACATCAAACTCGAATGCCAGGGCTGATAGATCGATGTCGGAAATTTTCTGTAAGGCATTCCGCGCGTTTGGCCCTTGAATTGAAAGACAGGCCTGTTGCTGGCTGATGTCAGTCAATGTGACATCACCCTTTAAATGCTGCTTCAAATGCCACCAATCGCGATTGAATGAACCAATACCGGTGACAACCCAGAAGCGGGTTTCGCTAATTTTGACAATTGATAAATCAGCATTAATACCGCCACGCTCTTCCAGCCATTGGGTGTAAACTACTTTGCCGATTTCGACATTCATGTCGGCGGCTGAAATATACTGCAAAGCAGATTGAACATCAGGACCCGAAACCTCAAACTTGCCAAAAGAGGTCATATCAAAAATACCGAGCGATGAACGAACCGCACGATGCTCTTCGGCATAAAACTCAAACCAGTTTTGACGCTTGTAGCTGTATTCATATTTTGCTGGCACACCATTTCGGGCAAACCAGTTAGGTCGTTCGTATCCACCGACTTCACCATAACAAGCACCCTGATCAAGCAGTGTCTGGTGAAGGGGGGACAGCATCAAGTTACGAGCAGATTTGTACTGGTAAAATGGCCAGTGCATGTCGTAGGTATGGCCGAGCGCTTCTGGAATTCTTGACTCGACGTATTCCTGTGTGCGCTGTACCGGGTGCGAGCGCCGAACGTCACATTCCCATACGTCACCTGATGGGTGACCGTCAATTATCCAGTCAGCCATCAGCTTGCCTAGTCCACCGGCAGCACCGATACCCTTAGAGTTCATGCCGCAGGCAACATAAAAGTTATCGACTTCGGGGGTAGGGCCTAGCAAGTGCAAGTTGTCATTGGTGAAACTCTCTGGCCCATTAAAAAAGGTGCGGATACCCGCTTCACCAAATTCGGGAAATGTCTCCATGCCACCAATTAAGTTAGGTTCGATATGGTCCATATCAACCTCGAATTGATCGAAGCAAAAGTCTTCGCTAATCTTGTCCATCGAACAGCCAATCGCGTCTTTCTCAAACCAGCCGACGAGCATCTTCCCCGCGTCTTCTTTAAAGTAGAGTCCTTTGTCAAAATCGCGCAGCACGGGGCGCTTGGTCAATCCTTGCATTTCATCGGTGACAACATAGAAATGTTCGCAGGCATATAAAGGCAAGTCGACACCAATTTCGACGGCCAGGTCGCGAGACCAAAGGCCTGCTGCCAGTACAACGGTCTTAGCCCGAATATCACCCTGTGCTGTTTTAATCCCAACGGCCGTTCCTTGTTCGGTAATAATGCTATTGACCTTACAATCTTCGATGATTTTTACACCTTGATTACGCGCGCCTTTAGCGAGGGCCATCGTGGTATCGATCGGGTTAGTTTGACCATCCTTCTCGATATATAAAGCGCTAATGACGCCTTCAGTATTAATGCCCGGATACATCTCTTCGAGTCTTGTGTTGTCGATGAACTCTGATTCGACTCCAAACACCGCTGCCATCGATGACGTTCGCTGCAATTCTTCCAGACGCTCTTCAGTTCGTGCCAGAGAAATACTGCCGATTCGACGATAGCCAGTGGCCTGTCCAGTCTCGGCTTCGAGTGAGGCATAAAGCTCATGACTGTACTTGGCAAGTGCAGTTAGGGTTGGAGTGGGCCACAACATACTGACCAGTCCAGCTGCATGCCAGGTGGTGCCGCAGGTGAGCTGTTTACGTTCCAGGACAACGACATCGGTGATGCCTCGCTTGGCTAGGTGATACGCAATCGAGCAGCCTTCGATACCGCCGCCGATGATGACAACTTCGGCAGATTGAGGGAGATTAATTTCAGACATTTCAAATTCTCAGAGACAGAAAAACTATGCGCTTAATAATTCATTAGTAGGGTCGTAAGCGGCATCCATTTCGATATGGGCCATTCGGCTTCCGGTAGAAGTATCGACAGTCACTTCAAGGCCCTGCGCAATGACAGTTGGCTTTAGGTAGGCAAATGCCAGGCTTTTACCAATACGGTGTCCAAAAGCGCCGCCGGTGGTTAGTCCTATCAATTCGCCATTATGGTAAACCGCTTCGTTGCCAAAGCATTCGCAGGCCTTGTCATCGTCGAATACGAGGTAAGCCAGCTCGATAGAAAACTCTCCCTCGGCGCGTTGCTTGATATTATCACAACCAATAAAGTCACGAGTGGTATCAACAAATCTGCCCATGCCTGCCTCTAATCCACTGATTTCTTCCGTGAATTCATTGCCATAAGCGCGATACATTTTTTCCATGCGCATCGAATTAAAGGCATAACCGCCAAAATCTCTTAGCCCAAAGTCTTTACCCACACGATCGATCGAATCGTAAATGGAGAGTAATTGATAAGATGGCATGTGCAGTTCATAACCAAGTTCACCTGCATAAGAAACCCGAATGGCAAGCACTTGAGCGCTATCAAGTTGAATATATTTAGCACAGAGCCAACGAAAGTTTTCGTTTGATAGGTCGTCTTCTGTCATCAGTTGTAAAATATCGCGAGATCGAGGGCCCGTAATGAGCATAGAACTGAATTCGTCAGTGAGGTTTTTGATTTTCACGTCAAAACCATCGGCGTTTGATTGCATCCAATGTAAATCTTTGTGCTCCGAACCAATGGCCGATATCAGGTAGAAGCGATCTTCCGCCAAACGAGTGATCGAAAATTCACACATGATGCCACCTTGCTCGGCATGAAACAGGGTTAAGCTGATACGGCCATCTTTGGCCGGTAGTTTGTTGCAGGACAGTTTATCGAGGAATCGATAAGCATCCGGCCCAGATACTTCATATTTAGACGAACCCGACAGGTCGATAATACCAGCGGCTTCTTGAACCGCCTTACACTCTTGTGCGACCACGTCGTGTGCTTCGGTGCGAGACCACGACAGGCTTTCGCTGCGAACTGTGTCAGTTTGAAACCACAGTGCCTTTTCATACCCCTGCGTAGCACCATGAATGCAGCCTTTTTCCAGTAATCGAACATAAAGCGGGCTAGTGCGGCTGGGACGACCATGCGGGCGATTAACATTGGGCGCACCGACTGCGTACATTTCTTCATAGGATTCGATGGCTTTAATGGTGCAATATTTCTTATCTGCCCAGTCACCAAAACGGCGGCTATCGAGCGGTGCCATATTGATTTCGGTCTGTCCATGTACCATCCATTGCGCCAGGAATTTGCCGATACCACCTTGTGCGATGCCGATACTGGCACCACAAAGATTCCAGCAATTTCGTAGACCAGCCTGCGGTCCAGCTAAAATATTATCATCCGGCGTGTGAGTAATAGGGCCGTTGACAACCGTCTTGACGCCCACGTTTTCAAATTCGGGTGTGAGCTCGAAACAGCGCTCGAGGAATGGCATCAACCGATCAAGATCGGGCTCGAACAATTCGCGGTCAAATCCCCAGTCCATACCGTTTAGAGCCCAGGGCTTGGAACCCCACATTTCATACGGGCCAACCAGAAAGCCATTGCCTTCCTGCCGAATATAGGCTGAGCTGTAAGAGTCACGGCAAACCGGAAGCTCCCAACCGAGTGCTTCGATCGCAGGATGGCTTTCGGTCACCAGGTATTGGTGTTCGAGGTTAGTCAAAGGCACGTTAACACCCACCATGGCACCCACTTCACGAGCGAAGCAACCACCGGCATTAACGACATGCTCGGCAATGATAGTGCCCTTGTTGGTGATGACTTCCCATTCACCCGATGGCAATTGGTTAATGTCAGTCACCTGGGTGAAGCGATTGATTTCGGCACCATTCTCGCGTGCCAATTTCGCTAACGGCATGACGACAGATGTCGGATCGACGTGGCCATCATTAGGTGTGCTGACAATGACGCGTGCTTTATCGAAGTTCATAAAAGGGTTTAGCTTTTGCGCTTCTTCCTTGGTGATGAAATTGAACTCGAAACCCACATTTTTAGAGCGGCTTTCTAAATTGCGGAACCATTCTTCTTCTGTCTTGGTAAATCCGACACGGATACTGCCAGTTTTGTGGAAGGTAGAATCGAGCCCGGTTTCCTGTGGCAATATCTCGTTATATAACTTGATGGTGTAGTCATGAATTTGCGACACAGTCATGTTGCCGATGAAGTTAGAACAAAGGCCAGCGGCATGCCAGGTAGAGCCACTGGTGAGCTCGCCTTTTTCTACCAGTGCGATGTCGGTCCAACCTTCTTTAGTAAGATGGTAGAGCAGGTTTACACCCAGTGAACCGCCGCCGATGATGACTACTCTTGCATGACTTTTCATATTGATGCCTTCTTAAACTTTATATTCTCAACATTGCTATTGAGGTGTTGTCTTTTTGTGTTCTTACCCTGTAATGAATACCAGAACAGGGTAAGAGCAGCCGCCAATTAGTCGTCTAAACTGTCGCGACCAAATGCCTCTCTTGGCAAAAAGATGGGAAATTTCTCACGTACTTGCCGGTCAATTTCATCACTAATATGGGTCGGGTGGTAATTGCTTAAAATCTCATTCTTCTTAGCGATGGCCTTATCAAGCAATACCGGTTTACCCTGTTCTTCCCAAAGATTCGGACTTAAGCGATCACCATATTCAGGATAAATATACTCAGTCTGCATGACTTCCAGAGTTTGTTCTGCACCTAAGTAGTGGCCTTTCTGATCTAGACAAACATCTTTTAATACCTCGAAACTGAGGGTGGCTTCGTTTACTTCGATGCCACGCGTAATACGCAATGCCGAACCAAGCACGTCATTATCAATTAATAATGACTCAGGGCAGGTGCTGAGCAGGCTGGCGTACATGCCAGCAGCTTCATAAACAATGTTAGCACCGGATAATGCAGCACAGGTTGTGGTGTAGGCACGCTCGGCACCCCCCTGGAAATCCGGGAACTTGGCGTCCGACATGCCACAGGCAGTACCCGTAGGTAAATCGAAATGGTTGCCCATTTGCGCGCAGGCAGATGACAATATGGCCTGCTCGGGAGACCCGCCGCTCATCGCGCCAGTACGTAAGTCGGATACAAATGGCCAGGTGCCCAGAATAGCCGGTGCACCAGGTTTGATCGCATTGACATACACTAAACCACCAAGACACTCAGCCCAGGCTTGAGCGACTGCACCAGCAAGACAAGCGGGAGAAGTCGCACCAGATTGCCCAGCAGAAAGCAGTAGGACTGGCATTCCGCCCTCAACAGCTGTTTTGACACAGCCTAATGCTTCTTCGGTGAATTTCATCGGCGGTACAACGTGGCAGCAGGAAATACTCACGAAAGGCCGTTCTCGCCATTTGTCTTCGCCACCAGCAATGATATGCAACATCTTTAGGGTGTCTTCAAGATGTTCTACTTCGGTCCAACTGGCACCAACGTGTTTGGTAGTGCCACTGACAGCGTTGTAAGTGGTATTAATGTCCATTGCCCGATTATCGAGGATGTCTCGTAAAACACAGGTACGTTGAAACATGTGGATGTTGTCACACTTATCGACGATACGCGCCATGTCGTATAAGTCCTGTGCGGTTGATTTCCGGTATTCGTTTTCAACCGTATCAGCGATTAATACAGCCGCTCCGGCTGTGGAAAAATGCACTCTCTGCCCCGTTAACTGCACGTCGTGTTTTGGGTCTTGGCCATATAAGGTTAGATTACGACAGCATTTATCCATTGCGTCTTCGACAACTGCTTTCGGGAAACGCAAGCGACCGTCTTCTTCACTATAGGTAGCCCCGATCGCAACGCAGGTTTCTATACAATGTGGTGTTGCATCGGCAAAGCCAACTTCTTCTAATATTTTGAATACGGTGTCATTAATAGCCGCAATGTCGGTGTCTGTTAAGGGGCGATATTGACCGCCTTCAAGGCCGCCATGGACGGGTTTTAAATCGTCTGTGAGTGCCGCTTTGCGCAGTGCAATTTTGGCTTCTCGGCTGTTTGTTCGTCTTCCCACAATAAGGCACCTAGAGATAATCGTTATATGAATAGAACTTTGGAATGGCAGGTATTTTGTAACTAGTCCAAATGAGTTACAAGCGATTATTTTTTATAGCTTGCATTAGAATAAATAATGGCTAGAGTCAACTGTTATGCCACGAAAACTCCCCCCACTTAATAGCCTTAAATCTTTTGAAGCGGCAGGCCGACTGTTAAGTTTTACCTTGGCTGCGCGAGAGTTAAATGTGACTCAGGCGGCGATAAGCCATCAAATTAAGGTTATAGAAGACTTTCTAGACGTGTCGCTATTCTACCGGTTACCCAGAAAGCTCGTCTTAACCGATCAGGGAAAGGCCTTGCTACCAGAGGTTATCGACGCCTTTGACACTCTCGCAACGGCGATTGGAACCGTGAGTAAAGACCCCGACAATAGCTTGCTTAGCGTACGCCTCGCACCTTCATTTGCGGCGAAGTGGCTGTCACCCAAACTGAAATACTTCTGGCTGCAAAATCCAGAAATTGATTTATGCCTGTTCCATGCCCATACCGCCGTTGACTTCGACCGAGAAAATATTGATATAGCGGTTACCTATGGCAAGGGCTATTGGCCCGGTGTCGTGTCTGAAAAAGTACTCAGCCTCGATTTTTCACCCGTTTGCGCACCCTCATTCCTTAAAAACGACAAGCCATTAAGTGATAAGAATAACCTCAAGTATTACACGCTGTTGCACGACGCTAATTATGAATGCTGGGGTGAATGGTTAAAGCTGGCCAGCGTGCAGGATACACCGTCAAACAAGGGCACCATTATCGATGACACCAATGTCCTCATTCAGGCAGCGGTGGACGGGCAGGGCGTGGCTTTAGGGTCTACTACTTTTGTACAGGACCACCTAGAGGCAGGACGACTAGTCAAGCCGTTCGACATTACCCTGGTGAATGGCTTTGCTTACTATATCGTCTATCCAAAATCCCATTTGAATAATCCTGCCGTGTGTGCATTTCGCGATTGGTTACTCGACCTGCTGGATGATAAGGAGGTTGCTGGTTAACCTCTGTGACTAAAGCAGGTATCATCTTCGCCAGTTTATTTTGAGCGATTACCAAGGAACTACTATGGAATTTTCAGCAGACCATCTGCGTGATATTTTTTTTAGTCAGAGATGCTCTTAGATCAATTGGTCAATATCAACCCGCAACACAGAGGCAATATCCCGAATAACCGCTGTTGACCCTTGCCGCTCACCGGCTTCTAATTTTGCGACATAAACTTTGGACTTTTTGATCGCTCGCGCCAAATCGTCTTGAGTCATTTTTCGATAGCGTCGGAAAACCTTAATAGGGTTTTCGCCATCGATGAGTGCATCGCCAATCTCAGAAGGGTAGGTTTCTTCGTCGCTCGCCATATAAGCTGATACCGCCGCCATATCTTCCTCGTCTTCGAGTTGTTCGATCAATTCAAGGTATTCGTCATAAGGCAAAACCGCGAAGGCCGCTTGCCCGTTTTGTTTAATAATTTGTACGCTCATTTATAAATATCTCCTCTGGCACCCACTGCGATAACAATCAGTACTAATTCATTATTAATGATTTTGTAAATAGCTCGAAATTGACCCACTCTCAATCGATATACATCCTGACTCGGAAAATACTTAATATTCAAACCGTCAAAATCACCATTGGCGATCCGTTGAATTTTAGCCCTGATCGACTTTGCCTTCTTCGGCTGCATCTTGATCAGGTATTTATCGGCTTGCTTTGTATATCTTGTTATCATAATTTTATAGTACTTATAGTATACTTTAATCAGCTAATAGTATACGGCACGCGCTCAAAAGACTGCTATATCGTCTAACCCAAAATCCCATTTGAATAATCAAATCGTTTGTGCGTTTAGAAATTGGTTAGTCGAACTGCTGGATGATGATGAGTTTTAGAGTAAAACTCTATAACTAAAGCGGGTATCATCTTCGTCAGCTTATTTTGAGAGACTATCAAGAAACTACTAAGGAATTACCATGGAGTTATCAGCAGACAACCTGCGACAACGCAATCGCAAGCTACGCGCACAATTGAGTAAAGACGAGTTAGAGGCCGCAGCATTGCAGTTGTTCGATCGAATTAGCGTATTACCCGAATTCATCAATGCCAGTAAAATAGCGACTTATTCAGCAGTCAATGGCGAGATCAGTCTGAATCCCGTAATCGATTTAGCACTCGAAATGGGCAAACAAATTTACCTACCAAATCTGGACCTTAAATCATTGCGGTTTTCACCCTATTTCCACGGTCAAAAAATGCGTATCAATCGATTCAAACTACCCGAACCCGATGTAACAGATGATGAAATGCTCGCACCAGAAGTGTTGGATCTAGTATTAGCACCCCTAGCTGTATTCGATCCACAACGTAATCGTATCGGCATGGGTGGCGGATACTACGATCGCAGCTTTGAGTTTCGAAAACAGGCTGGACGTGATGTTCCTACTTTAATCGGCGTTGCGCATGAACTTCAAAAAGTAGACCAACTAGTGCCAGAAAAATGGGACGTTCGACTCGATATGGTGGTGACTGATAGTGCAATTTACAAGTAATTGATGATGCTCTGTTTGACTACGAAGTAGTTAGTCAAAAATCAATTGGGTTCTCGAAAATATGTCTGAGTATTTCATTCAATGTGATAGATCCAGATGTATTAATTCAAGCTTCTACCGTTTGAAATCGATTGGGCGTAGTATCGGTGTGCCACCCATTAAAGGATAAGGAGAGTATCGATGAGTAATCACGTACAAGCACAAGCCATTGTTATGAGCTTACAGCCTTATTTTAAACGAGCCGAGGCTGATAGCCTCTGGTTTTACCATGACTCGAATGAATCAGGTGAAGTTTGGGCATCGCCCGAATATCTACGTTTGATGCAGAGTAAAGGTCACTTTCTGTTGTCACCCGAGCATTGGGAGTTGCGCAATCCAATGGGTTATTTGAAGTCATTGCATCGCCAGGCCGAAGAGTTGATTGAGGAATATAACGAAATGGC
>JBDNJA010000029.1:0-5682 GCA_041688005.1 Gammaproteobacteria bacterium
ATGGTGCCGATGGCCGGAGTCGAACCGGCACAGCTTTCGCCACTACCCCCTCAAGATAGCGTGTCTACCAATTCCACCACATCGGCAATAATTTATTACTCAGCAGGCGGTAAATCTGACCCTGAAGTCACATCTGACGATGAGTCAACAGGCGGCAAATCACTTTCTACGGACGTTATACCTTGAACCTCTTCAGTACCAATTGAGGTCACACTCTGGATAAGGCTTCCAGAGTCGTTACGATGACTACCCACATAAGCCAGCGCCATGCACACGACAAAAAACATAGTTGCCATAATGCCTGTTGTTTTACTTAAGAAATTACCCGACCCTTTTGAACCGAATACAGTAGACGATGCACCACTGCCGAAAGCAGCGCCTGCGTCGGCACCTTTGCCGTGTTGCATTAGTACCAGAACAATCAAGCATATCGACAGGATGACCTGAACAATAAGCAGCGCACTATTTATATTTTCCATCAAAATTCCTAAACGGATTGAGCAATTGCTAAAAAGTCGGAAGCCTTTAATGCCGCACCACCGATCAAACCACCATCGATATCAGGTTGGGATAATAGGTCTTTTGCATTTTTCGGATTCATGCTTCCGCCATATAAAATCTGTACTTTTTCGGCAACGACTGAATCGAGTGCCGCGAACTTGTTCCGAATAAACCGATGCACAGCCTGCGCCTGATCGGGTGTTGCGACCTTCCCTGTGCCGATCGCCCAAACTGGCTCATAGGCAACAACACTATTGGCTATTGCCGAAATACCTTGCGACTCAATCACCGCGTCTAATTGTCTTGCGATAACCGCTTCAGTTGAGCCTTCTTCACGTTCTTGCAATGACTCGCCAACACATAGAATCGGTATTAAACCTGACTCAGCAGCCATTGCGAAACGACCAGCAACTAACTGATCTGATTCCAGGTAAAGAGCACGGCGTTCTGAATGACCGACGATGGCATAACGACAACCACAATCCTTTAGCATCGACGCTGATACTTCACCCGTAAAAGCACCGGCTGCCTGGTCGCAAACATTTTGAGCGCCAAGTGAAATATCACTGCCGTCCAGCATGCCACCGACTTTCATTAAGAATATGGATGAAGGACAAACGACTAACTCTGCATTTTCAACCTGCCCTGCGTCTTGTCCAACTTTGATACCTTCAACTAGCTCAATGACGCTGGCTAAGTTGCCATTCATCTTCCAGTTTCCAGCTATCAAGGTGGTTCGCATCTGTCTTTATCAGGTATCAAATCGGCGGCAAAGGTTACTCATCTAACGACAATAAATCAATCGACAAATCAATAAATGATGTAAATAGTTAGTTTGATGCTGCTAATGCTACGCAGTCGGCTATTTCCGATGCCAGTTTATTTACTAGCACTGCATCCTCACCCTCCACCATAACCCTGATTAACGGTTCGGTGCCCGACGCTCTTAACAATACCCGGCCCTTACCATTCAATTCAGATTCTGCCGCACTCACGCTCTGCTGAATCGCAGGCACCGATTGAAAATCGATCTTTTTAGCGATAGACACATTAATTATGATCTGTGGGTATAAAGTCATGCCATCACAGGCTTCGGTTAAAGTTATTCCCTTTTCAACCAGCCAATCGAGTACTTGTAATGAGGCGATAATGCCATCACCTGTCGATGTTTTATCAAGGCAAATAATATGTCCCGATGACTCTCCACCGACAGACCAGCCTTTGTCGACTAGCTTCTCCATGACGTGTCGATCACCCACATTAGCTCTTTCAAATCCAATGCCCTCTTTTTCCAGAGCATGTTCCAGTCCAAGGTTGGTCATCAGTGTACCGACAACACCACCGCTTAGGCGGCCAGTCATTAATTTGCTTTTGGCAATAATGTAAAGTAGTTGATCGCCGTCTTTAACGTCACCCTTTGAGTCCATCATCATCAATCGGTCGCCATCACCGTCAAACGCAATACCCATGTCAGCCTTATTTTCTAACACCATTGCGCGCATATTATCGGGGTGAAGCGCACCGACGTCTTTATTGATATTCAAACCGTTAGGTTTGGTTCCTATCTCAAGTACCTCGGCACCTAATTCACGAAATACAGCGGGGGCGATATGATAGGTTGCGCCATGGGCACAATCAACCACTAGCTTCATGCCTCTCAATGTTGTGTTAAAAGGGATTGAACTCTTGCAGTATTCGATATAACGACCTTTGGCATCCTCCATTCGGGTTGCTTTACCCAATTGTTCCGACTCAACCATCGTCAGTGGCTGATCTATCATGTCTTCTATTGCCTGCTCGACTTTATCCGATAGCTTAAATCCGTCAGCATTAAAAAACTTAACACCGTCGTCATGATAGGGATTATGCGATGCGCTAATCACAATTCCCGCTACCGCCCTGCGAGCCTGCGTCATATAGGCGACAGCTGGTGTGGGCATAGGGCCGAGTAATATCACATCTAAGCCAGCAGCCGCCAAACCGGCCTCTAGTGCTGATTCAAACATGTAACCAGATATTCGAGTATCCTTTCCAATAACGACACTACCTTTGCCCTGCTTGGCAAGCACCTTGCCAGCCGCCCAGCCAACCTTCATCACAAAGTCTACTGTCATTGGCGGAACGCCTACCTTTCCACGAATTCCATCGGTACCAAAATATCGTCGGCTCATTACATTCCTCGATTGTTTATTTTTATAATCCAGTCAAACTCTCTAACCTAGCCTAGCTATCAAACTTAAGCTAGTTGATACAGCGCATTCACCATTGCAATGGCATCTAAGGTCTCGGGGACATCGTGAACGCGAACTATATCAGCACCTAGCATTGCGGCAATAACGGCGCTCGATACACTGCCGTGAAGACGCTGATCGACTGGTTTGTCGAGTATCGTACCAATCATTCGCTTTCGGGACATACCCACTAGCAATGGCACATCTAATGACTTAAATTCGGCGAGTGATTTCAACAATTGCAAATTATGTTGCAATGTTTTTCCAAATCCAAAACCAGGATCGATAATAATATTGCGCTGCTTTATGCCTGCATCAATTGCTGCATCAATACGCTGCTTTAAAAAATCGAGCACTTCGCTGACGACGTCATTATAAGTTGGATTATCTTGCATGGTTTCTGGCGTTCCCTGCATGTGCATAAAGCACACTGGCACACCAAGGTCTGCGGCCAATTCTAACGAACTTTCTAATTGGAGTGCCCAGATACTATTAATGATGGTAGCCCCTGCATCGACCGCTTGCTGCATCACACCAGGCTTATTGGTATCGATTGAAATGGGCACATCCGACACTTCTCGAATTAATTTGATGAGCGGAATGGTGCGCGCCAGCTCTTGCTCGAGGTTGACTTGACCTGAACCGGGCCTTGTCGATTCTCCACCCACATCAAGAATATCAACACCATCGTCAATCAGTCTGAGCGCATGGTTAAAGGCATTATCAATAGTCGCAAACTGTCCGCCGTCAGAAAATGAGTCGGGCGTCGTGTTTATCACGCCCATCACCTGAACTCGTTTAGTTGACTTAGATTGTTCTAAATTGTTTTTTTCAACATTATTCGCGCGCATAAAAAAGCAAAGACCGATTGCTCGATCTTTGCCCTGTTGTCAAGTTAGTGGAGCTTAGTGGCTGGATCAGGTAAATTTGGATTCTCGTCTTCCTTGGTATCCGTCTCAACCGAGACCTTATTGCCACCAGAACCCGAAGAACCAGACTCGTCATCGGTCCAGTCCTGAGGTGGGCCTGGGATTTTCCCATCCATAATTGAATCAATCTGACTTGAGTCAATTGTTTCATATTTCATCAATGCATCAGCCATAACATGCAGCTTACCTTCATTTTCTGTCAAAATATCGACTGAGCGTTGATAGTTCCTGTCGATAAGCGTCCGAATTTCAGAATCAATGGCTCGTACAGTATCGTCTGACACTGTTTTTTGCTTACCCATTGATTTACCGAGGAAAACCTCTCCCTCTTCTTCACCATAAGATAATGGTCCCATGCGATCAGACAGCCCCCATTGGGTGACCATACTACGGGCAATGCTAGTCGCTCGCTCAATATCATTTGATGCACCCGTTGTAACAGCATCGGCACCAAATATTTGCTCTTCTGCTATGCGCCCACCATATAAACTCGACAGCTGACTTTCCAGCAGTTTTCTACTATAACTGTAGCGATCTTCGACCGGCAAAAACATGGTCACACCCAGCGCACGACCCCGAGGAATGATACTAACTTTATAAACTGGATCATGCTCAGGCACTATTCGGCCAACAATCGCATGCCCTGCTTCGTGATACGCAGTGAGCTTTTTCTCAGCGTCGTTCATGATCATCGACTTGCGCTCGGCGCCCATCATGATCTTGTCTTTTGCTCTCTCAAATTCACCCATATGCACGAGCTTCTTATTACCTCTGGCGGCAAACAGTGCTGCTTCATTCACTAAATTCGCAAGATCGGCACCAGAAAAACCTGGAGTGCCTCGTGCAATTACCATGGTATCAACATTGTCAGCCGCAGGCACTTTTCGCATATGAACCTTGAGAATTTGTGCACGGCCACGAACATCCGGTAGCGGAACAACAACTTGGCGATCAAAACGACCTGGCCTTAATAACGCAGGGTCTAACACGTCGGGACGGTTGGTAGCGGCGATTACAATCACGCCTTCATTACCTTCAAAGCCATCCATTTCGACTAGCAACTGATTTAATGTCTGCTCTCGCTCATCGTGACCACCGCCTACTCCGGCACCACGGTGCCTACCCACAGCGTCGATTTCATCAATGAAAATTATGCAGGGCGAATGCTTCTTTGCTTGCTCAAACATATCACGAACACGGGACGCACCGACACCGACGAACATTTCGACAAAATCAGAGCCTGAGATGGTGAAAAACGGCACTTTAGCTTCACCAGCAATAGCCTTCGCTAGTAGCGTTTTACCCGTACCCGGAGAGCCCACCATTAAGACACCACGAGGAATTTTACCACCTAGTTTTTGAAATTTAGCGGGCTCACGTAGAAACTCTACTAATTCACCGACTTCTTCCTTTGCCTCATCAATACCAGCGACATCATTAAAGGAAATGTTAACTTGATCCTCACTCAGCAGTCGCGCCTTGCTTTTTCCAAACGACATGGCGCCACCGCCGCCGCCGCCTTGCATTTTGCGCATGAAGAAAACCCACAAGCCAATTAAAACGATGAAAGGAAACCAGCTGACGAAGATACGAACGAGTAACGAAGGTTCCTCAGGTGGCTTACCAACGATCGAGACATGAGCACGATCCATATCACCAATCAGTGCTGAATTATCAGTCTCAGGGCTGTAGGTCGAGAAGCTAACGCCAGATTTCAACTGGCCAGTGATGCTTTGACCTTCGATCAAAACCTCTTGCACCTGACCTTGCTTTACCTGGGTAAGAAAGTCAGAGTATTTTAGATTAGTGGCACTACTGCTGCTGCGTCCACCAAAGCTCTGAAATACCGTCAATAAAACAACGGCAATCACGACCCATAATATTAAATTCTTTGCTACATCATTCACTTGTCAACACCTTGCATTGTGTTTACTAAATTAGCACTTTAAATACTCATTTAGAATAATTTCGAATCGACACTTAACGCATCATTTTACTACTATACCGACTAGATACTAGCG
>JBDNJA010000200.1:0-16479 GCA_041688005.1 Gammaproteobacteria bacterium
ACCGATTTTTGTGCTCCTGCACCAACAGTAGGGACCACGAGGCCAAATCGACATACCGTACATCCATGTACATAAGCTCCGTGCTCGAATCCTCATGTACTAACGTACACTCCGGTTCTGTGCGCGGTACTTTCTTGCACTTATTGCCATGGATGGCATGTATGTCTGTTTAGCAGGAGCAAAAAACAGGCCACGAAAAAATCACTATTTTTAGAGATGCTCTGAAGATTAAGTTTAAACTGGAATAAGAGGTAAAAATGTTTCAATCACGTGATGAAGTTCGACAGGTTTATCTCACCGTCTGGCAAAAAATGCAGCAACAATCTCTACTCGAACCCATGGAGGCTATTATTGCGGACGTGATAAAAATGCATCCAGAATATCATGCACTATTAGACAAAGGCGAGCATGCCAAGGAGCGAGATTTTACGCCTGAAGATGGTCAGACCAATCCTTTTTTGCACATGGGCATGCACATTGCAATCCGCGAACAGGCGAGTGCAGATAGACCATCCGGCATCCAGGCTGCCTATCAAAAGTTGCTGAAAACGAATGCCCCTCATGATGCCGAACATTCGATGATCGAATGCCTGGGGCAAGCTTTGTGGCAGGCTCAACGGGATAACACCATGCCTGACGACAATGCTTATCTGGCCTGTGTAAAAAAAATCTAGCTGTAGAAACCTACCTGTTTATGACAATCAACCTGTATACATTAGATTCTCCGCCCGCTACTTTCAATCTAAACGCTGAGGGTGCTTGTGCTTCCCAGCATTACTCTGACTTTACATGCGCTTCATTCACATGCCTTTCCTCTTTATGACACCACTACTATTTCCTATTAGTCTACTGACTATCAATCAATTAACTATTAAAGCGATATGAATCAATCACCCGAAAAGCCTCGCGTCCATTTAACCGCCTATCGCATGTTTATGGTGGCAGCAGTCGGCCTAGTCGTGGGTATGGTCAGCTCTTTTACAACGATTGGATTCGTAGAATTAGTACAATCGCTTAATCAACTTTTACTAGTAACCGCTGAAAGTCGCGCTAATATTGATCCCGACACACTGGCATTTGTCACGGTTTTATCCGTTTCAATTGGCGGTTTGGTGGTTGGTCTATTGTTGCATTATGGCGTGAAATCCAGACGACCACTGGGCGTGCCCGACACCATTTACGCGGTGCAACTTCGCGAGAAACTACCCGATCCAAAATCGGGCGTCTTTTCCACTCTGGCGTCCATCGCGTCAATAGGCTGCGGTGCGTCGGTTGGTCAGTATGGCCCTGTTGTTTATCTGGGCTCATTGATTGGACAGTTAACCAACCGTTTAGATCTGGGTGTGCGTGATATCCGTAGCATCGCGATTGCCTGCGGTGTCGCAGCCGCCATATCGACTGCATTCAATGCACCGATTGCGGGTTTAATTTTCACTCATGAAGTCATTCTTCGGCATTACTCTTTACGCATATTCACCGCTGTCACCGTTGCTTCGGCCTGCGGCTTTGTCGTTGCGAACGTGATATTTGAACACCCACCTTTGTTTTTGATCGAGTTCGACCGGGTTAAACATGTATCTGAATTTTTATTATTTGCACTTGAAGGCACTGCCTGTGGATTGATCGCCGTGTTATTCATGAAACTACTCAATGCCACTACCGATTATGCCCGCCAGATTAAAATACCGGCTCCGCTGAAACCGATGTTAGCCGGTTTCACTCTGGCTATCATCTCGTTACAAGTGCCAGAAGTTCTCGGTGTTGGTCAAGATGTCTTACGACTTGCCAGCGTAGAGGGAAATTATGGTGCAGGCCAACTAGCTACTATTTTGGTCACTAAGTTTGCGGTCACGATACTGTGCATCGGCTTTGGTTTTGCTGGCGGTGTTATCTTTCCTGCTTTGTTGATTGGCGTTTTATTCGGGGCTTTATTTGCGATATCTATTCCGGCGTTATTGCTCGAGCAATATTCTGGGCTTTCGGTTTATGCCATTTCTGGCATGGTGGCGCTTGCCAGCCCGGTTATCGGCGCACCTTTGACCGCTTTGCTGATTATTTTTGAGCTAACCCGAAACTACGAGATCACTATCGCCGCCATGATAACCTTAGTGTTTTCGAACCTGGTGTCTTATCAATGTTTTGGTCGTTCACTGTTTGATTCCCAACTGGCTAAACGAGGCCTCGATCTATCGCTGGGGCGTGACCGAGGCTATTTACAACATCACCAGGTATTAGAGTATTGTGTTCAACATTTGCGTTGCGTCGATGGCAATCGAACCTGTGGTGATTTGATTGAGCAGTTTAAAGTCGAAGGGCACCAAACTGCGGTAGTGACCGATGCCAATCAGCGCTACCTTGGACTGGCGACACTCGATCAATTAATCCAGGCGCACCCTGAAGCTATTCTGTCGAGCGTCGAATTCAAACCTGTATTATTATTCGACGAATCCACCAGTCTGTGGCACGCAATGGAAGTCATGCGGAATTTCAACGGTGAGGCAGTGCCCATCATTAACTCTAACACCGGACGGTATCTGGGCGCATTGCCCGAGAGCGTCGTTATCGGTGCTTATCTTGATGCAGTTCAAGATTTGCGCAGAGAAGAACATGAGGCATGACTTGAAAGCCTAAAAGCTTTCAAGTCCACCGACTTCCCAGAATTTATTTCATTAACGATTAAGCACAGCGAATGACTATTACGAATAGGAAAATGAACTTGCAGAAACACATTATTCACGACGTTGAATTGGCACTACAGGAAGATATTGGCAGCGGTGATATTAGCGCCTTGTTAATCGATGAAAATAAATCACTAACAACGCGACTGTTAGTCCGTGAAGATGCCATTTTATGCGGCACAGCCTGGTTCAATCAGGCCTTCAAACAATGTGATGAGCGCATTCATCTCGACTGGCGAGCACAGGATGGCGATCGAGTCAGTGCTGATAGCGTCTTGTGTCAGATAAACGGCCCTGCCCGTGCCATTTTGACAGCCGAGCGCACTGCGCTTAACTTTTTACAAACCTTGTCGGGTACTACAACCACAACCCGTTATTACGTCGACAAAATTAGTCAGACGAAATGCCGTATTCTTGATACTCGAAAAACCATTCCACATTTGCGTCTGGCACAAAAATATGCCGTTACCTGCGGCGGTGGAATGAATCATCGAATTGGTTTGTTTGACGCCTACCTGATTAAGGAAAATCATCTGGGCGCCTGTGGCAGCATTCAACAAGCAGTCGAACGAGGCCGAGCATTGCAGCCAGACCGATTGCTGGAAGTAGAAGTTGAGACGCTCGATCAGTTGCAACAAGCCATAGATGCAAAAGTTGACCGTGCATTAATCGACAATTTCAGCATCGAAAAAATGAAACAGGCGGTTAAGATGACTGCCAATCAAATTCAGCTCGAAGCTTCGGGTAATATCACCGATGAATCGTTATTAAAGATCGCCAATACAGGGGTAGACTTCATCTCCATTGGTGCACTGACCAAACATTTGCGAGCGGTCGATTTTTCATTGCGATTCTTATAATTTGAAAACAAGCAATCTTAAAAATGCTATAGAAATACTAGAAGCCTAATATAAACCTCACCCGAAATCGGCCTACTAGGTTGGTTTTAGATAGACCCTAGTGCCGATATTGCTAATCTCCACACAGTAGAGAAAATAGTGTATTTCTGCTAGTATTTCCGCCGTTAAGTAGATGGCACCCTGTTCATATACTTAAGCGCACGTTTAAAACTTCCTTTTACCCTTTTGCAGGAGTCACGATCATCAACGGCAGTACCATTCTGATTAATCTAGTTGGTGGGGTTTCTTTGTTGTTGTGGGGCTTACGCATGGTGCGTATGGGAATTACCGATGCCTGGGGCAATGAAGTTCGCACCGCATTAGGCGCCAGTCTTTCCAATCGATTCAAAGCTTTTTTCACCGGCCTTGGTGTTACAGTTTTACTGCAAAGCAGCAGTGCGACCGCATTATTAACAGCCTCGTTTAGTGGTCAGGGCATCATCAATACGGGTCCGGCGCTTGCCGTATTATTAGGCGCGGATGTTGGTACAACACTGGTCGCTCAAATCCTTACCTTCGACTTATCTGTTTTGTCACCCATGCTAATCGCAATCGGTGTCGCCATGTTCACTTATTCTGACAGCGGAAGGGCTCGCGATGTCGGGCGACTAGTGCTCGGCATTGGCATGATGTTATTAGCGCTCAAGTTAGTTTTGGCCGCTTCAACCCCCATGCGCGAATCAGTTATCGTGCAGAGTATTTTCTCGTCCTTAGGTGATGATTTAATGCTCGCAGTGATTGTAGCCGCACTGATTGCCTGGATGGCGCATTCAAGCCTTGCTACCGTATTGTTAATTATCACGCTAGCGAGCACCGGGGCACTTGATTCTAGTGTTGCTTTTGCATTTGTACTAGGCGCTAATATTGGTAGTGCTATCCCACCCTTTATTGCAACGCTCGGTAGCAGCCGCAGCGCCCGACAACCTCCATTAGGTAACTTAATTTTCAGAGTTTGTGGCGTTGTCATCGTGCTGCCAATGGTCGGTTTTTTATCTGGCTGGATGGCGCAGTTTGATATGGATACAGCGCGCCAAATTGCAAATTTTCATATGTTCTTCAATATTGCGCTGGCTATTCTATTCCTGCCATTAATCAATCAAATGGCCACCCTAACCGAAAAAATATTGCCCGAGCTTGAAGTTGAGCTGAATGAACTAAAACCCATGCACTTAAACAAATCGGCCTTTGCCACGCCACTGGTGGCTTTGGTAAACGCCGAGCGCGAAGTGCTCAGGATGGGTGAAATTGTCGAGCGCATGTTCAGAAATACCTTCATTGCGCTAAAGAAAAACGACATCGATTTAGCCAAAAAAACCCGTGCGATGGATCAAACCACGAACTTGTTTTATGATGAGGTAAAGCTGTATCTCACCAAGCTCAGCCGCGAGACACTGGGTGAAAAAGAAAGCATGCGTTGTGCCGAAATTATGAGCTATGCGACTAACCTGGAGCATATTGGCGACATTATTTCAGTTGATATGATCGATAGTCTATTGCGTAAAAAAATGACGCCTGGCTCGAAAATGTCATTGCAGGACAGGGAAGACATCAACAATCTGTACCAGCCGGTTTTACTCAGTTTTAACCTATCGTTGAGCGTTTTCACCTCGGGTGATATTAGTATGGCCAGGCAGCTACTGGCAAAGAAATACAAGTTTATAAAGTTGGAAAAACAGGCTGTCGTGAACCACCTCAACAAACTACGTGAAGACGTTACCTACGACTCTCGATTGAGTGCATTGCAGCTCGATGTTATTCGTGATTTAAAGCGTATCCACTCGCATTTAACGTCAGTTGCTTATCCAATTTTAGAGTCTGCCGGTCATTTGCGTAGCCGCTTGCGGACTAGTACGAGCGTTACGACTGAAACTCACGTCGTTAGTTAGAACGACCAGTTAGGATGGTAATGACGGAGTCGATTGGCTAGGTCAAACCTAACCAATCGACGCCCAACGCGCCAGCGTACCGACATCGGTCCATTGTCCTTCGAACAACTCTCCTGTCACCTGATTGTCTTCCATTGCTTTTCGCAACAAAGGCGCTAGTGCCTGTTTACCTTGCTCAAGATCATTGAAGAATGTTTTTTGGAAACAAGATATACCAGCAAAAGTGTGGCGATTTTCAGCCGTGTTATTGACGTAACCGTCACTCAACCCGAAATCTCCTTTGGGGTGATGTGACGGATTTTGTACCATCACTAAATGGGCGACGGCCTCTTTTGACAACAACTGTTGAAACGGATAGTCAGTGAAAATGTCACCATTAATCACTATAAATTGGTCATCCAGCTTTTCCAGTGCGTGAGCAATGCCTCCGGCGGTTTCAAGCGCCTGGGCTTCTCGGCTATAGACAATCTCAAGGCCAAACTGACTACCCGACCCCATCGCCTCTTCGATCTTGTCGCCGAGCCAACTCAAATTCACCACCACTTGCTTGATTCCCGCTCGGGCTAGCGCTTCGAAATGATAGCTAATCAGTGGCTTACCTTTAACCTCCAGCAATGGTTTGGGACAAGTATCGGTATAAGGGCGCAAACGCTCACCGCGTCCGGCTGCCAGAATCATTGCGTTCATTCAATCATTGCCTTTATTCGTTCAGATAGATTTAACTCAATGACTAAGTCACTGAACTCTGTCATGCTTGGTTCCAATTCGCTTACCTGACGCAGATAATTGAGTGTACGAGGAATGTCATTCAAATAGTCACTTTTGCCATCTCGAATTTTCAACCGAGAAAATATCCCTACTGCTTTCAAATGGCGCTGAATACCCATTAAGTTAAACCAGAGCAAGAATTGCTGAGACTCGACATCGAGTAGTGCCGCCGATTTCGCGGCGCGGTAATAATCGAGTGCTAACGACTCGACCTCGCCGATAGGCCAGTCGATATAACAGTCTCGTAGTATTGACACAAGGTCATAAGTAATGGGGCCGCAAACAGCGTCCTGGAAGTCGATAATACCCGGATTACCTGTGTCAATTTTCATTAGATTGCGCGAGTGATAATCGCGATGCACAAATACCTGTGGCTGTTCGAGGGCATTTTGAATCAGGGTTTGTTTAATTGAAACCCATTGCTTTTGCTGTGATTCATTGAGCCGAATGCCGAGCAGTTCTGCCAGAAACCAGTCATGAAATAAATCCATTTCCCGGCTTAATAGGGCTGGATTGTATTCAGCTAAATCGTGACTCGTAACATTAACCTGCATTTGCAACAACGCAGCCAGCGCATCCGCATAAAGTGGCTCTTTACTATCAGCATTGAGTATCGACAGATAAGGTGTAGCACCTAAGTCAGTCAAAAGCAAAAAACCTAGCTCAAGATTTTGATCGATAATCTCTGGTGCCGATAATCCTGCCTGGCGCAGCTTTGTAGCAATCTCAATAAAACGATCACAAGGCTCTTTATCCGGCGGTGCATCCATCACTACCCAGGAATTGGCATCTTGCTGCAGGCGCTGATACGATCTAAAACTAGCATCTTCGGATGCAGAAGTTAGCGTATAATTATGGTAGCCAAGGCTGTTTAGCCATCGCTCCATTTGTTGAAATCTATCGCTCATATATTTTTGGTAGGTAATATAGGTAGATAATAAGTGGGTGGTTGTGATTGGTTATAATGGGATGTAAAAGGACAGAGCCGTTATTATCCAGTTTTAACCCACTATGAAGCAAACTATTATTCTACCTTTATTATTAGCCAACCTGAGCAATCCATGAATAGCATCGAAAAGTTACTCACCTTGATGGAAAAGTTACGCACACCCAAAACTGGCTGCCCCTGGGACTTGAAGCAAACCAACGCATCGATTGCAGCCTACACGTTAGAAGAAACTCACGAAACGCTCGACGCTATAGAACGTGACGACATGGACAATTTAAAGGAAGAATTAGGAGACCTACTGTTCCATATTGTATTTCATAGCCGTATTGCACAAGAAAGAGGCGCCTTTGATTTCGATCAGGTCGTTGAAGGCATTGTCGCCAAAATGACCTACAGGCATCCACATGTTTTTGATCAAAACCATCGCGCCAACACGGATGAAGAAACCCTCAAGCGGCAATGGCAGGATCTGAAGTCAAAGGAAAAAGCGTCCTCGGGAATAGGCACGGGCATGGCGTCAACTCACTTTGGACAAAATTCCAGCTCACAATCCGCCGTCAAAAGAGCTATTAGCTTGCAGCAAGAAGCCGCCGAATACGGTTTTGACTGGCCTGAACTAAGCCTCGTCATCGACAAACTCGACGAAGAAGTCATCGAGCTAAAACAAGCGATAGAAAGCGGCGACCTTAGCCATGTTAGTGATGAGCTAGGCGATGTTTTATTTGTTTGCCTGAACATTGCCCGCCACCTCAAAATTGAAGCCGAGATGTCGTTACGTCATACCAATCGAAAATTTATTCGCCGCTTTGATTATGTAAAACAACAAATGCAGTCTTCCGATATCAATATGAGCCAGCAGGCGCTAGATCAAATGGAAGCTTTCTGGCAACAGTCAAAATCAGTCGTGGGATAGAAAGTCGGAGAGCACTATGACCAGAAGTCGATTACAAACCAAACAGAAAATCCTCAAAGCGGTCGAGACCTTACTACTAGAGCAAGGCTATCCAGCTGTCGGAGTCAACTCTATAGCTCGTCAGGCCGGTTGCGACAAGGTTCTCATTTACCGTTACTTTGGTGGTTTCGATGGTTTGCTGCTCGCTTTTGCTGAAACGACCCAGCTTTGGTGGGAAGTCGACGAAGTCATGAGCGAAACTGCCGAGGCTTTGACAAGCCAACCATTACATGAATACCTGAAAACTTTATTAAAGCGACATGCCGCCTCCTTACAGGCAATGCCAATCACACTCGAGATTATGGCTTGGGAAATGTCAGGGCAGAATAATCTGACTATTGCGCTGGCCCGCACCCGAGCCGAGCGAGGTATGGCACTCATTAAAAAGATCCGAACACATTATTCACAACCTGATTTTGATGTTGGTGGCATTCTTGGTGTGTTTGGCGCGGCCATCAACTATCTTGTGATCCGCACTCGAAAGTCACCACCACAACACATGAAGGAAGAGTGGTGGAGATTGCAACAAACCATCGCCAAAATGTTAGACAATCAATCGTGAACCATTCATGAGCAAACGTATAAACCTCGAACAGACGGTGCTCCGCTTTAACGATATTAATCATACCGAACTCATAAACCTGCTCGCACGTTACCAACTAGAGGTTCAAATTATGCCACCTGGCAAGGCTATTCCAGGTAGTTTTTGGGGTGACGAAGAAGCCGGACTGATTGGTCATCAAATATTCTTAAGGCAAGACACACCGATACACTCGGCTTTACATGAAGCCTGCCATTTTATCTGCATGGACGACGCTAGACGCAAACAACTCAACACCAATGCAGGTAACTTTCAGCTAGAAGAAAACGCGGTTTGCTACCTGCAAATATTACTCTCAGATGATTTATCCTCACTGGGTCGTCGGCGCATGCTGTCCGATATGGACGCCTGGGGTTACAGCTTTCGCCTCGGTAGCACTCAAAACTGGTTTGAGCAAGATGCACAAGAGTCGCGTGACTGGCTGCTGGAGCATGACTTGATCGATCAGGGCAACCGTTCAACCTATCAGTTGCGCTCATAATTAACTGAGCAATTTTCTACTCTTTAACGCTCAAAATCTTATGCATAAATTAAAAACTAGACTTAACTTCGTCCGATAACTCACAAACAGGCAGGAGAAATTAAGTGGATATAGCTTCGATTGTTGGGTTTATTTTAGCTTACGTAATAATAGGGGGCCATCATGATGGGCGGCCCCTTCATCATATTCGTCAATGTACCGTCGATTCTGGTGGTCATCGGAGGCACTTTTGCCGTGATTTTAATGCGCGTCACATTAGGCGACTTTCTTGGATCATTTAAAATTGGTTTAAAAGAATTCTTCTACAAGCATGTCTGTCTAACAAACTTGCAGCCGAAAGTGCAGGATCTATATTTGGATACAACTTTGCAGAGTTATGGCAACTACTCTGCCATGAATTATATCTACCTGACTTAGCACGCGAAGCACAACAACAATCTAAAAACACCAGCCGCAAAGCCCATACTCTACAGGCAGCCGCTGAAATAACGCAGTAAACCGAGACTGGCTGGGACCATGATGCTTTCACACGATCATTAAAATTCGGGGCTGAGTATCTCGAATGCTCAGTCGCGAGCTTACGCAAAAAGGTACTTGCAACCACGCTTGAAGCGCCTCTTGATTGTCCTATCGCTGATGTTTTTCCTGCTATCGCCAAGGCCATCCTTTTGCCAACTGTAGACAAACCAGCACCAGATACCAAAAAACAACCGACCACCACTCAGGCTGGCACCATCGAGTTGCTCATCAAGGAATCTCATGAAGAACTGCAATTGGCACTCTCGTTGTTTTAATGCTTTTATCCCAAGATAGCGCCGTCTTATCGACTCGAATGAGCATAGGTCTCGGTACTGAATCTCCCTTGCTAAAGCTACAAATTAAGCTATCACAAGGCGGGCTGATTTAAAAACCTAATCACAAAGCCTTCATCACTATGGGTAAAATCTGCCAACTTTAAACAGTATGGATCACTCTTATATGGCAACTTCAGAGCCAGTTGCCAAAGTCAAAATTTCTTCCTGATGTCACTATGCATAGGAGAAAAGCCGATTGATATAATTTTTGCGATAGCACTACAAAGCTAGACGAGACTTTGTACAAAACTTTCAAGTCAAATCTATTGCTGGCGGGGAAGGCTTGCACCTTTCTCTCCCAGTGAGTTAGGAAAGCTAGCTAGAAAAGTTAGCTAGACCCCGAAATACCCACCAGCCAATCACTTAATAGCTTCGCCTGTTCTGATAGAAGCTGATGACTATCCCAGGTTATGTAATATGAACCCGGCGCTTTCATTTCCATATCGCCCAGACGCACTAATTTATTTTGCTTGATTAAGGTATCCACCTGACTATCCCACCCGAGCGCCACCCCTTGATTTTCCTCCGCTGCCTGTAACGCCACCACGTAATTGTTAAACCGCCTAAAATTAGACTCTGGCAATACGACACCCCACCTAGCAATCCAGTGGTTCCAGCCGATCCAGGCTGGATCGGGATTATCCAGACGCAGTAGTGGCAAATTCGCCAGATGATCGGGCTGGGTTATTTCGTTTTGTTCTGCGAATATTCGACCACAGACAGGATAGATAATATCGTCAAACAAACGAGTAGCCGACTCCCCAGGCCAATGTCCATCACCATATCGAATTCGAATATCGGCAGATCTAAACCCTTCATCATCCGGATTATCGGAGATGGCGTGATTCAGTGCGACTTGCTTATGCATCGCCCAAAATCCGCCCAGGCGAGGCATTAACCACAATGATGCGAATGCGGTAGTTGCCCCAATGGTGATATTAGCCGTTTCGCCACGAATTTTTAGTGCTTGCCAGGTGTTGCCAATATTTCTAAAGCTACTACTGAGAACCTGATGAAGCTCTAATCCGGCTTTAGTCAATTCAACACCACGGTGATGCCGTTTAAAAACGGCTAAGCCTAAATCGGTCTCTAGTGATTTAATTTGTCGGCTAACGGCGCCTAAAGTGACGCCCAACTCGACGGCTGCCTGGGTTAAGCTGCCATGACGTGCGCAGGCATCGAAGGTATTTAAGCCGGTTAAGCTGGGTAACTTATAGTGTCGTCGTGCCATCTGTTAAATGCCTGCTTAGTACTAATTATTACCGTACATACTGATTATTTGCTTGAGTTAAACGATAGGACTATAGCCAGTAAAAGAAGATAATCCCTATATCATAAGGGACCAAGACTTTACTTAAAGTAAAGCATTGGTGCTTTTTTGTATATTGCCAAATTACCCAATTGAAGGCAATGTATTACGACAAACTTATTAGAATCCTATGCCTTATACACCGCAGGAAAAGTCCAATGTTGAGCACTAATCAGGGAACAATCTCTTTCGATTTAGATATCGACTCTGTCTTGAAGCCTATTGCAAAAGCCTCAGGACTACCCAATTTGGTTTACACCGACGCTGACTATATGCGACACGAACGTGACCAGGTACTCGGCACTAGCTGGGCTGGATTATGGTTTGCGGGTGATCTACCCGAACAGGGCTATGCCAAACCAGTAGAATTTATGGGATTACCGTTGGTCATCACCCGTAACAAACAGGATGAGATAAAGGTTTTTCATAATGTGTGCAGCCACCGAGGCATGGTTCTGGTTAAAGATGAAATTTCAGTACAAGGTGTTTTGCGCTGCCCATATCACTCCTGGAGTTACAGTCTCGATGGCGCTTTAATGGTAACGCCTCATATTGGTGGCGTCGGCGAACATAAAATAGACGCCTTTAAACATTGCGATCACGGCCTCAAGCCAGTCCGCTGCGCGATATGGATGGATACAATTTTCATTAATCTATCGGGCGATGCGGTTGAGTTTGAGCAATACATTAAGCCACTGTCTGAACGCTGGCAAACATTTCTCGGCGAAACAGGTCTCGACCATTTGCAAAGCGCCATTAATGGCAAAGGCATGCAGATCGAAATTCAGTCGAACTGGAAACTGGCGGTAGAAAACTATTGCGAAAGCTACCACTTACCCTGGATTCACCCGAGCCTTAACAGCTACTCAAAGCTCGAAGACCATTATCACATTATGATCGATGACGATTTTTCCGGTCAGGGCAGTTATGCTTATCGGCTATCGGACGAGGTAGGCTCCGCATTGCCACGCTTCCCAGAATGGCCACAAGACAAATTAGTGCAGGCTGAATATGTCTCATTTTATCCGAACGTACTACTCGGCATTCAAGCAGATCACGCCTTCGTGATGATTATCGAGCCAGTTTCACCAAACAAATCAATCGAACATTTACGACTATTTTATGTGGGTGAAGAAGCTCTGGATGACGATTTAGCGGCTAGTCGAAATGCGACGCTAGAATCCTGGCGCGTCGTTTTCAGTGAAGATATCGATGCGGTCGAAGGCATGCAAAAAGGACGTTCATCACCTGGTTACAAAGGTGGCGTCTTCTCACCGGTGATGGATAACCCAACGCATCATTTTCACCAGTGGGTCGCGCAGAAACTAAAAGCAGCTACCTAATATGACAATATACTAAGGGTTTACCAGTGCCAGGCTAATTCGCTTGTTCTGCTTACCCTTATTTTTTATTTTATTCACAATCACTTCACCAATCTCTGCGGTATTATTCACATGCGTGCCACCACAGGGCTGATAGTCGGTATCAACAATGGTCACTGTCCGTATGCTGCCCTGCCCTTTGGGTGGCTGCACCGACATGGTACGCACCAGACCAGAGTTTTGCGCTAGCGCTTCATCTGTAATCGAACCAATAGTCACGGCCAACTGGCTATTGATTAAACGATTCATTTCGACCGTCAGATTATCTTTGTCGACAACCTGCCCTTGTAGATCAAAATCAATACGACTCTCTGTTTCACCGATCGAGCCACCCGTTGCCTGAGCCGTAATCAGATGACACATTAAATGCAGGCTAGTGTGCATTCGCATGAGACGATGACGTCTTTCCCAGTCTAACGCCATATCAACACTATCACCCACTTGAAAAGCCGATAGGTCCTCGGCATTCAAATGATGAACAATCATGACTCTATCTTCTGCAAAACAGGTATCTGTCACGCGATACTCTTCTCCATTTAATATCAGGACGCCTGTATCACCAGGCTGGCCACCACCCAATGGATAAAAGATGGTCGACTCCATTACAATGCCATCATCTAGCACTGCGACAATTTCACTCTGATGTGTTTTCTGATAGCTGTCTTGGTAAAATATTTTATCTGTCATCGAAACATCGCTCCCATTAAGTCTTACAATTCTTACTCAGCAGCGATTTTGAAGCAAGCACCCGTCTTATCCAATATGAAATGAATTCTGAATCATCACCCAAATTGCCTCAACGAAAGATAATCCACATCGATGCCGATTGCTTTTATGCGGCGGTCGAAGTGCGTGATAATCCGGCCTTAAAAGGCTTGCCAATCGCCGTTGGTGGCAGCGCCGACCGTAGAGGCGTTATCGCGACCGCCAGCTACGAAGCACGACAGTTTGGTATTCACTCCGCCATGGCCAGTGCGACCGCGCTAAAACGCTGCCCACAACTAGTATTGGTGCCAGGCCGAATGACTGCCTACCGAGAGGCCTCTCGGCAGATGAGAGACATATTCTCTGAGTATACTGATTTAATCGAACCGCTCTCTCTGGATGAAGCCTTTCTGGATGTTTCTGACTGTGAGCGCTGTAAAGGTAGCGCTACATTAATCGCCAGAGAGATTCGTCAGCGCATTGCCGACACGATAGGCATTACCGTTTCAGCTGGCATTGCGCCCAATAAATTTATCGCCAAAGTCGCGAGTGACTGGCATAAACCCAATGGGCAGTGTGTCGTCACGCCAGAGCGGGTCGGTGAATTTTTACAAGATTTGCCCGTCAAGAAAATATGGGGAGTCGGCAAGGTAACGGCTGCAAGATTAGAAAAACAAGGCATTAAGTCTTGCGCTGATGTACGCCAATATTCTTTGTTTGAGTTTGTTCAAATGTTCGGCAACTTTGGTGAACATATCTATAAGCTCGCACATGGCGAAGACAACCGCCCCGTCGTCTCCCAGTGGCGTCGAAAATCAATTAGTGTTGAGAATACCTACGCCCAAGATTTACCTGATCTAACAAGCTGTATTGAAAAAATACCCGAATTAATCACCGAACTAAAGAAACGCATGGAGAACCTCGACACTGACTATAGTACCCAGAACAGCTTCCTTAAAATTAAATTCAGTGATTTCACACAAACTACCATTGAGCGGCAAGACAGCAGGCCAGACTTGGCTGATTTAAGTTCGCTTTGCGAAGAAGCGTGGCTGCGAAAAAAATCACCCGTCAGACTCCTCGGGATAGGCGTTAAGTTAAACGATTTAACCGAGAACAACGGTCAGCTCGACTTATTTATAGATTCTGATCAACACTAGTCGGTCAGCATTTATCCTGCCACAAATAATATTCAAAAAAGCTTTATCAGCGTATCCGCCGATGTTTTCGTCGTTAATTATACTGATGATAACAATATTCAAACCGGTCAGGAATTTACAGAGCAGGGAATGCAATGATTTTTACAGACTCAATTACCGCTGGCGTTCCTTTACAATGTGATGAGCCTGAAAATTCCCGTACCTTTTGACCGGGTTGGTTTGGATAAACCACACAATATCAATCACACAGTTACCAGTCTGTGACAGGCCTTACATCAAATATTGCATTCATCTCTCGCACCCATACTCCGTTATGACTGCGAATTTATGTTGATAGTGTCGGCGCCAGTTCTATTGTCATTTTTGCGCCATGCATTGCATAACCCACTTTTTCGATTTGCTTGATCACATCGTCTTGGTCTAGTGCTGCATGAACCTTCCCTTTCTCAACTTCTAATCGAGTTTTAAATGGAGACAGTGACAGCAGGTCTGGATCAATCGAATCGGGCAGTATCAATGCCTCAACACGTGCGCCTTTCGCAACACTGAGGTATTTATCTCCACATTTTGCACTTTGATAGATATCAATTTTCAAAAGCTAAGTCTCGCTAGGTTTAAGATTACAGGGTAGTTATTCGTAGGTACAAAAATGAGCATCTCTAAAAATGCACTTTTTCCGCGATTGCCGCGTGGCCTCGTGGTCCCTACTGTTGGTAGCTCCGTGCTCGAATCCTCATGTACTAAACGTACACTGCGGTTCTCGGCAATTGCTCCATGCATTGCTCTACCTCCTGCATATCCATGCAGTCGTCCGCGCGGTGCTTTCTCGCTTAGAAGCGCCTACTCTTGGTGCACTTATTGCCATGGATAATAGCATATATATCTGTTTTGCATCGTTACATGGATGTAACTAATTAGAACAATGCATTAGGGCAGGAGCCCGTAAGTAGAATAACGCAGGAGCGGTTATCGAGGAGCTATTGTCGAGGAGCAAAAACAGATCGCGAAAAAAACACTATTTTTAGAGAGACCCATAAGCAGTTTCGACAGCAGCCTTCACTTGGAACTTCTGGTTAAAATCGACTATAAAATGTTCACCTGTGGCGCGCCGTTGACCAGGATGGCGACACCCTGGATATTTTGATCCAAAGCCGGGAGAGTTAAATAAGGTTAGTGGATTGGTTCGTGTAAATTGAGCTACGAGAACTATTTGTCGAGCCTCTGGGGTAACATTTGACTTTCATATGCTTAAGTTGACAGAGCGTTAAAAAGATATACCCACTTATCACGAAACTTTATTCCAGATAATGCACTTCATCATCAAAGCACTAAATTACAGCACAAAACAAATATTAATCTCAAATTAAATATCCATAATTCGCCGATTACATGCAACCATCTGCCGGATTACACATCAGATAAGGCCAACTATACAAATTGATTTCACTCGGGTATATTAAAAGGTTTTATTCTTTGAAAAGCAGTAACTATATGACATCAAACTCAGGCTCCACCTCATCGCCTCTGAGGGCCACTACCATAGAGTCAGGACGCCAGTTATTAAACGTCCGATAATAATGATTGCTATACTGGGTCTGCTAGCCACCGGCAGTGTGATCTGGTACACAAACTCTAAACAGAGCACCCCTCAGACTACTCCCTCTCCTCAGGGTAAAAGCAAGTCCGATAGCCGTGAGGATTCCCTGCTTGATGCAACTCCCGTCGTGGTTACTACTGTGCGTCAGGACGACTTCAATATATACCAGTTTGGACTTGGCGTCATAACACCACTCAACGCTGTCGAGGTGCGCAGTCGCGTAAAAGGCCAACTCATGAGCATTGCTTTCAAGGAAGG